>DASUMQ010000314.1:0-3639 GCA_036277615.1 Steroidobacteraceae bacterium
TGGTTTCAACGCCGAGGAGAATCCACCGGGCGGGGTCAACACGAGGGTCAACGATCCGCTCGCCCCGCTCAAGGTCGCGCTGGGCTACAGCACCGCGATCGGTTCGAGCGAATGCATCCCGGCGTGGCGCGGCCTGACGCCGCTCGCGATGAATCCCTGGTACGGGCAGGCGGCCAACCAGCAGAACTGGGTGCCGCAATCGGACATCGCGGCCATCCGCTGGACGCATTACGACGACCTGCGCAACATCTACGGCGTGGACGGCACGGGCGCGGCGCTGCCGACGTGGGACAACGTCGGTGTGCAGTACGGCCTGCGCTCGCTCAAGGAAGGCAAGATCACGCCGCAGGAGTTCCTGAACGTCAACTGGAGCATCGGCGGGTGGAGGCACCCGAGCGAGATGGTGCAGGAGACGTTTCCGTTTTTCGGCACGACTCCTGCGGAGATCGGCAAGGCGCTCTCGATCCCGGGATATTTCGACCCGTGGAGCCGCAAGAACATGCGGCTCGCCAGCGCCCCGGATCAACCGGCACCGCGCACCGAGGGCGTCTTCAGTGCGATGCGCGCGGTCTACGATCGCGGCATGGTCTTCAGCGGCCAGCTCGAGCGCCCGGCGATCGACCACCGCCAGTACATGGAACGCGAACTCGACATGCACAACGTGCACCAGAGTTTCGCGGTCCGACAGCGCGTCCTGGATCGCATGGGCAACAGCGACGCGCTCGTGATCTGGTTCACCGACACGGTTCCGGGCACGCCGAAGGCGAGCCAGACCCTCGACGCGGTGGCGGTCATGGACGAGTGGATGAAGAACATCCGGGCGAATCCGGGCGCGGGCATCCGGGCGAACCGCCCGGCCCGCGCGGTCGACAGCTGTTTCGACGTGCAGGGCCAGCTCATTTACGCAGGCGACGACGCGTGGGACGGCATTCTCGACGACAAGCCGGCAGGCCCCTGCACGCAGCGCTTTCCGATCTACGCGACCTCGCGGATTGTCGCGGGTGCCCCGATCGAGGGCGGCATCTACAAGTGCGCGCTCAAACCGGTCAAGCAGGCGGTCATGGACGGCACCTATGCGCCATGGGTGCCGAGCACCGAGCAGGTGACGACGCTCGAGCAGATCTTCCCGTCCGGCGTCTGCGACTACAGCAAGCCCGACCAGGCGCGACCGGACTGGCTGCTCTGAGCTGCAGCAGCGGCGGCTCGACAGATCGGGGTCCCGGCGACGCCGGGGCCCTGCTCTTCTGATTCTGTCGGGTCCGCCGGCTGTCCACGCCTGCCGGCTGGCTCACCTCAAAAGCCCCGGCTACGATGCAACTGACGAAAACACGTCCCTGGGCTCCGAGGAGGCTCCGGCATCCATGTGCGCGTCGCGCTACCGGCTGAACGCCGCGGTCTCGCTCGTCGCCGGGCTCGCGTTGCTCGCTGGCTGCGAGGGCACCTTCACCAACGACCTCGCGGCGCACGCACCGGCGGATCCGGCGATCGCCGAGGTGCGCGTGAGCCTGCTCGGCCTGCAGTTCGAGTTGTCCGGCGGCGGGACGAGGACACTCGATTTCAGGGACGGCGAACCGGTCGACCTCATGGACCTCGTCGACGGCGATCCGCTGCGCATGTTCACCGACGAGACGCTCGACGCGGGCGACTACACCGGCGTGCGGCTGCTGTTCGACGCAGACTTCGATGCAATCGTGGTCGACACCGCAGGCGACGAATTCCCCATGACGCTGCAGGACGGCGCGTTCGCCGACGTCAACTTCGCCGTGGCCGACGACGAACGGAGCTCGGACGCGTACACGCTGACGCTCGACCTGCGGCAATCGCTCGCGTTCGACGATGCGAACGACGAGTTCACGCTGACCCCCGCGCTGCGTGCCGTGAAATCGAACCGGACCGCCGACCTCTCGGGCCGGGTCAGCGTCGAGTGCCCGGACGACGAACCGCTGGAGCGCGATGGCGCGGTCTACCTGTACACGGGGCGCGACGTGGTGCCGGACGACCTCGATGGCGCCGGGCCGGAGCCGTACGCAACCGTGCGCGTTTCACCCGGCACGACGAGCGACGATGTGCGCTATGCCGTGCGCAACGTCGAGCCCGGCGACTACACCGTCGCGGCGACCTGCCGCGGCGCCGACGAGGAACTCGGCGCGGACGATGACCTGCGGTTTCGCGGCGCACGCAACGTCGGGCTCGACGCGGACGAGACGCTCGAGGTCGACCTCGACTGAGACCGCCCGGCCCCACGTGCGTGGTGCGCCACGAAGCGGCACACTAGCGCGCCCCCACCCCGATACCCCGAAGCCTCGCAATGGCCACCAGCCTGCTCGCCCTGCTCGACGACATCACGAGCGTCCTCGACGACGTTGCCACCCTCACCAAGGTCGCCACGCGCAAGACGGCGGGCGTGCTGGGAGACGACCTGGCGCTCAACGCGCAGCAGGTCACCGGCATTCGCGCGGAACGCGAGTTGCCGGTCGTCTGGGCCGTGGCGAAGGGCTCGCTCATCAACAAGGCGATCCTCGTGCCGGCGGCGCTGCTGATCAGCGCGCTCGCACCCTGGGCGATCGTGCCGTTGATGATGATCGGCGGCCTGTACCTCTGTTTCGAGGGCGCCGAGAAGATCGTCCATCGCTTCCTGCACCGCGCCGAGGAGGAAGAGCACCGCAAGGAACTCACGGAAGCGGTCTTCGATCCGGCCGTCGACCTCGTCGCGTTCGAGAAGGACCGGATCAAGGGCGCGATACGCACCGATTTCATCCTGTCGGCGGAAATCATCGTCATCACGCTCGGCACGGTCGCCACTGCGACGCTCGGCCTGCGCATCGGCGTGCTGGTCGGGATCGCGCTGTTGATGACCGCCGGCGTCTATGGCCTCGTGGCGGGCATCGTCAAGCTCGACGACGGCGCGCTGAAGCTCGTGCGCACGAACTCGGCTCCCCTGCAGTCGCTCGGACGCGGCATCCTGGTCGCGACGCCGTGGCTGATGAAATCGCTGTCCGTCGCCGGCACCGCGGCGATGTTCCTCGTCGGCGGCGGCATCCTCGCGCACGGCATCCCGGCGCTGCATCACGTGATCGAAGGCCTTGCGCACGACCTGCCGCGCCCGGCGTCCGGGCTGGTCACGATGCTGCTCAACGCCCTCGTCGGCCTCGTTGCCGGCCTGGTCGTCGTGGCCGTCATCAGCCTCGCGCAGCGCGTTCGCGCGCGCGCCGCGCGCGACTAGCCACGTTTGACATAGTCACGGGTGCGCCGCCTCGCGTGCGCACCGCACCGACCGTGTTTCGTGAACTGGGTCCTGATCCGGACGCAGACTGCTCACAGCCTGACGGACCGTAACGGCACTATCGGACGCCGTGGGGGATGTCCAGGAACGCGTGGTCGTGTATTCACCAACCGCGTCTGCGCGGGGGCCGTCGCAGAGCCGGACGATCGGGTTGCCGATCGCCGCGTGGCTCGTGCTCGGTTTCGCGTGCGTGATCGGCGCCTTCGCGCTTGCAACCGGTGTGTCGCTGCACGCGACGCGCAAAGCCACCGCCGACCTGGGTCGGATGCAGCACGAGTTCGAACCCCTGTCGCAGGGCGTGCGCGACCTCGGCGACGGTCTCGCCGCCTTCGATCGGGCAGTGCTCGCGTTTCTTC
>DASUMQ010000315.1:0-21892 GCA_036277615.1 Steroidobacteraceae bacterium
CTTGTACGAGAGGTTCTGCGCCTCGTCGACGATCAGCAGGACCTTGCGTCCGCTGGCGTACTGCTCGATCAGGAAGTTGTTGAGCGTCGCGAGCAACTCGGCCTTGCGCATCCGGAACGGACTGAAGCCGAACTGCGCGAGCACCGTCTGCAGGAACTCGATCGGCGAGACCTGCGTCTGGTTGACCTGCGCGACCACGACGTCCTGGTCGATCTCCTTGAGGAACGTCTCGATCAGGGTGGTCTTGCCGGAGCCGATCTCGCCCGTGATGACGACGAAGCCGTCCGTGAACCAGATCGTCGACTCCATGTACGCCTTGGCGCGCGAATGGATCTGGCTGGGGTACAGGAAGGCGGGGTCCGGGCTAAGCCTGAACGGCAGTTCCTTGAGCTTGAAGTGTTCCAGGTACATGCAGGACCGGTGCTCTTTGCCGGCCGCTACTATACGGGAGGCCGGGTCCGACGGAACTGTGACGTTGGTCACAGTAGGAACGCGGATAGCGGATAGTAGGAAGCGCTGCGCGCAGCCGGCTTCCCGCGCACGGCGGGAATGGTGCAGGAAAAGCGGCGGTCTTCTTAATATCCGCTATCCGCTATTCTCTATCCGCTTCTTCAGCGCGGCATCTTCCGCAGCACCTTGCGCACCAGCCGGTCGCGCTCGACGGCGCTCGCCGCCACGACCGTGCAGTGGCCGATCTTGCGGCCCGGGCGCGGCGCCTTGCCGTAATCGTGCCAGTGCAGGCCGGGCACGCCGAGCAGGTCGTCGCGTGGCGGCAACTGTCCGATGAAATTGATCATCGCAGCGTGGCCGACCGGCGCGGTCTCGCCGAGCGGGAGGCCCAGGATCGCGCGCAGGTGGTTCTCGAACTGCGAAGTGATCGCGCCTTCGATCGTCCAGTGCCCGGAGTTGTGCACGCGCGGCGCCATTTCGTTGGCGATGAGCCGGCCGCGCTGGACGAAGAACTCGATCGTGAGCACGCCTGCGTAGTCGAAATGCTTCATGACGCGCTTCAGGTGCATCTCGGCGGCCTTCTGCAGCGTCGGGTGGCGGTGCGGAGCGAGCGTCACGCGCAGGATGCCGTCACGGTGCGTGTTCGCGACGATCGGGTACGCGCGGACCTCGCCCGTCGTGCTGCGTGCGCCGACGACCGACACCTCGCGCTCGAAATCGACGTAGCCTTCAAGGATCAGCGGCGCGTTGCCGAGCGCCGACCACGCCGCCTCGACGTCGGTGGGCTTGCGGATGTAACGCTGGCCCTTGCCGTCGTAGCCGAGGCGGCGCGTTTTGAGCACGGACGGGTAGCCGAGCTCGCGCACGGCCGCGCGCAGCTCGTCGAGGGATTCGACCGCACGGAACGGCGGCGTCGGGATCCTGAGCTTCTCGAACAGCTGTTTTTCGAGGAGGCGGTCCTGCGACACCCGCAGCGCATCGACCGGCGGGTGCACGGCGTGCGTCTGCGAGACCTGCTGCAGCGCGGAAACCGGCACGTTCTCGAATTCGTACGTGACGAGGTCGACTTCGGCCGCAAGGCGCTCGAGGCTCTGCGGATCGTCGAACGCGCCGGTCACGATCGGCGCGACCTGGCCGCCCGGCGAATCCGCGCTCGAGTCGAGGAAACGAAACTGCAGTGCGAGTGGATAGCCTGCCAGGGCCAGCATGCGTCCGAGCTGGCCGGCACCGATGACGCCGATTCTCATGTCGAAATGACGGGACTGCGCGGGTCGGGCTGCGCGAGCACCTTGTCGGTCTGCGCGGCGCGGAACGCGTCGACGGCCGCACGGACCGCCGGGTTCGAGTTCGACAGGATCGAGGCCGCAAGCAGCGCGGCGTTGGTCGCCCCGGCGACGCCGATCGCGAGCGTGCCGACGGGGATCCCCGCGGGCATCTGCACGATCGACAGCAGCGAGTCGAGGCCGTTGAGCGTCTTCGATTGCACGGGCACACCGAGCACGGGCAGGGACGTCTTCGCTGCGCACATGCCCGGCAGGTGAGCTGCGCCGCCAGCACCGGCGATGATGACCTGCAGGCCGCGCTCACGCGCGGTCCCGGCGTAGTCGAACAGCAGGTCCGGCGTGCGATGCGCGGAGACGACCCGCACCTCGTGCGGCACGCCGAGGCGCTCGAGCATCTCGGCGGCGTGCCTGAGGGTCTCCCAGTCGGAGGTCGACCCCATGATGATCCCAACGAGCGGTTTCACCGGGGCATTGTACAGGCCGGCGAAAAATACTTCTAAACGTCGCCGCCGGTCGTGAATATGTCGCGAAGCCGGCGGAACAATTGCCGCGCGGCCGCGGGCGGTCGTGAGGCGGCTTTTTCGGCCCGCGCCTGGCGGGCGAGCGTACGCAGCTGTTGCAACGCCGCCGGGTCGTCGAGCGTGGCCGCAAGTTCGGTCCAGGCGTCCGCCTCGTCGGCCAGCAGCCGCTCGCGCCACTGTTCCAGCGCGTGCTCGCGCCGCACTCGCTGGCGGTCGATTTCGCTGCGCCGCTCCAGCGTCGCGCGGATCGAGTCGACGTCGACGTGACGCAGCACTTTTGCGATGTACATTTCCTGCCGCAGCCGTGCGCCGTGTGCCTTGATGGTGCGGCACGCGGTCACGGCATCGAACAGCCTTTCGGGCAACTCGAGCGCTTCGAGTTCCGCCGCCGGCAGTTCGACGAGCGCGACGCCGAGCTCGCGCAATTGCAGGTCCTGGCGCTTGAGCTCGCTCTTGCTCGGCCCGTCGTCCACCGCGGCGGCATCCTCGCCCGGACGCGCCTCGAAGTTCCCGTCGTCGTTGAATGCCCGCTTGCGCGACATGAAACTGCCTCTTTCGGGATGCTAGCACGCACGGCGAAGCCCGGCCCCGCTGCTAGAATCGCCGAATTGCCCCTCGTCCGCCCGTCGTTCCACCCACCATGAAGCACCCGTCACGATGAGCACGCCCGTTTCGCCCGACCGCACGCCCGCACTCGTTTCCGACGGCGCGGACCTGCTCGCATTGGTCGAGCTCGCACTCGAGGAAGCGCGCGCGCTCGGCGCGAGCCAGGCCGAGGCGGCGATCAGCATGGACGTGGGCCTGAGCGTCAGTGCCCGGCTCGGCGAAGTCGAGACGGTCGAGTACCAGCGCGACCGTGGCATGGGCGTGACCGTGTATTTCGGCACGCGCAAGGGCAGCGCCAGCACGGCCGACGTGCGGCCCGCGGCGTTGCGTGAAACCGTGCAGAAAGCCTGCACGATTGCGAAGTACACCTCCGAGGATCCCTGCGCCGGCCTGCCGGACCTGCAGGACCTCGCGCGCGATATCCCCGACCTCGACCTCTCGCACCCATGGGACGTCTCGCCCGAGGCGGCGTGCGACATGGCGATCGCATGCGAGGCCGCGGCGATGGATGTCGACCGCAAGCGCATCACGAATTCGGAGGGCGCCGGCGTTAGCACGCATCGCGGCGTGCGCGCCTACGGCAACTCGCTCGGCTTTCTCGCGGCGTACCCGGGCACGGTGCACAGCGTGAGCTGCTCCGTGCTGGGTGCGGAGGGCGAGCACATGGAACGTGATTACTGGTACAGCACGATGCGCGACTGGCGCGAGCTCGAAAGCGCCGAAAGCGTGGGGCGTCGTGCCGGCGAGCGCACGGTGCGCCGGCTCAACGCGCGCAAGCTGCACACCCAGAAGGCGCCGGTACTGTACGTGCCGGAGACGGCGCGCGGGCTCGTCAGCCACTTCATCGGCGCGATTCGCGGCGGCAGCCAGTACCGTCGCGCGTCGTTCCTGCTCGACGCGGCGGGCGAGCAGGTGTTCCCGGACTGGTTCGCGCTCTCGGAGCGTCCGCACCTTGCGCGAGCGCTCGCCAGCGCGCCTTTCGATCACGAAGGCGTCGCGACCCGCGACCGCGAGCTCGTCGAAGCCGGCGTGCTGCTCGGCTACGTGCTCAGCACGTATTCGGCACGCAAGCTCGGCCTGCGCACGACCGGCAACGCCGGCGGCACTCACAACCTCGTCGTGCACGGGCGCGGTCGTTCGTTCGAGGAGATGCTGGCGCTGATGGGCCGTGGCCTGATGGTCACGGAGTTGATGGGGCAGGGCGTCAACGGCGTCACCGGCGACTATTCGCGGGGCGCCGCGGGATTCTGGGTGGAAGATGGGGCGATCCAGTACCCCGTCCACGAGGTCACGATTGCCGGTAACCTCAAGGACATGTTCCGGCACGTCGTCGACGTGGGTTCCGACATCGATGTGCGCGGCGGCATTCGCACGGGATCGATCCTGCTCGAGGAATTGACGATCGCCGGCGACTGACTGCAGGCGCCTTCCTCCTATTTCGGGGTGGACGCGGGAAAATTTCCGTCGTTCGAGTCAGTCTCGATCGATTCGTCCGCGGCCGGCGCCTCCCGCCGTTCCGCGTCTTCGTACGAATATCCGCAGTGCCAGCACCAGTCGGCGTCGCTCTGCGATTCCACGCGGCACTGTGGACAGTATTTCGATTTCATGTTCGCGTCCTCCCGGTCGTCCCAGCCGAGCTCACGCGAGACAGACCGCCGTTGCGCGCGAAGGTTGAGGCGCGAAGCGTCGCCATCGGGCGACGTCGGCGGAACTCCTACGGGGCGTTTCGTTCCCGTCGGTACGCCGATTGGAAAATGGGGACACTCCGAATTTTCCGGCTCATTGCGGCGAGCGACCAGAATTCGGAGTGTCCCCATTTTCTCCAGTCGGTGGTTTGACCAGGTCGCGCAGCGTCCGCTTGCACATGCTCTCACGCATGGCGGCGTCGGCCGCCAGCGCCGCGGCGTCGGCCTCCGGCACGCCGTGCGGCTCTGGTCGCCGCGGGTTCGGCGTCTCGTGGCGGACCGCATCGAGCACGTCGGCGAGCGTGATCGTGCCGAGGTCGCGCGCGGGCGCGACGGTGTCGTCCTCCGCAGTCAGCACGAGACCACGTTCCTCCAGGTTGCAGAGGGCGCTGTCGAGCACCGACGCGGGCACGTCCATGCGGTCCGCGAGGTCCGAGACCTTCCAGCGTTCGCCGCCATCGAGGAAGCGCTGCGCGATCAGGTACATGGCGCCCATCGCGATGCGCTCGCGCAGGATCGCCGTGGTCGGGATCGGGCCGTGCCCGGTGCGCAGGTGCTCGGGATGCTGCACGTAGAACGACAGTTGCCCGCCGAGCAGCATCACGAGCCAGCTCAGGTGCAACCAGACCAGGAACAGCAGCACGATCGCGAAGCCTGCGTACACAGCCGCGGTCTGGGTGGCGTAGACCGCGACGCGCGCAAAGATCGCGCCGACCGAAACCCAGACGATGCCCCCGAACAGCGCCCCGGTGAGCGAGGCCTGCCATTTGACCCGCGTGTTCGGCATGTAGAAGTACATGAACCAGAACAGCGTGATGATCATCAGGTACGGCGCGACGTGCGAACGGCCCTCCGTCTCGACCGCACCGCCGCCGAGTCCCGGGACACGGGCCATGATCGCGCTGGCCTCGATTTTCGTGAGCAGCACGAGCGCGCCGACGACGACCACCGGGCCCACCAGCATGATCACGAGGTATTCGCTGACGCGCTTGGCGAGGCTGCGCGGGCGCTCGACGTGCCAGGTGAAGTTGAGCGCGTCCTCCACCTTCTGGATCATGATGATCACGGTGTAGAACAGGAACACGAAACCCACGGTGCCGAGCACGGTGGTCTGCGCGTTCTCGACGAACTGCATGATGTTGGCCGTCAGTTCGTAGCCCTTCACGCCGAGCGGCCGCAGGAACTCGAACAGCACGGGCTCGAGCTCGCGGTGGTAGCCAAAGGCGGTCAGTACGGCGAACGAGACCGCGATCATCGGCACGAGCGCGAACAGCGACGAGTAGACGAGGCTCATGGCGCGCAGGCCCAGGTCGCCGCGAATGAAATCGCGGACCAGCGCGTAGAGATAGCGCAGCGGAAACAGGGCCAGCTGCAGCGCCGGCCCGCCGACCTCGGCCGGGCGGTCGAAGAGCCAGTACTCGAAGCGGAGGTGCAGCGAGCGCAGCAGGGGCGTCGAAGCCAAGGCGGGTCCGTGTTCGTATGAGCGGGGGCTAGCCTTGCACGGGCGATCACGGCAGGCAAGCGTGTCCCGCTTCCGGGCACAATGCTGCTGTCGCTCCCTGCGCCAGGAAACACCGTGTCATCCGCCAGCCCGCCGCCGCACGACGCCACGACCGGTTATGCGTCCCGCATCGTCTGCCTCACCGAAGAGACGACCGAGACGCTGTACCTGCTCGGCGAAGAGCACCGGATCGTGGGCATCTCGGGGTTCACCGTGCGACCGCCGCGCGCGCGCAAGGAAAAGCCGCGCGTGTCCGCGTTCACCAGCGCGAAGATCGACCGGATCCTCGCGCTCGAACCCGACCTCGTGCTCGGGTTCTCCGACCTGCAGGCCGACATCGCTGCGCAACTCGTGCGTCACGGCATCGAGGTGCACGTGTTCAACCAGCGCAGCGTCGCGGAGATCCTGCGCGTCATCCGCACGATCGGTGGCCTGATCGGCTGTGAAGCGAAAGCGGCGCGACTTGCGGATGAATTGACGCTCGGGCTCGAGCGGGTCGCGACGTCCGCGCGTGCACTGCCGCGGCGACCCCGCGTCTACTTCGAGGAATGGGACGAGCCGCAGATCTCCTGCATTCGCTGGGTCTCGGAGCTGATCGGCATTGCGGGTGGCGACGACATCTTCCCGGAGCTGTCGCGTCAGTCGCTCGGCAAGGACCGCATCCTGGTCGACGGGCTCGAGGCCGCCCGCCGCGGGCCCGACATCGTGTTCGGTTCCTGGTGCGGCAAGAAGTTCTCGGCGCGTGCGGTGGCGGCGCGCGCGGGCTGGGACGACGTGCCGGCCGTGCGCGAAGGCGAACTGCACGAGGTGAAGTCGTCGATCATCCTGCAGCCGGGGCCCGCCGCATTGACGGACGGTGTGCGCGAGTTACATCGCGTGATCGCGGCGTGGGCGGAACGGCACGCCTGATCGTGGCCGGAAAATGGGGACACTCCGAATTTCCGTGCGCCGCCGTCGGGGTGCAATTCATCGTTGGCCGGAAATTTCGGAGTGTCCCCATTTTCCGTACGGCGTCCCGCCGTGGAAAATGTCGGGTGGGATCGAGGCCGCCGGAATCGGGCGGACCCATCGGCCGCTGTTACGTCACTCCAACATCACGCGGTCAGCCGCCGCAGCGCTTCCTCGTACTTCTCGCTCGTGCGCTCGATGACGTCGGCCGGCAGCTTCGGGCCGGGCGCGGTCTTGTTCCAGTCGAGCGTCTCGAGGTAGTCGCGCACGAACTGCTTGTCGAACGAGGGCGGACTCGTCCCCGGTGCGTACGTGTCCACCGGCCAGAAGCGTGACGAGTCGGGTGTGAGCGCTTCGTCGATCAGCGTGAGCCGGCCGCCGTTCTCGTCGTCGACGCCGAACTCGAACTTGGTGTCGGCAATGATGATGCCGCGTGCGAGTGCGTGCCTGGCCGCGAACTTGTAAAGGGCAATCGCCCGGTCACGCACCTGCATGGCCAGCTCCTCGCCGATCAGCTTGACGATCTCGCCGAAGCCGACGTTCTCGTCGTGCTGGCCTTTCGGCGCCTTGGTCGACGGCGTGAAGATCGGCTCGGGCAGCTGGTCCGCCATGCGCAGGCCGGCGGGCAGCCGGATGCCGCAGACTTCGCCCGTGCGCTGGTAGTCCTTCCAGCCTGAGCCAATGAGGTACCCGCGCACAACGGCCTCCACGGGCAGCGCCTTCAACCGCCGCACGACCATCGCCCGATCGGTCAGGAGCGCGCGATCGGCCGCACTCGGGACCACCCTCGTGAGGTCGCGCCGGTCGGGTGCCGCGAGGTGGTTCGGCAGGATGTGACCGGTGCGCGCGAACCAGAAATTCGAGATGCTCGTGAGCACGCGACCCTTGCCAGGGATCGGGTCGGGCAACACCACGTCGAACGCACTCAAGCGGTCCGTCGTGACGATCAGCATGTGGTGCGGATCGTCGGGAATCTCGTAGATGTCGCGCACCTTGCCCTGGTGGATGCGCGTGAGCCCCTGCAGGCGCGACTCGTGCATCGGCGGCGAACCCGCGATGCCTGCACCGGCGACGGAAGACGCGGACGAAGCAGGCGTGGAATCGGACGTGAGCGTGGGCATGGAGGAGCCACCGGTGCTGATAAGATGCATTGTAACGACTCCGGGGACGCGTGGCCCTGCGCGGAAGGCATGCTCGAAGGCTGGTACGGGAAGATCATCGGCGCGATCCTGGGCTACATCGTCGGGCGCGGCCTGCTCGGGGCGATCGTCGGGTTCGTGATCGGGCACCAGTTCGACGTCATGGCGCGACGCACCGGCGGAGCGCTCGGCCGACGCCGACCCGGGGCGATCGGCGCCGATGGCGCCGGCCACGGCAGTCCGGCAGAACTGCGCCGGGCCTTCTTCGAGGCGACGTTCCAGGTCATGGGCCACGTCGCCAAGAGCGACGGTCGCGTCACCGACCAGGAAATCGACGCGGCCCGCGCCGCAATGCGCCGCTTCTCGCTGAGCGAGGCCGACAAGCTGCGCGCCATAGAGCTGTTCACGGCCGGCAAGCGCCCCGATTTTCCGCTCGAGGGCTCGCTCGAACGACTGCGGTGGCTCGCCGGCGAGCAGTCACACCTGTGCCGGTTGTTCGTGCAGATCCAGCTCGAGGCGGCGCTGCTCGGCAACGGGCTCGGCGACCGGCCGCGTGCAGTGTTCCAGCGGATCTGCAGCGCGCTCGGCATCTCTGCGCTCGAGTTAGCGTCGCTCGAGGCAATGCTCCGGATGCACCGCGGCGCCTATGCCGGCGATGGACCGGGCGCGCGACATCAACAACAACAGCAACGATCGACGGGTGGTGCGTTTGCCTCGCGACTGGCCGATGCGTACGACGTGCTCGGGGTCGCGCCGACGGCCGTCGATGCGGACGTCCGGCGCGCATTCCGCAAGCTCGTGAGCCAGAACCACCCGGACAAGCTGGTCGCGCAGGGCTTGCCCGAATCGATGATCACGGCGGCGCACGAGCGTACGCAGCGCATCCTCGAAGCCTACGAAACCATCAAGAACCACCGCGGCATCAAGTGAGCCGCAGACAGACGAGCGGGAAGACGCCATGACGACCACCGAGCAGCAGACGCAGCAACAACCCCAGCATTCGCCGCAGAAATCGGCAGCAGGCCGGCAGGCGCCGTGGATCGCGCCGTCGATCCTCTCGGCGGACTTCGCGCGCCTGGGTGAGGAGGTGCGCAACGTACTCGCGGCCGGCGCGGACGTCGTCCACTTCGACGTGATGGACAACCACTACGTGCCGAACCTGACGATCGGCCCGCTGGTGTGCGAGGCGCTGCGCAAGCACGGCATCGCTGCACCGATCGACGTGCACCTGATGGTCAAGCCGGTCGATCGCATCGTGCCGGACTTCGCCAAGGCCGGGGCCACCTACATCACGTTCCACCCCGAGGCGAGCGAGCACGTCGACCGCACGATCGGCCTGATTCGTGAGCACGGCTGCAAGCCGGGCCTCGTGTTCAACCCGGCGACGCCTCTCGCGTGGCTCGAGCACGTGCTGGACAAGCTCGACATGGTGTTGCTGATGTCGGTGAACCCGGGATTCGGCGGCCAGTCGTTCATCCCGTCGGCGTTGCCCAAGATCGCCGAGGTGCGGCGCCTGATCGATCGCAGCGGCCGCGCGATCCGACTCGAAGTCGACGGCGGGATCAAGGTCGACAACGTCGGCGCCGTCGCGGCGGCCGGCGCGGACACGTTCGTCGCCGGATCGGCGATCTTCGGCGCGAAGGATTACGCCGCGACGATCGCCGCGATGCGCAAGGCGATCGGTTAGCCGGAATCCGCGGCTGCGCCGAGACGCCGCCGCGGCCGGGACACGACATGTTTCTCGCCTACACCCGCGCGGTCAGTCCCGCCCTCGACGAGTGCGAACTGACGCACCTGGACCGAGTGGCGATCGACGTGACGCGCGCAGTCGCCGAGCACGAGGCCTACGAACAGGCCTTGCGCCGCCTGGGTGCGAACGTGCGTCGGCTGCGGCCGACCCCGGACCTGCCCGATGGCGTCTTCGTCGAAGACACCGCCGTGATTTTCGACGAGCTCGCGATCATCACGCGACCCGGCGCCGAATCGCGGCGCGCGGAGCGGCGCTCGGTGGCCGAGAGCCTGGCCGCCCACCGCAGCCTCGAGATCATTCGTGAACCGGCGACGCTGGACGGGGGCGACGTGCTCGTCGACCGTGAGCGCGTGTACGTCGGGCGCTCGAGCCGGACCAACGAGGCCGCGATCGCGCAGCTCTCGACGATACTGCACCCGCTGGACTATCGCGTGATCCCGGTCGAGTTCGGCGGCTGCCTGCACCTGAAGTCCGCCGTGACATGCATCGCCGACCGGCTGCTGCTGCTGAACCCGGCGTGGGTGGAGGCGAGTGTGTTCTCCGGCGCGACCTACGTGGCCGTCGACCCGCACGAGCCGAACGCGGCCAATGCGCTGGCGCTCGGCGACGTGGTGATCCATCCGCAGCAGTTTCCGCGCACGCGTGCGCGCCTGGAGGCGGAGGGTCTGCGGGTCGAAGCCGTCGATACGACGGAGCTGGCCAAAGCGGAGGCCGGTGTCAGCTGCTGCAGCCTGATCGTGAAGATCGGCGGCCGCGGGCAGGCCTGACTATTCCTCGTCGTCCTCGTCGTCCTCGTCCTCGTCGTCGTCGTGCGAGGTCGTCGCCTTGGTTGCGCGCAGCGCAAGACCGGAGGGCGGCGCTGCGGCACCGGCCAGCGCGGCCGCCTTGCCCTTCAGCCGCGGGCGCACGCCGTAGACGACCATCGTCTTGCCGCGGGCCGTGAGCAGGCCCTGCTCCTCGAGCACCTTGAGCACGCGACCCGCCATTTCGCGCGAGCAACCGACCAGGCGCGAGAGCTCCTGGCGGCTCACCTTGATCTGCGTGCCCTCGGGGTGCGTCATCGCGTCGGGCTCGTTGCAGAGGTCCATGATCGCGTGCGCGACCCGACCCGTGACGTCGACGAAGGCGAGGTCGCCGAGCTTCTTGTTGGTCCGGTCGAGCCGGCTCGCGAGCTGGGTCGCGAGTTCGAACAGCAGGGTGGGGCTCTCGGCCGCGATCTGGCGGAAGCGCGGATACGTCATCTCGGCGAGTTCGCACTGCGAGCGCGTGCGCACCCAGGCGCTGCGCGCGGGCTGGTCGTTGAACAATCCCATTTCGCCGAAGAACTGGCCCTTGTTGAGGTAGGCCAGCACCATCTCGTTGCCTTCCTCGTCTTCGATCAGAACCTCGACCGAACCCTTGATCACGTAGTAGAGGACGTCGGGCACGTCGCCCGCGTGAATCAGCACCGTCTTCGAGGGGACGGTGCGGATGCGGCAGTAACTCAGGAACCGGTTGATTGCCGGGATTTCGCTCAAGGGCCGTCCACCGTGTTCCATGACTCCCACCCTGTTTGTAATGTCAGCCGTGACGTTTATGTCAAACCCAACGCTGCAGGCTTTTAATATAAACGCCTGCTGCGTCGCAAGTTTTTGCTCGATCGCAGACGGAACCGAATCAGATGCGATAGGCGGTGCCGGTCATGACCCGCGCCGTGCGACGCATCAGTTCGCGCACCGCTCGCGGCAGCAGTGCGGCGCCTCGCGCGCGCGCATCGCTGGCGTGCCGGTCCTCGTCGGCCTTCATCTGGGCGACGATCCTGCGCGAGCGCTCGTCCTCGGCCGGCAGGTCGTCCAGGTGCGACTCGAGGTGCGCGCAGACCTGTTTCTCGGTCTCGTCGACGAAGCCGAGGCTCGTCCGGTCGCCACCCAGGCCGGCCATCGCGCCGATCGCAAACGAGCCCGCGTACCAGAACGGAGCGAGCAGTGACGTTCGGCTGCCCAGCTCGCGCACGCGACGCTCGCACCACGCGAGATGATCGGTCTCCTCCCGGGCCGCCGCGAGCATGTGCTCGCGCAAGGCGGGATTACGGGCAGTCAGGGCCTGGCCGTGGTAGAGCGCCTGTGCGGCGATTTCCCCGGCGTGGTTGACCCGCATCAGCGCGGCGGCGTGGCGGCGCACCGCCGGGTCGGTCAGCGTCTCCGGCACCCCCTCGTCGGGAAACGGCCGGCTCGCGACGTTGGCGGCGGCGACGGTACGGAAGCCCCGGTCGATTTCCTGGATCAGGCGGTCACTCAGGCTGAGCCGGCGGGGCGGTTCGGGAGCTTTGGCGGCTTTCGGGGACATGGAAACACATTATAAATGGGTGCTGTCGCGGCCGACCCGAGGCCTCCCGAGGGTCGGCGTGGGTGCGCGGTTTGCTTTGCATTGGCCGGCACCGTGGGCTAGAATTCGCGGCTCTTTGCAAGACTGACAGGCCCTGGAGCCTATCCGATGACCACCGTTTTCGCACACCCGGAGAAGGTGCGGCGCGACTGGTACGTGGTGGACGCGAGCGGCAAGACGCTCGGCCGCCTAGCTACCCAGCTCGCCGTCCGCCTGCGCGGCAAGCACAAGCCGCAGTACACGCCGCACGTCGACACGGGCGATCACATCATCGTCCTCAACGCCGACAAGATCGCGGTCACGGGCAACAAGCTCGCGGACAAGACCTACTACTGGCACACGGGCGCGATCGGCGGCATCAAGAGCCGGACGCTCGAGAAGATGATGGCCGAGCACCCGGAGCGCGTCATCGAGATCGCGGTGAAGGGCATGCTGCCCAAGAACCCGCTCGGCCGCGCCATGTTCAAGAAGCTGCACGTGTTCACGGGCGACAAGCACCCGCACACCGCGCAGCAGCCGAAGCCGCTCGACCTCTGAGGCCCGACAGCACCATGCCTGCGAACACCAACTACGGCACCGGCCGACGCAAGACCTCCACGGCGCGCGTCCACCTCCATCCGGGCACCGGCAAGATCGAGATCAACGGCCGCACGCTCGACGAGTTCTTCGGCCGCCAGACGTCCCGCATGATCGTGCGCCAGCCGCTCGAGACGGTGCAGATGTCGGACCGCTTCGATGTCGTCGTCAACGTCGACGGCGGCGGCATGACCGGCCAGGCGGGCGCAATCCGTCACGGCATCACGCGCGCGCTGATGGAGTACGACGAGTCGTTTCGCAAGCCGCTGCGCGTCGCCGGGTTCGTCACGCGCGACGCCCGCGAAGTCGAACGCAAGAAGGTCGGCTTCCGCAAGGCCCGGCGCGGAACTCAGTTCTCGAAGCGCTGATCTCACCGATCGGCGCGCGGGTGCGGGCGGCGGTCAGGGCGCTGCTCGCAACGGAACCCGCAACACGATTCCTTGGGGGATCGTCTAGCGGTAGGACTACGGACTCTGACTCCGTCAACCTAGGTTCGAATCCTAGTCCCCCAGCCAGATAGAAAGGCCCGTCGCGAAGACGGGCCTTTTTTGTTTGACTGAGGACTACGATGACCTCTCACGCGCCTAGCGGGCTGAGCGACACTGGTTCTGGACCCCCCCCGGGACCCGCAAGGTAAGCAAGTCTCTTAGACCAAACTCGTGATCAGTCGCCACAGCTTGGCCAAACTCGTGTTTTCCCTTGACGCGGTCCTGGGGATCCTGAGCATTGGTGGAGCCGCGCTTTACGGAGCTTCGTTCTCGTCCGCGAACGTGTGGACGGCATTCCTGGTCATATTTGTGCCTCTTGCGGTGTTGTGGGCGTCGTTCTGCTATGGGGCGTACAAAGGTCTCACGAGCGAAAAGACAGTCCTCAAGATCGTGTTCTGGGCGTATGTCGTGGGGAATGTATTCGGGTTCCCGGTTGGAACCGCGATTGCGGGAGTGTCCATCTGGCTTTGGCGTGACCTTAGACGACAGAATATTCGCGCTGTCTCCGCCTGACTTCGGTGTCACCATGCTCCTCGCGCGGCTGACGCGAGCGCACCTGTAAACGGCTCAAGGTCTTCCGCCGTGCAACAACCCGTCAGGATTCGCGTCGATGCAGATACGGAAGTGTCTGGCTTCTTCGTCGTGCCCTCATGCACCCGGGCTTGCTACGTGTTTGCGCCGGGCGCCGGCGCGGGAATCGAACACCCATTCATGCAAGCGATCGCAGCCGGCCTGGGTGAGCGGGACATCGCCACGCTGCGGTATCAGTTTCCGTACATGGAAAAAGGCTCGAAGCGCCCGGATCCACCGCCGGTCTGCCACAAGACGGTGCGGGCCGCGATCGACCAGGCCCAGCGACTCGTACCGGCGGGCCCTCTGATTGCTGGCGGCAAATCGTTCGGTGGACGCATGACATCACAGGCCCAAGCCATGCGCTCTCTCCCGGGGACGGCGGGCCTTGCATTTCTCGGCTTCCCGTTGCACCTGGCGGGCAAGCCGTCTGTGGAACGCGCCGCTCATCTGAGCGATATCAAGATGCCGATGCTGTTTCTGCAAGGCACGCGCGACGCGCTGGCAGATCTCAGCCTCCTGAAACCGCTGATATCGACGCTCGGCACGCATGCGACGCTGAAGATCATCGAAGGGGCCGATCACTCGTTCCACGTGCCCGTCCGATCGGGCCGCACCGACCGTGACGTTCTGGAGGAGTTGTTGGATTCTTTCACGCAATGGCTGACGACGCTGTGACAGTGCGGCCCACCATGCCGCGTCCGCAGACAACACTTACAGTCGCATGTCTGGCACTTGTGATTGCCGGTTGCTCGACCTTGAACAAAGCCGGGTGCCGCCACGGCGAACAATCGGCCATCAGCGAAATGATCTACTTCGGTACCGGCATACCCGGCGGTGGAACAGTCTCATCGGAAGAATGGGCAGTGTTCTTGAGAACCGCGGTTACGCCCCGCTTCCCGTCGGGGCTGACTGTGTGGTCGGCATCAGGACAATGGCAGTCGGCCGACGGCAGCATCACGAGCGAGAGCTCCTTCGTGCTCAACTTGCTGCACCCCGCAACCCCGGACGCCGAGGCCGACGTTCAGGCCGTCGCTACCGAATACAAGACACGCTTCAAACAAGAGGCCGTGCTCCGGGTTCGAGCACAAGCCTGCATTTCGCTGTGACGTTCGTATGCAAGCGCCTCAGCCCATGCCCCAGGATGTCATATACGAGACCCTCTACGCTGCACTGGGGCTGACCGATTCGATCCTGCAGATCTGGATCACCTTGACGTTTGCGGTGATCGTTTCGACCTACGTTGCAGGCGGTCGCTTCAACCAACACGTGTACTGGCTGGTGTCCGGCCTCTACTCGTTCGCGTCCGTCGTTCTGTTCACCCGCTTCATGAGCGCAGCGGGGCAAGCGTTCTATTTCAAGAACCTGCTGGTCGAGCGTGGCTTTGAACCCTGGCCCGTTCCCAACTTCGTTTCGGTGATCATCGGAGGCGGCACATCGATCCTGATCGTTGCCGGGACCGTCGGTACGCTGTGGTTCGTGCGCACGGTTCGCAAGGGCATCGCGGCCTCTGAGAAGAAGTGATAGCGACACAGGAGACCTCCGTTGGAAGACCACCGCCCCACTGCGCGACCCGCTGCCCAGCACCCCGGATCCGGTCAAATCGTTGGCCTGCTCGGTTGGCTGCTCCTGACCTTTGCTGCCGCCGCCGTCGGCGCAGTGGCGTCTGCGGAAGCCGGCGCGTTCTACGCGCAACTCGTTCGCCCGAGTTGGGCGCCGCCGGGATGGCTATTTGCGCCAGTGTGGACGGTCCTCTACATCCTGATGGGCGTCGCAGCCTGGCTCGTCTGGCGAGAACACGGGTTCAAGGAGGGCAGGACTGCGCTTGCGCTCTTCGTCGTCCAGCTCGGCGCCAACGCACTCTGGACGTGGGTGTTCTTCGTGTGGCACCGAGGCGGCCTCGCGTTCGCCGAAATCGTGCTCCTGTGGTGCCTTATCGTTGCCACGGCCGTCTTGTTCCGCCGACTGAATGCCCTTGCCGCGGCGCTGCTGCTCCCCTACCTGGCCTGGGTGTCGTTTGCCTGCGCCCTCACATTTGCCACGTGGCGGCTCAACCCTGGCGTGCTGTGAGCCATACAGCCGATTTCCCCGAAGGAGATGCTCCATGGCTACCATTTGCAAGGAAGCAACCATCGCTCGCAATGCCGCTGCTGTCTGGGACGCAATCCGGGACGTGGGCGCGATTCATCGACGCCTGGTTCCAGGGTTCGTCGTCGACTGCAGACTGGAAGGTGACTCGAGGTACATAACCTTCGCCAATGGCATGACGATGCGCGAAGTCATCGTCTCCGTCGACGACCAGACGCGCCGACACGCCTGGTCCGCTCGCGGCGAGCCACTGACCCATCACAACGCGTCCATCCAGGTCTTTGCGGATGGCAACGAAAGGTGCCGGGTTGTGTGGATTGCCGACCTGATGCCGAATGAAGTCGCTGACACGGTTGGCGAGATGATTTCACAAGGGCTGGCCGCCATGAAGCGGACGCTGGAGCAGGGCTCGGCGTGACTTGGAGGGCGCGGTCACGTCGCGTAGCAAGCCGCCGCCGCAGAAACCGGACTTCGTCACTGGAGGAGGCATCGTGGCCGTCCAGACCCGTTCAACGATCACGTGTCCCGTGTGCTGCGCCGTGGCGGAAGAGGAAATGCCCCTGGACGCCTGCATATTTTTCTACGAGTGTCGTGGTTGCCGGACGGTGCTCAAGCCAAAGCCGGGCGATTGTTGCGTCTTCTGCTCATTTGGAACCGTCAAATGCCCGCCCGTCCAGGAGGGCAGCACTTGCTGCAGCGTCCGGACCAATGACGACTGACCACGCGTCGACACGACCCGGGCAGCGTCGCGTCGCGCGTCCAGCGGCGGCACGGGGATCGTGGCCGGCTTCGAGGTAAACGCCGGCTTTCTCATGGAGAGCATCATGGCAACGTTGGACATCAAGAAGGCAGCGATCGAGTTTCTGACCATGTGTGCGTCGGGCGACGTCGTTGAAGCCTACGGGCGCCACGTGGCCGCTGATTTCAGGCATCACAACCCATATTTCAAGAGCGACCGCACCTCGCTCCTGGAAGCGATGGCACAGAGCGCCGCCGAGGAGCCGAACAAAGCGTTCGACGTCAAACAGGCCATTGCATCGAGCGACACCGTCGCGGTGTTCTCGCACCTGCAACGGGCGCAAACCGACGTCGATTACGCGGTCGTGCACATCCTGCGATTCGAGAACGGGAAGATCGTGGAAATGTGGGACATAGGACAGGAAGTCCCGGATGATTCACCGAATGAACTCGGCATGTTCTAGGCACGGAGTCTGGCGATCTGGCGCTGGGCGTCGCGGACGGGAGGCAAGCATGTCCAACAATTATGTCGTCGTTTCCGGTCTGGTCTTCGGCGTCATCGCGGTGCTGCAGGCGTTCCGTGCGCTCACACAGCTGCCTGCGCAGGTCGGCAGCTTCGAGGTGCCGATGTGGGCATCGTGGGTCGCGGTGGTCGTTGCCGGCGCCCTCAGTGCCTGGGCGTTCAAAAGCCGCCGGTGAGAATGGCGCCCGCCGCCCAGCTCCAAGGCGACCGGACGTAACCCATCTGCGGGCATGCACTGGAGGCGAACATGAGAAAGTCGGCCGTCGCGAGTCCTGGCCAGTCGGCCTCGGAACTCATCTCGAAACGAATCGACGAACTCGGGGACTGGCGCGGCAACACGCTCGGCAGGATGCGCACGCTCATCAAGCAAGCGGACCCGGACGTCGTCGAGGAGTGGAAGTGGATGGGCACCCCGGTGTGGTCGCACGACGGCATCATCTGCACTGGCGAGACCTACAAGAACGTCGTGAAGCTGACCTTTGCCAAGGGCGCGTCCCTGATGGACCCGGCGCGTCTATTCAATTCGAGTCTCGACGGAAACGTTCGCCGCGCGATCGACATCCACGAAGGGGAGGAAGTCGACGAGTCCGCGTTCAAGGCGCTCGTTCGCGAAGCGGTCGCTCTCAATGGTTCTGGCAAGTCGAAGGCTTCGAAAAGAAAATCGAAGTCCTGAGCGATTCTTGCCCTGAGAAGCCCGACACCCGGCTGGCGGA
The DNA here is from genome assembly GCA_036277615.1 of Steroidobacteraceae bacterium. Lineage (GTDB taxonomy): Bacteria > Pseudomonadota > Gammaproteobacteria > Steroidobacterales > Steroidobacteraceae > RPQJ01. The sequence goes on from DASUMQ010000315.1 coordinate 17,944, forward strand.
TAGGACGATGCCCACGTGACTGATCACGACCTTGGCCGTGCGACCTTCATCACGATCCCGCTCAGCCACTACTGCGAGAAGGCGCGCTGGGCGCTCGACCGGGTCAACCTGCCGTACCGGGAAGAGCCGCATGCGCCCCTGCTGCACCGGTTCGCAACCAGGCGCCTTCGCGGCGGCACCGTGCCGGTGCTGGTGCATGGACGCAACCGATTCACGGATTCCACGGACATCCTCGTTTACGCCGATAAGGTCTGCGGCGGCGACGTGCTGTACCCGCGCGACGCCGCGCTGCGTGCCGAGGTTGACGCGCTCGAGGAGCAGTTCGACACGCAGCTCGGTCCGCATACGCGGCGTTGGGCTTACGCCCAGTTGCTGGGACAAGCGAAACTGCTGCGTTCGGTGTGGTCGCGCAACGTACCGCGACTCGAGGCCGCGTTGTTGCCGACGATCACGCCTCTCGCGCGTCGTCTGGTCCGCGCGGCGTACAGGATCACCCCGGAAAGCGGTCAACGCTCGCTCGAGCGCGTGAAGTACCTTTTTCAGCAAGTGGGCGAACGTCTGGGCGATGGACGCCGGTTCCTGGTTGCCGACCGTTTCACTGCCGCCGACCTGACGTTTGCTGCGCTCGCGGCACCGGTGCTGTTGCCTGACGAATGCCGGGCGGTTTCGCCCGCGCTCGATGCCGTGCCGGCCGCGATGCGCGAAGTCGTCTTGCGTCTGCGGGACACCGACGCAGGGCGGTTCGCGCGGCGGCTGTACGCGGACGAGCGCGTGTCCGTTCATGCGGCAGCGTGACGGCTCGGGTTCCATGAAAGCCGGAACCAGGCCGAGCCACGAAAATCGGGCCAGCGAGCGTCCGACGACGATTGCCGAATACATCCGGGCTGCTCCGCGGGAGGCCCAGCCGCATTTGCGCATGCTGTATGCGATTCTCAAGAGTGTCGCACCGGAGGCCGAGGAAGCGATCAAGTGGGGAACGCCCTTTTTCGTGGAGCCGCGCTTCCTGTTCGCGTTCTCTGCGCACAAGGCACATTGCAACTTCGCGCCGACCCCGGCGGCGCTGGCGGCCTTCCGCGCGGAACTGCAAAATCACCGGACCACGAAGAACTACCTGCAGATTCCCTACGCCGAGCCGGTGCCGGAGGATCTGGTTCGCAGGATCGCCGAGCACCGTCTGCAGGTTGTGCGCGAACGGGACGACGACGCCTTCTGGTGACGGATATGGACACCTCCGGCCTGCAATCCGTGAAGCTCGCGATGATCGCGGCGCTCGGCTTGTCGAAAGATGCGTTGCACATCTACGTCGGCCTCGCGGTCTTCCTTCTCACCGCACTGGCGCTTCGGCAGTCGCTGCGCTCGCTGCTTCCCTGGCTCGCCGTGGTTGTGGTCGCCCTCGCCGGGGAACTGTTCGATGCCCTTGATGACGTCCGGTCGCTGGGCCATTGGCGCTGGGCCGCGAGCATCCACGACATCGTGACTACGCTCTTCTGGCCGACCGCATTGCTGCTGCTCACGCGTTACCGTCGGAGTCGGTTGGACGATTCACGCTCGGCCGCCCTTGTCACGACAAAGGCGCCAGACCCATGAAGCGATCCCTCAAGCGTGCCGCGTTCGCCGTCCCGGCGATGGCACTCCTGCTGGTCGCATCGGTTGGCTCCTGGTACGCGTTCTCGGCGCCTCCCGTGGAGAACCTGCCGCTCGCCAGCGACCTCATCGCCATTTCGTCTGCAGAAGGTCGACAACTCCTGGCCGCGACCCCGTTGAAGACGGACTACCATCAACTCGAGCCCTTCCTGCTGCCGCAAGTCCGCCGGGCCTTCTGCGGTCCTGCGACGAGTGCCGCAGTGATCAACGCGGCGCTTCGACCGCGAACCAGGGTCACGCAATCATCCTTGTTCGACACCGCGACCAGTGCCGTCAAGAGCGAACTGGCCGTGTCGTTTGGTGGGCTCACACTCGAGGAACTCACGGAGCTGCTCCGTGCGCACGGGCTCCACGTCCAGATCGTCTACGCCGACGATTCGGACATCGCGTCCTTTCGCGATGCTGCGCGATCGATCCTCGCGGAACCTCGGACCTTCCTGGTCGTCAACTACGACCGCAGGGGGCTCGGGCAGTCCGGTGCCGGACACATCTCGCCCATCGGCGCATTCAGCGGCGAGACCGACCGGGTGCTGGTCCTCGATGTCGCGACCTACAAGTATCCGTACACGTGGGTGCCGGTATCCAGACTCTGGACCGCCATCGACACGGTTGACCCTGACTCCGGGCGCAGCAGAGGCTACCTGCTGGTCACGCCCAGCGCAGTGTCCACGTTCCAACGCCTCGACGACTCGACCGCAACGCTCAGCGCGGCCCGCAATCCCCATCGCGAGAGAGTTCATTATGGAGATCAACGGAATCGCCCACATACAACTGACGGTCAACGATCTTCAGCGAGCCATCCCTTTCTATGAAGGCCTCCTAAGCTTCATGGGCATGCGGGCCGTGGCCAAGGCCGCGAATGGCCTGTACATGGTCGGCGGACGCACCGCGGTGGCGATCGGCCGTGCATCCGACGAGAATCGGGAATGCGCGTTCGACCAGCGGCGCATCGGGCTTCATCACGTCTGCTTCCGTGCTCGTTCACCCGACGATATCGATGCATTGCACGCGTTCCTGGTCGCGCGCGGCGTGCGGATCGTGCATCCGCCCGAACACGGGTCGTGGGCGCCCGGTTATTACTCGGTGCTCTTCGAGGACCCCGAAGGCATTCGGCTGGAGGTCAATTACGTTCCCGGAAAAGGGCATTTGGAGAACCCCGGGCAGTTGCCGCTGAAGACCATGCCCGGGTACGAAGACTATCCGGAGTGACGTTGACTTCGGGGTGCTCATGTACGAGCACGGCCAACGTCGCGTCAGTCGCTGGCACACCGGTAAGCGGAAGCGCGACGTATCGGCAAGCGGAGGAACTGATCCATGCATTTCCTGCTGATCTACGACGTAGGTGCAGACTTCACCCGGCGCAGGGCCGATTTTCGGACCGCGCACCTGGCATTGGCATGGAAGGCTGCCGACGCGGGTGAGTTATTGCTGGGCGGTGCCTTGGAAGAGCCCGCCGAGCAGGCATTTCTGCTGTTCCAGGGCCCCACGAAGGAAGGCGCCGTGCGTTTCGCGGAGTCGGACCCGTACGTGCGTCATGGACTCGTGGAGCGCTGGACCGTAAGACAGTGGAATACGGTCGTCGGCGAGGCTGCGGCATCGCCGTTGCGACCACCAGCATGAGGGGTGACCTGCCATGGACCAGGACCTCGATCAGATGTCGCGGGAACAGCTCATCAGCGAGGTGCGGAAACTTCGTTCCGGGATTCGCAAGCACCGCGACAGTTCCGGGCATGACCTCTGCTGGCACCATCCCGATCTCTGGGCATTGCTGCCCGAGAAGACAGATCCGGTACCCGTCGTGCCGGAGTGGCCGCAATTCATACGCGGGTGCATCCGCTATCGGCAGTCGCTCGACCGCCAGGCCAGGGACGCTCCGCGCACCTCGGCGCCATACGACGCAGACGATGCCTGACGAAGCATCGAGGACTCCGAACCGGGTTGCGCTGTTGCTCCGAGCGCTCGGCGCGCTCGTGGTGGCTTCGATCGCCTGGGTCGTCCTGGGGTTTCTCGCCACTGCACCGCTGGGCCGCATCTTTGGCTGGTCGGGTCATCCTTCCGTCCCTGACGCCCCGACCTCGGTCTACGTGGGCTTGTATCTGGTAGTGCTGCCGGCGATCTGTCTCGCCGGCGCCTGGCAAGTCGTTGGCTGGGTTGCTGCTCGATGCCGCAGAATTCGAAGGACGGCCGCGCCATGAGGCCTCGGGACCGGAATGCAATGAAGGATCGGTCAGGTGTGCGGGCCGTGCTCGTCGGCGGCTCGATCGCCGCCGCGCTCGACATCCTGTTTGCGATCTCGTTCGCCGCC
>DASUMQ010000316.1:0-4283 GCA_036277615.1 Steroidobacteraceae bacterium
GCTCGAGACGCGTTGCCGGCTGAGCGGGCTCGAACCGCTGAACATCGGCGCCGACAGCCTGTTCGTCAACGTCGGCGAACGCACCAACGTCACCGGCTCGGCCAAGTTCCGCCGCCTGATCGAGGCCGACGACTACGCAAGCGCGCTCGACATCGCGCGCCAGCAGGTCGCGAGCGGCGCCCAGGTCATCGACGTCAACATGGACGAGGGCATGCTCGATTCGGAAGCGGCCATGGTGCGCTTCCTGAACCTCGTCGCCGCGGAGCCGGACGTCGCGCGCGTGCCGGTCATGATCGATTCGTCGAAGTGGTCGGTGATCGAAGCGGGGCTCAAGTGCCTGCAGGGCAAGGGCATCGTCAATTCGATCAGCCTCAAGGAAGGTGAGCGGCCGTTCCTCGCGCAGGCGCGCAAGGTCCGCGCCTACGGTGCCGCCGTCGTCGTGATGGCGTTCGACGAGCAGGGGCAGGCCGACAGCATCGAGCGCAAGGTCGGGATCTGCCAGCGCTCGTACCGGCTGCTGACCGAGCAGGTCGGCTTTCCGGCCGAGGACATCATCTTCGACCCGAACATCTTCGCGGTCGCGACCGGCATCGAGCAGCACGACCGCTACGCGCTGGACTACATCGAGGCCGCGTCACAGATCCGCAAGGCGTGCCCGCACGCGCTCGTCAGCGGCGGCGTCAGCAACGTCTCGTTCTCGTTCCGCGGCAACGATCCGGTGCGCGAGGCCATGCACTCGGTGTTCCTGTACCACGCGATCCACGCGGGCATGAACATGGGCATCGTCAACGCGGGCCAGCTCGCGATCTACGAGGACATCGAGCCGGAGCTGCGCGAGCGCGTCTCGGACGTGATCCTCGCGCGGCGCGCGGACGCGACGGAGCGCCTGCTCGAGGCGGCTTCGCGCTACAAGGGCGAGGCGGGACAGAAACGCACGGAAGACCTGGCGTGGCGCGCCTGGCCGGTCACGAAGCGGCTCGAACACGCGCTCGTGAAGGGCATCGACGAATTCATCCTCGAGGACACCGACGCGGCGCGGCTCGAACTGGGGCGCCCGCTGCTGGTCATCGAGGGGCCGCTGATGGACGGCATGAACGTCGTCGGCGACCTGTTCGGCGACGGCAAGATGTTCCTGCCGCAGGTGGTCAAGTCGGCGCGCGTCATGAAGAAGGCCGTCGCGCACCTCGTGCCGTACCTCGAGAAGGAACAGGACGGGTCCAGCCGCTCGAACGGCAAGGTCGTGCTCGCGACCGTCAAGGGCGACGTGCACGACATCGGCAAGAACATCGTCGGCGTCGTGCTCCAGTGCAACAACTTCGAGGTGATCGACCTCGGCGTCATGGTGCCCGCCGACCGGATCCTCGAAACTGCCGTCCGCGAGCGGGCCGACATGATCGGCCTCTCGGGGCTCATCACCCCCTCGCTCGACGAGATGGTGCACGTCGCGCGCGAGATGAAGCGTCGCGGCTTCGCGGTGCCGCTGCTGATCGGCGGCGCGACGACCTCCCCGGCGCACACCTCGGTCAAGATCGATCCCGAGTACGACGGCCCGGTCGTCTACGTGAAGGACGCCTCGCGCGCGGTCGGCGTGTGCCAGTCGCTCGCGACGGCGGATGCGCAGGCGGAATACGTCACGCGTGTCAAACAGGACCACGCGGTGCGGCGCGAGCAGCACAAGGGCCGCAAGGCCCGTGGACCGGCGCTCACGCTCGCCGAGGCGCGTACGAACCGCTTCCAGCCGGAGTGGGCGGCCTACCGGCCGCCGGTGCCGAAGTTCGCGGGCGTGCGTGCGTTCGAGAACGTGCCGCTCGAGGAACTCGTCCGCTACGTCGACTGGATGCCGTTCTTCAACGCCTGGGAATTCGCGGGCAAGTTCCCCGACGTGCTGACCGACCCGGTCGTGGGTGAGGCGGCGAGCAACCTCTACGCCGACGCGCGGCGACTGCTCAAGCAGATGATCGCCGAGCGCTGGACCCGGGCGAGCGCGGTGGTCGGGCTGTTCCCGGCCAATGCGGACGGCGACGACATCGAGATCTACGCCGACGAGGCGCGAAAGCACGTCGCGCACCGGGTGCACACGCTTCGCCAGCAGAAGGCGAAACCGGTGTGGCAGCCGCACTACGCGCTCGCGGATTTCGTGGCCCCGAAGGGCTCCGGCGTCAAGGACTGGATCGGCGCGTTCGCGGTGACGGCCGGCCTCGAGCTCGACGGGAAGGTGCGCGAGTTCGAGGCGCGACACGACGACTACGGCGCGATCATGCTCAAGGCTCTCGCGGACCGCCTGGCCGAGGCGCTCGCCGAACGCATGCACGAACGCGTGCGACGCGAGTTCTGGGGCTATGCGCCCGAGGAACGCTTCAGCAACGACCAGCTGGTGCACGAGGACTACCGTGGCATCCGCCCGGCGCCCGGCTACCCCGCCTGCCCGGACCACACCGAGAAAGGCACGCTCTGGCGGCTGCTCGACGTCGGGTCGCACACCGGCATCCGCCTGACCGAGAGCTACGCGATGTACCCCGCCGCCGCCGTGAGCGGCTGGTATTTCTCGCACCCTGAGTCCAAGTACTTCCAGGTCGGCAAGATCGACGCGGACCAGGTCGCCGACTACGCCAGGCGCAAGGGCTGGTCGTTCGCCGAGGCCGAGCGCTGGCTCGCGCCGATCCTCGGCTACGACGTCACGGCGAGCGCCGCCTGACCTCCGACACCGGCGATCATTCCCGCTCGAGCTCCGCCGCGTAGCGCTGCGCTTCGCCGCGCAGCCACTGCCGAAACTCGCCGAAGGCCGGCAGCTCGGCAGCGCGTTCCGGGTACACGAGGTAGTGGGACCAGTCGGATTTCATGCGTTTGCGGCTCAGTGAGCGCAGCTGGCCGGCTTCGATCAGCGGTCGCGCGAGCAGCGTGCGGTCGAGCGCAATGCCCAGCCCCTGCACGGCCGCATGGTGAAGGGCCTCCGCATCGTCGAACACGGCGACGAAGTGCCGGGGCGGCGTACCGCCGAAGCGGGCGAACCAGTCCCGCCACCGCCCACCGGCATCGTCCAGCAGCGGCGCCTGACCGAGCTCGGACAGGCGTACGCGACCGATCCTTTGCAGCAGTTCCGGGCTGGCCACCGGCGAGAGGTATTCGTCGAACAGGCGCTCGGCCGTCACGGCGGGCCAGCTGCCGCTGCCGTAGCGCAATGCGCAGTCCACGTCCTCGCGTTCGAAATCCACCAGGTCCCAGCTGGACAGCAGGTTGATGCTGACCTCCGGATGCTGCGCGACGAATCGCGGCAACCGCGGAATGAGCCAGCCCGACGCCATCGTCGGCATGAGGCTGATCGTGAGCCCCTCGCGGGCTCGCGAGCGCAGGGTGCGTACCGCGCGCTCGACCGTTTCCAACGCCGGCGCAACCTGTTCGAGCAGTCGCGCTCCCACCGGCGTCGGCGTGACACCGCGCGGTCCGCGCACGAGCAGCGGCTGTCCGAGCTGCTCTTCCAGCTGACGCAGCCGATGACTGAGTGCGCTGATGGTGAGGTGGCGCGCGGCTGCCGCGCGAGTGAGGCTGCCCACGCGGGCGACGGCGACGAAGGTGTCGAGCAGGTCGAGCGGAATACGCTTGATTTCGAAATCCCTCAAGGCTGGCTTGCGAATATAGCGATTCTGCCGAGGGCCTGGCGACTATATCTTTCGCCCAGTGCAAGCCGCGTCGCGGCAAGGAGGCGAACGTGAAGACCTGGATCGAGCGCATGAACGACATCGCCGCCGGCATGCTTTTCCAGGGCGGATACGTCGCCGCTGCTCCCCAGACGGTGTTGGGGCACCCGACGAGGGTCGGCAGCGACGCTCGGTACGAGGCGATGACTCGCGCCGCCGCGGGCGCAAGCCATGAGGTGGAGCACTGGCCCGGGCGTGACGCCCGGCGTCCGTGCTCGAAGCTCGCCCCGAACTGAGGATCAGGCGCCGCGACTGCCGCGCAATCGCTCGAGTTCGATCAGCCGGCGGATCGCGTCGAGCTCGAACGCGGCGCGCGGCAGTTCGCGCAGCCGCGCCCACTCGCGCCGTAGGTCACGCGACAACGCGTCCGCCAGCGTGCGCAGCCAGCCCTCGATGCGCAGGTCGACGAATTCGCGTTTTTCCTCGAGCGTGAGTTCGCGCGCGAGCAGCAGGCGAGGCGCGTCCTCCGCGTCGACCATCGACTGCAGCACGGGCCAGCGGTCGCCCGGACGCTCCGCGCCGAGCGCGACGAACGCGACGCTCGAGGTCTCGCGCACGAGTTCCTCCTCGCGCGTGGTCCGGCTTTCG
>DASUMQ010000317.1:0-5996 GCA_036277615.1 Steroidobacteraceae bacterium
AACGCACTGTCGGGCCAGGGCGCGCACATCGTCACGGTCAACGAGTACCTGGCGCAGCGCGACGCGGAGTGGATGGGGCCGGTCTACAACTTCCTCGGGCTCAGTGTCGGCGTCGTCAAGTCCGGCCAGACGTCCGACGAGAAGCGCGCCGCGTACAACTCCGACATCACCTACGGCACCAACAACGAGTTCGGCTTCGACTACCTGCGCGACAACCTCGCGTTCCGGCTCGAGGACCGCATGCAGCGCGACCTCGCGTTTGCGGTCGTCGACGAAGTCGACTCGATCTTGATCGACGAGGCGCGCACGCCACTGATCATTTCGGGCCCGGCCGAGGAGAGCACCGAGCTCTACCTGCGCATCAACGAGCTCGTGCCGCGCCTCGGCCGGCAGGAGACCGAGGAGGGCGAGGGCGACTACTGGGCCGACGAGAAGTCGAAGCAGGTGCACCTCTCCGACCAGGGCCACGAGCACGTCGAGGAGCTGTTCCTGCAGGCCGGCCTGCTGCAGGAAGGGCAGAGCCTCTACGACCCGGCCAACATCCGGCTGATGCACCACCTGAACGCGGCGCTGCGCGCGCACGCGCTGTACCGCCGCGACGTCGAGTACATCGTGCGCAACGGCGAAGTCATCATCGTCGACGAGTTCACGGGACGGACGATGCCGGGCCGCCGCTGGTCCGATGGCCTGCACCAGGCGGTCGAGGCCAAGGAAACCGTGCGCGTGCGCGAGGAGAACCAGACGGTCGCCTCGATCACGTTCCAGAACTACTTCCGCATGTACGGCAAGCTTTCCGGCATGACCGGTACGGCCGACACCGAGGCGTACGAGTTCCAGTCGATCTACGGGCTCGAGGTCGCCGTGATCCCGACGCACCGGCCGATGGTCCGCAACGACATGCCCGACCTCGTGTACCTCACGCAGAAGGACAAGTACGAGGCGATCATCGAGGACATCCGCGAGTGCGCGAAGAAGGGCCAGCCTGCGCTGGTCGGCACGACCTCGGTTGAGACGTCCGAGCTGCTCTCGGGCCTGCTCAAGAAGGCGGGCGTCGAGCACAACGTGCTCAACGCCAAGCAGCACGAGCGCGAGGCGCACATCGTCGCGCAGGCCGGACGGCCCGGCACCGTGACGATCGCCACGAACATGGCGGGCCGCGGCACGGACATCGTGCTGGGCGGCAACCTCAAGGCGGAGCTCGCCTCGATCCCGGCCGAAGACACGGCGGCACGCGAGGTGGCCGAGGCCGAGTGGAAGCGCCGGCACGAGGAGGTCGTTGCAGCGGGCGGCCTGCACATCGTCGGCACCGAACGTCACGAGTCACGCCGCATCGACAACCAGCTGCGTGGCCGCTCCGGCCGCCAGGGCGACCCCGGCTCGAGCCGCTTCTTCCTCTCGCTCGAAGACAACCTGATGCGGATCTTCGGCGACCCGGAGCGCACCAAGCGCTGGCTGCAGACCGCGGGCATGAAGGAAGGCGAGGTGATCGAGAGCAAGATGCTCTCGCGCCAGATCGAGCGCGCACAGCGCAAGGTCGAAGCCTACAACTTCGACCTGCGCAAGAACCTGCTCGAATACGACGACGTCGCCAACGACCAGCGCAAGGTCATCTACCAGCAGCGCACCGAGCTCATGGCCGCGGAGGACATCTCCGATTCCGTCACGGGCATCCGCGCCGAGGTGGTGAACGACCTGATGGACCCGTTCGTGCCGCGCGAGAGTCCGGAGGAGGAGTGGAACCTCGACGGGCTGCGCGAAGCGATCGCGCGCGACTTCCTGGTCGAGATCGACCCCAAGGCGTGGCTCGCAGAGAACGACGAGCTCGCGGAGGCGGGGCTGCGCGAGCGTGTCGTCGCGGCGGTCGAGACCGCGTATGAGGCGAAGGTCGAGTCGGTCGGCGCGCCGATCATGCGTCACCTCGAGAAGGCCGTGATGCTGCAGGAACTCGACCGGCACTGGCGCGAGCACCTGGCCGCGATGGACTATTTGCGGCAGGGCATCCACCTGCGCGCGTACGCGCAGAAGAACCCGAAGCAGGAGTACAAGCGCGAGGCGTTCGAGCTCTTCGGCGCACTGCTCGATCGCATCAAGCACGATACGGTCTCGCTGCTCTCGCGGCTGCAGGTGCGCACCGAGGCCGAGATCGAGGCGCAGGAGCGCGAGCGTGAACGTCAACTCGCGCGCAAGCTCCAGATGCAGCACGCGTCCCCGCAATCGGTCATCGCGACGCCCGAAGCCGGCGAGGCGCCTGGCACCATGGGCGTCGGTCCGGCGGCCCATCCGGCATTCGCCGGCGGTGGCTTCGGCGGCGGTGGCGGCCCAGCGCCCTCGAGCGGTCCGCTCGCTTCCGGCCCGTCCGAGCAGCCGGTGGTCCGCGACGGCCGCAAGGTCGGACGCAACGAGCCCTGTCCCTGCGGTTCGGGGAAGAAGTACAAGCACTGCCACGGCCAGCTTGCGCGCGAAGCGTGAGAACAGGGGCTAGGGGATAGGGGATAGGGGATAGTGGCGGAACAGCCGCGCCACGCCCCCACCGCTCGCGCGAAACCGCGGAGGTCGCGCGCAGTGCGGGCGAAGGCTCAACCGTGATCGATCGCATTCACGTCGTCGCGGGAGCTCTCTACGACGAGTGCGGCCGCGTGCTGATCACGCAGCGTCCACCCGGCAAGCCGCTCGCGGGCCGGTGGGAATTCCCGGGCGGCAAGCTGCACGACGGCGAGGATGCGTATGACGGGCTGGTGCGCGAGTTGCACGAGGAACTCGGCGTCACCGTGCGAGCCGCCGAGCCCCTGATGCGATACGAGGTCGACCATCCCGGCCGCACGGTGACGCTCGACATGTGGATCGTGACGCAGTGGACGGGTGGCGTCTCAGGGCTCGACGGCCAGGCCTTGAGGTGGGTCGCGCCGGCGTTGCTCGCCGCCGAAGACATCCTCGAAGCAGATCAGCCAATCGTCACCGCATTGGCTGCGCGCAAGGCGGTGCCGGCCGGCTAGCGACGGGTGAGCGCATAGACCACCTCGTGCAGCGAGGTGACGCCCGCCGCTGCGAATTTGGGGCTCGAGTCGATGATGTCGATGCGCTCGAGTTCGCGGACGGCGAAGTCCGGGCCGTACAGCCGTTCGACCTCCGTCGCGTCCACGGAGAACGGTGGACCGGGCTTGCGGCCCTCGTCGTACTCGAAACCCACCAGCAGCGTGCGCGATCCGGGCGGCATCAACGCCGCGAACTGCGATGCGTAGCGTTGCCGCAGGTTGGTGGGCAGGGCCACCAGCGCGGCGCGATCGTAGGCCGCGTGAACCGGGCCGAGCAGTTCGGGCGTGAGGTCGAGCGCGTCGCCTTCCAGGATTTCGAAAACGCCGGCCGTGTGCCGGCGGAATGGTCCGTGCGGTCGAACGTCGACCGCGATGCGCTGCTCGCCGAAGAACTCCTCGACCGCGATGCCACTCAGCTCGCTCCCGACGACGGCGTAGCCGCGCACGGCCAGCCACACCATGTCCAGACTCTTGCCGCACAAGGGAACGTAGACGCGAGCACCGGCGGGCACGCCGAGCGAGGGCCACCAGCGCTCGAGGAACGGGTGCGGGCTCGACCGGTGAAAACCGATCTGGCCGGTCCGCCAGCGCTGGTGCCAGAACTCGGGCTCCACCTCGTTGGTTCCGTCGTCTCGGCCGCCGGTGCGTCAGTGCCGTCGCGAGTCGTCGGCGGACAGCGGCTCGTCGGGCCCCGCCTCACCGGTACCGTCCGCGGCCTGCGGACCGGGAATGGAGCGCTGCTCGCTCATCCAGGCGCCGAGGTCGATCAGTCGGCAACGCTCGCTGCAGAACGGGCGCCACTGGGCGGCCGGCGACCACTCCACGGGCTTGTTGCAGGTGGGGCAGTGGAACGTCGGCATGGAGGGATTCTGCCCCACCGCTGCCGGGGATGGCAGAGGCCGCACTAGGGAAGCCCAAATGGGAGGTGGGCGCCGCGCCGTCCGCTCAGGTACAGAGCGAGAGCATGAACGGCACGTCGGTCGTCATCTGGACCGGGTGCGTGTTGGCGTCCTGCCAGGCAAGAAAGCGCACGCTGACGCGGTAGTGGCTGCCGCTGATTTCGGGGTAGATGTCCGTCCCCGACGGCAGCGCGATTCTGATCAGCTGCACGGGCACGTCCCGGTCGAGCGTCACGTGGAAGACGCCGTTCTGCGCGACCTCGCGCCGCGACTTCGCCTGTTCGCGCGTCATCCAGAGCAGTTCCGAGATCGCGTCGCCCAGCGGCCGGATCACCGCGAGCCAGTGCGCGAAATCGGCGCCACGCACTTCGTCCGGCTGGTTCAGCCAGTGTGTGTAGTCGGGCAAGTCGAACTCGCAGGTTCCGCCCGGGATCGTGCTGCGGTGCTTGATCGCGTTGAGGAACTCCGAGTCGCGCAGCTTCTGCATGAACAGGGCGCCGACCGAGCTCAGCTCGTCGCGCATGCGGTTCAGCTTGGTGAGCAGCACGCGCAGGCGATTCGAGTCGACGCCGGGCCGGCTCGCAAACGCAGCAAGCTGGTTGGTCTGGCGCTCGAGCTCCTTGAGGACTTCGCTGCGGATGTCGCCACGCTGGGTGATCGCGAGGATCTCGAGCAGCGCCGAGACCGCCGCCCGGGTCGACCACGGGTCGGGTCGCGTGTGGTGATGCACGGCCTGCTGGTAGACGAAGTCGAGCCGCAGGAAGTTGCGCATCCGCTCGTTGAGCGGCTGCTCGTAGGCGACGATCCGCGTTGCGGCGTCCGCCTGCGTTGCGACGGCCTCGGTTGCATTCATGATCGGCTATTGTGCGTTATGGCCGTTTCACGGCACAACCCGGATGCGGGCGTGATTCCGGGCGGCCGCCGGCCCTCACGAGCCGGACTGCGTCGTCACCCGTTCTCCGCGCTTGACGCCCGCGAGCTGCAGATATCGCTCATGCAGTTCCTCCACCTGGGCGGTGAGGTCGGCGATGAATCCCGTGTTGACGATCACGTCGTCCGCCAGGCCCAAGCGGGCATCGCGTGACGCCTGCGCCCGGAGCGAGGTCGTCGCCTGGTCTTCGGTGACGCCGTCGCGGGCCATCAGGCGCTCGACCTGCAGGGCCTCGGGTGCGTCGACCACCAGCACTCGATCGACGTGATCGCGACGGCCGCCTTCGGCCAGCAGCGGGATCACGAGCATCTGGTACGGCGCCGCTCGCGCGTGCGCCGTGGCTGACTGACGCTCCATCTCCTGCCGGATGGCCGGGTGCAGGATCGCCTCGAGGGTCCGACGCGCGGCAGGGTCGCGAAAAATTCGGTCGCGCAGGCGAGGGCGGTCCAGTCGCCCGTCGGGGCCCAGGATCGACGGGCCTAGTGCCTCGACAACCTGTACCAGCGCGGGGCGGCCCGGTTCGACGACCTCGCGTGCGATCAGGTCGGTGTCGATGAGCGCGACGCCCCGCGCGGCGAACAGGTTGGCGACCGTGGTCTTGCCGCTCGCGATGCCGCCGGTCAGGGCGACGCGAAACGGGCTCTGCACGGGACGATGCGGGGGCTCGGCGCTGCTCACGGCGACGCCGATCTTACGTCAGCACCGACGGCGTCGCCTGCGCGGTCAGCGGTGGAGCCCGGAAAACTCCAGGTAGCTGCCCACGATCTGCGGGCCCCACATCAACGCGATCCAGCCGGCGGCGGCGAGGTACGGCCCGAACGGGATCGGGACGTTGCGGTCACGGCCCCGTCCGACGATCAGCGCGATGCCGACGACGGCGCCGGTGAATGCGGAGAGCAGCAGGACCAGGGGCAGCATCTGCCAGCCGAGCCATGCGCCGAGCGCACCGAAGAGCTTGAAGTCGCCGTAACCCATGCCTTCCTTGCCCGTGAGCAACTTGAACGCCCAGTACACCGACCAGAGGCTCACGTAACCGGCGATCGCGCCGACGATCGCCGAATGCGGGTCGACCGGCGTGGGCGGTTGCATGCCGGCGTGCCATCCCAGGCTCGCCAGCAGCCCGAGCCAGAGCAG
>DASUMQ010000318.1:0-3039 GCA_036277615.1 Steroidobacteraceae bacterium
CCGGCTTCCTCGCAGGCTGTTTCAGCGGCGATCTCGCACTGATCCGCGAGTCGCTGCTCGACGTCGTGATCGAGCCGCAGCGCCAGGCGTTGATTCCGGGCTTCGTCGAGGTGAAGCACGCCGCGCTGGCGGCGGGCGCGCTCGGCAGTTCGATTTCCGGCGCGGGCCCCACGGTCTTCGCGTGGTCCGACGAGGCCGATGCCGAAAAGGTTCGTGTCGCCATGGTCGAAGCGTTCGCGCGCCATGGGCTCGAGACCGACAGCTGGGTCTCGGCGATCGACCGCGCGGGCGCCCGCGTCATAGGCGACTGATGCAATACCAGAGCACGCGCGATCCGTCGCTCCGCGCAGGCCTCGGCGACGCCATCGCCCATGGGCTCGCGCCGGATGGCGGACTGTACGTGCCCACGGCCTTGCCGCGTCTCGGACTCGACGCGTTCGACGGCGCGGCAGATCTGCGCGCCGTGGCGAAGGTCCTGCTGCGGCCGTTCGCGGCGGGCGATCGCATGGCGGAGACGCTGCCCGGGATCGTCGACGATGCGTTCAACTTCCCCGTGCCGCTCGAGGATGTCCCGGCGAGCAAGGGACCGCTGTCGGTGCTGGAGTTGTTTCACGGTCCCACCGCGGCGTTCAAGGACTTCGGCGCCCGTTTCCTCGCCGCGACGCTCGAGCGTTTGCCGCGCAAGGACCCGCGTCGACTGACGATCCTGGTGGCGACGTCGGGCGACACCGGCGGTGCGGTCGCTGCCGCGTTCCACCAGCGGCCGTGGGTCGATGTGGTCGTGCTGTACCCGAAGGGACTCGTCTCGCCGCGGCAGGAGAAGCAGCTTGCCTGTTGGGGCGGGAACGTGCGCACGCTTGCCGTCGCAGGCTCGTTCGACGACTGCCAGCGCATGGTCAAGGATGCGTTCGTCGACGGCGAACTGGTCCGCGAGTTGCTGCTCTCGTCGGCCAACAGCATCAACATCGGCCGCCTGCTGCCGCAGATGACGTACTACGCCGTGTCCAGCCTCGAGCTCTACCGTCGCGAGGGGCGAAAGCCGAACTTCATCGTGCCGTCCGGCAACCTCGGCAATGTCGCGGCCTGCCTGTGGGCGCGCCAGGTCGGCCTGCCGATCGGCGAGGTGGTGCTGGCGACCAACGCTAACCTGACGGTGCCGGACTACCTGCGCACCGGCGAGTGGCGGCCGCGCTCGAGCCTCGCTACGCTCGCTTCTGCCATGGACGTCGGCAACCCGAGCAACATGGAGCGCCTGCGCTGGCTCTTCGGCGACGTCGAGGGCCTGCGCGAGCAGTTCAGCGCACATCCGGTCGGCGACGACGACATTCGCGCTACGATCCGTCGTGATCATCGCGAGCTGGCACGGACCTGGTGCCCGCACACGGCCACGGCCGCCTGCGTCTATCGCAACCTGCCCGCGGAACGTCGCGCGGAGCGGTGGGTGCTGGTCGCGACGGCGCATCCGGCCAAGTTCAACGACGTCGTCGAACCGCTGATCTCGGCGACCGTGCCGGTGCCGCCGGCGCTGCTGGAATTGCTGGCGCTGCCCTCGCTGCAGCGGGACACGGCGCCGACGCTGGAGGCCCTGCGGGCCGTGCTGATGGAGAGAGCTGCTTGACGACGTTCTTTGGACTGCCGGGGTGGCTCTGGGTCATCTTCGCGCTCGCCGCGGTCGGCGCCGCCGCCTATTTCATCGTCGCGCAGGTGCGGACGATCCGTGCGCGGCGCGCGATCGACAACGTCATCTCGTCGGTCGCCTACGACGAGCTCCGCAACGTGCTGCTGCCGACCGGCAGCGGCGACCAGATCCACGTCAATTACCTGTTGCTCACGCAGAGGGGCCTGCTGCTGATCGACCTCTTCGACACGCACGGCATGATCTTCGCCGGCGAGAAGATGGAGCAGTGGTCGATCTTCGGGCCGAAGCGGCACTTCATGATCGCGAATCCGCTGCCGATGCTCTACGACCGCATCGCGGCGGTCCGGCAATTCGCGGGCGACGACGTGGCGGTCGAGGGGCGCATCGTCTTCTCGATGCGCGGCGAGTTCCCGAAGGGACGTCCGGAGGACGTGATCCGGCTCGACGAGCTGCAGGACCAGTACCCCGTCGTCGAGAAGTCGCCGGGCGGCGCCGCGGCCGCGTTCGCCGACGTCTGGAATCGGATCCGGGCCGCGTCCCAGCCGAATCCTCTGGCGCGCTAGTCCGCCCCCTCGGGGCGCAAGTCGACCGGACCCAACGCCGAGCTTTTCTCCCGGCTTGTCGCTAGACTGCGGCTAAAACAGGGGGATCCGGAACATGTGCTCGCCCGACCGACGGCGGATGACACGCTGATGGGCGCTGTGGCTGCGACGATCGATGCGGCGGGGGTGTCGCACTTCGACGACGATGCCTGGGACGACCTGCTCAACTACATCGAGGAGCGGCGCGTCATCCCGATCGTCGGGCCCGACCTGCTGCGAGTCGACACCGACCGCGGGCCGCGACTGCTGTACGACTGGCTCGCCGAGAAACTCGCCGCACGGCTCGCCGTCGATCCGACCGGGCTGCCGCAGCCCCTTACGCTCAACGACGTCGTCTGCAGCTATCTCGGCCAGCGCGGCCGGCGTGAAGAGGCCTACACGCGACTGCGCTCGATCATGCGTGAAGTCCAGTTCACGCCGCCGCAGACGTTGCGCCAGCTCGCGGCGATCACCGATTTCGACCTTTACATCACGACGACGTTCGACCCGCTGCTCGAGCAGGCGCTGAATGCCGAGCGCTTCGGCGGCCAGCAGCACGCGGAGGTGCTCGCCTATGCACCCAATCGCGTCTCGGACCTGCCGTCCGAGCGCAGCCAGCTGCAAAGACCCGTCGTCTACCACCTGCTCGGCAAGCTCTCGGCCTCACCGACCTACGTGATCTCGGACGAGGACATGCTCGAGTTCATCTGCGCGCTGCAGTCCGAGCACCTGACGCCCGAGAAGCTGTTCCACGAGCTCGAACACAGCCACCTGCTGCTGATCGGCAGCGACTTCTCGAACTGGCTCGCGCGCCTGTTC
>DASUMQ010000319.1:0-2553 GCA_036277615.1 Steroidobacteraceae bacterium
AGCCATGCGCGACAAGATCAAGCTCGTTTCGACCGCCGGCACCGGCCACTTCTACACGACCACCAAGAACAAGCGTCTCCATCCGGAGAAGCTCGAGGTCAAGAAGTTCGACCCGAAGGCCCGCAAGCACGTCCCGTACAAGGAAGCGAAGATCAAGTAACGGATCTCGTGTTCCGCGCGCCCGCCGGGGCGCCCCGAAGAACCCGCCGCCCGGCGGGTTTTTCGTTTGCGGGCCACGGATAATGCCTCCGCATGCCCGAATTACCCGAAGTCGAAACCACGCGCCGCGGCATCCGCGCGGCCGTGGTCGGGCGCACGGTCCGCGCATTCGAGTTGCGCGAGCCGCGGCTGCGCTGGCCGGTCGAGCCGCACCTCGCGCGGGAGCTCGCCGGACAGCGCGTGCTCGACGTTCGCAGACGTGCCAAGTACCTGCTGATCGAGCTCGAGCGCGGCACCCTGATCGCGCACCTCGGCATGTCGGGGAGCCTGCGCATCATGCCGGCGGCGTCGGCGCGGCTGCTGCACGACCACTACGACCTCGTGCTCGACTCGGGCCAGTGCCTGCGCTTCAACGACCCGCGGCGGTTCGGCAGCCTGCACTGGTGCACCGGTGACCCGCAGGCGCACGCATTGCTCGCCGACCTCGGTCCCGAGCCGCTCGAGCCCGC
Source organism: Steroidobacteraceae bacterium (assembly GCA_036277615.1). Taxonomy (GTDB): domain Bacteria; phylum Pseudomonadota; class Gammaproteobacteria; order Steroidobacterales; family Steroidobacteraceae; genus RPQJ01. The sequence goes on from DASUMQ010000319.1 coordinate 669, forward strand.
GTTCGACGTCGGTCATCTCGCGCGCCGTGCCCGTGGACGGAAGGCGGCCGTGAAGCTGTTCCTGATGGATCAACGCGTGGTCGTGGGCGTCGGCAACATCTATGCGAGCGAGGCGCTGTTTCGCGCCGGGGTGCGACCGCGGCGTGCCGCGGGACGCCTCAGGCGCTCGGAGTGGGAGCGAGTCGCCGAGGCGATTCGCGCGGTGCTTTCGGACGCGATAAGACAGGGCGGCACGACCTTGCGCGACTACGTGAGCGCCGACGGCACGCCGGGGTACTTCCGCCAGGAACTCTATGTGTACGAGCGCACCGGCGAGCCTTGCCGGCGCTGTTCGACGCCGATCCGCCACGTCGTCCAGGGCCAGCGTTCGACCTATTTCTGTCCCGCCTGCCAGAAATAGGCGTCGTCACGGACGGTTATGCCCTGAGACCGCGACGTCGTTTTGCGGGCTCCCCCTTTGCGGCAGTCGCACGCGCCCCTCCATAATCGATCGCCATGCCAGAAGCTTCCTCTTCGATGCGGGTCCTGCTGGGCGTCACCGGCGGCATCGCCGCGTACAAGAGCGCCGAGCTGACGCGCCGGTTGCGCGACCGCGGCGCCGACGTGCAGGTGGTCATGACGGCCGCCGCGCAGCAGTTCGTCACGCCGCTCACGTTCCAGGCGCTGTCGGGACGCGCCGTGCGCACCGACCTCTGGGACCCGGCGGCCGAAGCGGCGATGGGGCACATCGAACTCGCACGCTGGCCGCACCGCATCGTGATCGCGCCGGCCTCCGCGGATTTCATCGCGCGACTGTCGGCGGGGCTCGCCGACGACCTGCTCGCGACACTGTGTCTCGCCTCGGACGCACCGATCACGATCGTGCCGGCGATGAATCGCCTGATGTGGGCCAACGCCGCGACGCAGGCAAACGTCGCCACGCTGCGTTCGCGTGGCATCGCGGTGCTCGGTCCCGCGGAGGGCGACCAGGCCTGCGGCGAGACGGGGCCCGGGCGCATGCTCGAGCCGCACGAGATCCTCGAAGCGCTGTTTGCCGGTCAGGCGGCTGCTGCCGCGAAAGGACCCCTGTCCGGCCGCAAGGTCGTCGTCACCGCCGGGCCGACGCGCGAACGGATCGACCCGGTGCGATTCATCACCAACCGCAGCTCCGGCAAGATGGGTTTCGCGGTCGCCGAGGCCGCGCGCGATGCCGGTGCGGACGTCGTGATCGTCAGCGGCCCGGTCAACGTGGCGACGCCGGCCGGCGTGCGCCGGATCGACGTCGAGTCGGCCGAGCAGATGCTCGAGGCGGTGCGAGCCGAGATTGCCGATACGGACGTGTTCATCGCGTCGGCGGCCGTGTCCGATTACCGCGCGCGCGAGGTGGCGGAGCACAAGATCAAGAAGACCAGCGAGCAGCTCGTGCTGCAGCTCGCCCGCACGCCCGACATCCTCGCGACGGTCGCCGCGGGCACGCCGCGGCCGTTCGTCGTGGGGTTCGCGGCCGAGACCCAGAACGTCGAGCGCAACGCACTCACGAAGCTCGAGACCAAGAAGCTCGACATGATCGCGGCGAACCAGGTCGGCGAGGGACTCGCCTTCGACTGCGACGACAACGCGCTCACCGTTTACTGGAACGGGGGCAAGCGGGAGCTCGCACGCGCACCGAAATGCCAGCTCGCGGCGGCGCTCCTCGACGTGATCGTGGAACGGTATGCCGCCGGGAGCCGGGGTTCGTGAACGACCACGCGACGGCCGTGCGGCGGCCCAGGCTGCAGGTGAAGGTCCTCGATGCGCGGATCGGCCGCGAATATCCGCTGCCGCACTACGCGACGCCAGGCTCCGCAGGGCTCGACCTGCGTGCGTGCCTGGATGCGCCGGTCACGCTCGAGCCGGGCCAGACACT
>DASUMQ010000320.1:0-8324 GCA_036277615.1 Steroidobacteraceae bacterium
GAGTTCGTCGTGGAACCGACCGCCGACGGCGGCGCGAGCGTGACCTCGACCGCGTACTGGCATCCCGCCGGCGTGCCCGGCCTGCTTTACTGGTACTTACTCGTGCCGGCGCACCTGTTCATCTTCACCGGCCTGACTCGCGCCATCCTGCGGCGCGCGGCTCGCAACCCCACTTGAGTCAGCGAGAGGTGCCGCCCGCGAGCGACACGCCCAGGCTCACTCCGACGCCTCTTCCGCTTCTTCCGCCGGCACGGCGGCGCCGAAGCGATACCGCAGCGACAGCGTGACGTAGTTGACGTCGTAGTCGTACGGGTCGACGCCGAGGCCGAGCAACGTCGGCAGCACCGCCGGTTCCGCCTGGAACTGCCAGTCGCTGGTCTCGAGCGACTCGAACCACCACGTCAGCACCACGTCGGCACGTGGACTCATGCCATAGGTCATGTCGGCCTTGAACGAACTGAGCCGGCTGGAGACGGGCGGGAAGCTGCCGGCGCTCGCGCCGACGATCTGCTGCCGGGTCTTGCCGTCGCCGAACGTGTAGTCGAGGTTCAGCCGGAGCTTGTCGGTGAACTGCGCGGTGACGCCGGCGCCGTAGGTTTCGTAGTCGTCCTGGTAGTCGCCGCGCCAGTCGGGAAGGCCGAACACGCTGCTGTTCTTGGTCTTCGAGTCGATCTTCTCGTGCGTCGCCGAGGCGTACGCGGCGATGTTCTCGCTGACCGTCCAGTTCAGGTCGATGCCGAAGCGCCGATCGAGACCGGAGACCAGGCCGAGGTCCGACTGCAGGTAGCTGTCGTCGCCGTAATACACGCTCATGCCGAGCGTCACGGGCAGCGCGCCGACCGCGACGTCGGCGAGCAACTCGCCGTACGCCCGGTAGCGGTACGCCTGGTTGTACTTGCGCATCAGCGGGTTCTGGCCGAACTCGGCGAGCCCGAGTGCTGCGTCGTAGTTGTCGGGGTCGCGCTCCTCGACGCCGCCCTTGACCACGAACCCGAGCCACCCCGTGGGCCGGTACTGCGCGCGGCCGTAGCCGTCGAGCAGTTCTTCGCTCGTGACCTCCTGTCGCGTGCCGGTGCGATCGGTCTGGCGCCACTCGCCGCCGATGCCGACGCTGAGGTCGTCGTAGACGTCGAAGTCCGCCATGCCGTAGGCGCGCGTCCGTTCGAAGCCGTAGATCGGATTGACGCGGTCCTCGCCGATCGGGAACAGGTCGGTGTGCACGATCGACGTGAACGCGCCCTGCCGGCTCTCGTTCTCCCGCTCGTCGTACGCGACCGCGCCGCGCAGGCGCAACCGATCGAGCGGGCGTGCGCTCACGGTGAGGTCGGCGCGGGTGACGCTCACGTCGCCGTCGAGGTTCGCGAACGGCAACGCATCGGTCGCGACGTTCGGATTGATCGTGTAGCCGACGAAGCCGGAATCCTGCGACCCCTGTCCCATCGCGCCGGAGAGCGTGATCGACGTGTTGCCTGGCAGGCCATACCAGCCCGTCGACAGCGCGAACTCGTTGTAGCTGTTGTCGGGCTCGAGCGCGGCCAGGCCCGATTCGGCGCCGGCGGGCGCGGTGAACGGGTTCTCGAAGCGGAACGCCTCCGCCTGCGAGTCGTAGATCGAACCGTAATAGCCGAGTTGGGCGAACCAGTGGGCGCCCTGGTAGCGCACGGAGGCATTGAAGCGGTCGGTCGCATCGTCGACCGGTCGCAGCAGCTCCATGGCGGCGCTGCCGAACGCGGCGTACCGGTGGCGCGTGCCGCTGCGCTCGTCGCGCTTGTAATCCAGCGCGACACTCCATGCATCGCCGAGAAGGAAGCGACCGAACACTCCGTAGCGATCGCGGTCGTAGCCTTCGTCGACGCTGTGCAGGCTGGTGCCGAGCGCCGTCATGCCTGCCGTCGAACCGGCGCGGACCCAGCCGCCGGGCAGCGTGAGGTCGGGACTGCCGATGCCGGAAAAGATGGCCTGGCCGGTGTCCGAGATCGTGTGAGGTACGCGGTCGTACGAAAGCCCGAACTCGTACGCGCCCTGCTTGCCGCCCTCGATCGCGGCCGAGCGGGAATCGAGGCCGAGGTCCTGCAGCGAGTAGTCGAGCCGGTAGCCGGATTCCCGTGCCACGCCGCCTTCCGCGCCCGCCACGACGTAGCCGCCGTCTTCGTCGAGACCAGTGTAGTCGCCGAACTTCGCGCTCGCGTCGTCGACGTAGCCGCCGCCGATCTGCGCTTCGGCCGCGTACCCCTTCGGGAACGGGCACTTGCTGCACTTCCAGGCCGAAGTATCCGGGGCCGCGGGTGCCTCCTGGGCGTGTGCGGCGGCGCCCGCCGTCATCAGCACCGCGACGACGGCGAGTGCAAGCACGTGACTTCTGCGTTGTTGTTCCATGGGGATCACCGTGTCAGCGTCGAACCCGACGGATGGTTCGAGCCGTGCACCTGGCTGTGGCAGTTCATGCAGTTACCGAGTGGCACGGCCATTGCGGGCGAGCTGCCGCCGGGCAGTGTCTGCGGGCCATACGCGAAACTCGGGTGACCCTGCTGGGAGTGGCAGGACTGGCAGAGCAGCGGGCCGCGCAGCTTGACCATGCCGGGATTCGTCGAACCGTGGGGCGCATGGCAATCGTCGCAGTTCTCGGCGACGGGCTCGTGCTCCCAGAGCAGCGGGCCGCGCTTCTCGGCGTGGCACTCGTAGCAGGTCTCGTTGATCGTCGCACGCACCAGCTGCTTCTCGGCCGTCGTGCCATGCGGATCGTGGCAGTCGCTGCAACCGAGCTTGCCCTGGCGCACCGGGTGCGAGAAGGGCTTCATGAACTGGCCGCGTTCGGCGACGTGGCACGTGAAGCACACGTCGGGCTGGGTCGCACGCGCGAGCACCGCGTCCTTCGCCTGGTGGCTGTCGTGACAGGCGGCGCACGAGACCTTGTTGGTGTCGTGCGGTCCGATGTGCCAGCCGGCGGCCTGCGCCCGCTCGTGACAGCCGAGGCACATCGCGTTCTGCACCGCGACCGGGGTCTCGACGTCGCGCCCGAAGCGGATCATCGACGGCCGTGTCTCGCCCTTCTTCACGCGCTTCGCGTGATTGCCGCCCGGACCATGACAGGCCTCGCACTGCAGCTGGTCTTGGCCGAACGGGCTCCGCGCGTCGCCGGGCTGCGCGTGCGCCGTGTGGAACACGTCGTTGACCTCGGGGCCTTCGTGGCAGCTGAGGCAGGTGTCGGCCCCCTTGGCGCTGTAGGGCGCACCCGCGTTCGGGGCCTCGGCCGGCACGGTCGCGAGCGCGAGTACGGGTCCGAAGAGGAGTGCCAAGGCCAAGGCGCTTCGCTTGAACGCTCGAATTGAAGTCATGATTGTGCGTCCGGTTGGAAGTTGGCCGTCATTCGTTGTAGCGGAACTCGCCGACCCCGTGCTCCAGCTTGACGTCCACCGGCCCACCCGGGCCGTGGCAGGTGCCGCACGTTTCGATCGGAGCGCCGGGCGTGGTGCTGTCGGCCGCCTTCACGGCGTTGAACGCGCCGCCATTGAGCTGCATGTGCTGCTTCGCGGTGGGGTCCACGTGGCACGCGGAGCACGCGGCAGTGCCCGCGGTGATCGCGACGTCGCCGGCCGGTGTCGAGCGGTCCGGGCCCGCGTCGATGGTCGTGGCGAGCGCCATCGTCGAGTCGGGCGGGTAGTACGTGTCGGGCAGGTGACAGCCTTCGCAGTTCTCGAGCTTGCCCGGGTAGCGAACCTCGCTGAAGTCGTAGCCGGTGTTGCCGAAACCGCAGACCTTGTAGCCGGCGACCGCGCCCGCGTGGATCGCGTGGATCATGACCTTGAGGTCGATGGTCTGGTCGTCGAGCGTGCCGGTCACCGACTCACAGCTCGTGCCGGCGACGCGCCGGCTGATGTCCGTCGCGTTCGGGTTGTGGCAGGTCGCGCAGAGCTCGGTGTTGCCTGTGCGGCTGCTGCCGTGCAGCGTGAGTTGCTCGTGACAGTCGTTGCACTTGGCGATGTCGACGATCGAGCGATACGGAACGGGCGCCGGGTCGGTGATCGCGAAAGCCATGCCGACCGACGTGACGGGCAGGCGATCGAGCACGCCGTCGCCGTTCGCGTCGACCGCGGGGCGGCCTTCGACCAGCGCTTCACCGGACCCGGTCGTGCCGAGCGGGATCGGCACGGTCGACGTCGCCATGAAACCGCCGGGGAAGGCGGGGTTCGGCACGGCGGTGGCCTTGAAGTCGATCCGGATCGGCTGTGCCGGGGCGCCGGACGCGGCCGTTGCCGAGCCACTGCCGGTGTTCGTGAAGTCGGGCCGCGTGGCGAACGCGACGTCGACCGCGAGCGACGCCGAGCTGTTCTGGAAAGGTCCGTTGGCGGCCTTGATGTCGTACGGCGCGTTGCCGTTGGTGGGGTCCACCACGCGGATGGTGACGGTCGGCAACTGGCCCGGCGCCGTGTTGACGACTTCGAGCACTTCGTACGCGAACTTCGCCGCGGCCAGCTGCTCCGGAATCTGGTGCGCGACCTGCACGCTCAGCACGCCCGAGTTCGGACCGTGGCACGAGGAGCAGGTGTCGTCGGTCGCCGCGATCCCGCCGTGATTCTCGCCGGTCGAGAAGTTCACGTCGTCGTGGCAGGAACTGCAGGTCGTGCGGTTGACCGTGAGCCGCCAGTTGCTCGCCTGCGGCGTGTCGGCGTCGTTCTCCTCGTGGCAGGTCGTGCAGTTGCGCTTGTCCTGCGGGTAGACGACGTGGCTGAAGTCGTTCCAGGAGTTGTTGTTGCCGAAGATGCCGTACAGATGCCCCGCCTGCACGCTCGGCAGCGTCTCGCCCGCGTGGATCTTGTGGATCATGACCTTGAGGTCGATCGTGTTGCCGGTCTGTGCGTCGCGCGAATACGAGTCGTGGCACATCACGCAGTACTGCAGGTCGAAGCGCGCGCCGCCGTGGAACACGAGGTTGTCGTGGCAGGCGTTGCAGGTGTCGTTGTCGACGATCTCGCGGCCCGACGCCGCGATCGGCGTGCTCGTGACCGGGTTGAACGTCATGATCGCGTTGTTCGCCGGAACGGTCGGGCTGCCGATCCGGATCTCGAGGCCGACGCGGTGCGGCATCGAGCCGTCGAACGGGATCGCGGGGTTGTCCTTCAGGCCCTGCGCGAACTTGTACGTGTAGACGCCGTTGCCGACCTCGGTGAAGACGCCCGTCGTCGCAGTTTCGGTGTATCCCTGGCTGGTCGGCCCGGTGCCGGTCACCGCCTCGGCGGGCACCGGCGGCGGCGTCCCCGGGAACGCCTCGGTCCGTCGCGTGATCGCGTGCCAGGTGCTCGACTCGCCGTTCTGCGCAGGCTCGAGCCGCGCGAGCACGAAGCGGATGTTCGCCGCAGGCAGCCCGGTCAGCGAGAAGTTGTTCTGGTCCTTGAGGTAGACCTCGACCACCGGCTTGCCGTCCTCGGGCACGGTCACGCGCTGCACCGAGGCCACGATCTGCGTGGCCGTCGTGATCGGGACGTTGGCGCCGGTGCCCGGCTGCGGCGGGAATTCGCCGTCGGGCGGCGTCGGCGGAATGGCGCTTTCGTTGTCGCCGCTGCACCCGCCGAGCGCGAACGCGGCCAGGCCCAGGCTCGCGATCAGCAGTCCGTGGGCGAACGGAAATCGAGAATTGCGCTTGCTGGTCATCTTGCGACTCCGGCCTTCCGGTGGCTTTGGTCGGCCTCGTCCCGGGGCGGTACCCGGAACGAGGCGCCGTTGAGTGGTAGTGGCGTGCAGGTCACTGGCTGCACTGCCCGAACGGCAGCACACTGCAGTGCTCCACGCGGGTGTCGAACGTCTGGCCGGCGCCGTGGCACGTGACGCAGCCTTCCTGGGCCGACGATGGCACGAGGACTTTCGGCTGCGCGAATGAACCGCCCTGTTGCTGCATGTGCGCGATCGCGTCCGTTCCGTCGTGACAACTCTTGCAGGTGCCCGCCGTCGCCGAATCGGCGAGATCGTCCTGCCAACGCAGCGTCTCGAGGCCCGACGACGCCGTGGTGCCGGCCTCGACGGTGATCGGCAGCGCCGTCGCGCGTGCCGTGTTGAACGTGCCGGCCAGATGGCAGCCTTCGCAGCGCTCGAGCCTCTGCGGATACGTGATCTCGCCGAGCTTGCTCGCGTGCAGGTTGTGGATGAACGCGCCCAGCGCGAGCGGGCCGATGACGTCCGTGTCGAAGGTGCCGCCCACGCTCGAGTTGTGGCACACGGCGCAGATGCTCGGATCACCGGCGCGGCTGCCGCCGTGCGCGGCGACGCGCTTGTGGCAGGTTTCGCACTTCTCCTGGGCGACGAGCGTGCTGCGCGCCGACCCCGAGAAGCGGAAGGCGCTCTTGGGGTATGCCCGGGTGTCGTCAGGCATCTGGCGCCAGCCTTCCAGCACGACCATCAGGCCCGAGCCGAGCGTCGCATCGGCAAAGCCCGACGGCAACGGCGTCGGCAAGGTGTAGCTGAACGTGCCATCGCCGTTGGCGACGACGCTCGCCATGTCGGCAATCAGGTCGACGACGATCGCCTCGCCGCGGTCCGCAGCGTACGCGTTGCCCGCGACCTCGGCCACGTTGTGGATGTCGGCCGTGGACCAGGCGAAGTCGAGGCGCAGGCGCCCGGTCTCGATCGCCGTGACGTCGACCGGCGCGCCGTTCGCGTCGAGGATCTGGAACGTGACCTTCGGGCTCTGCCCCACCGCCGCGTTCTCGATGTTGAGGATCGCGTACTCGAACAGGTCGCCGTTCTCGATCGCCTTGCGGTCCTCGTCGCGCTGGTGCAGCGCGAGATTGTCGCCCGCGACCTTGCCGGAACCGTGGCAGCCGAGGCACTCGCCGTCCTTCGCGGTGAAGCCCGGCGGCACGATCGTGTTGGAGTGCTGGTACGAGTACGCATAGCGGCCGGTCGCCGGGTCCGGACCGGTCTTCAGCAGGCCCGCGACGTGACATCCGCCGCACGCGGACGGAGTCGTGGTGATGTTCCAGTCGTCGCCCTGCGGCGCCGCGTCTGAGCGGGTGTGGCAGGTTTCGCAGAAGCTGATGGGTTGCGGGTAGGTGACGTCGCCCGTGTTGAATTCCGCGTTCTGGAAGCCGTACACGACGTATGGCAACGCGCGGTTCTCGCCGCGATGAATCGAGTGGGCCATGTACGCAAGGTCCACCGATTCGCCCGAGTCCGGGTCGATCGTCGCGGGGTTGTGGCAGACGACACAGTACTCGACGCTGCGTCGCGAGCCACCGTGCTCGGCGAACCGCACGTGGCAGCCCGTGCAGTTCGCGGTCGTGGCGACGAGCTTGCTCGTCGCAGTGCCGCCGCTAGGGACGAAGTCCGCGTGGGGATTGTCGGGTTCGAGGGCCCCCGCGTTGCCGGAGAGGTCCAGCGCGAGGCTCAGTCGATGCGTCAAGCCCGGCTCGTAGCTGACGGCGATCGGCGTCGTGACCGCCGCCAGGTCCACGGTCGACGCATAGCGATAGCGGCCGGATCCCAGTTCGGTCCAGCCCGCGGCCACACCGGACTCAGTCGTCGCCTGGATTGCGCTCGCCAGCGCCGGCGTGGTGATGCTCGAGGTGATGCTGCGGTTGATGTAACTCTGCCAGCGCGACGGCATGCCGTCGGCGGCAGGAACGAGCTTGGCGATCCCGAGCCGCAACGTCGTACCTGCGAGTCCCAGCACGTTGCCGCCGTGCGCCGTCTTGACGGTGATGTCGAGCACCGGCTTGTTGTCGGTGATCGTGGCCGTGTCGATGGTCGCGACCAGCGTGCCGATGTCGGCGATCTGCTGCGCGGTGAGCGCTGCGCCCGTGCCGACGTTCGCGACATCGCCGCCCAGCGTAATGGGAACGTCGGCGGGCCCCGTCGGCCCGGTCGGACCGGTCTGGCCGCCGTTGCCGCCGCTCGGCTCGTCGGGCCCGCTCGGCCCTCCGTCGCCTTCGCAACCGGCGAGACCGACCGTCGCGGCCATCGCCAGCAATGCAAACAACGACCCTCGCGACCGTGCAAACCCGCGCGCGCTGGAGAATTTCATCTTGCGTTCCCGAATTCCTTGGAAAGCCCTGCCCGCGATGACCAGACGTGGCGATATTACCCAACCACGACCGGTCCACGAAGTCGAAGCGATAGTAGGGACCGGTTAATTGGTCTCGTACCCGTACATCCCCCTATGAACGACTGCCCGGCGTCGCGGCCTAACTGCGCGGAACGGTGGCACTTGTCTATTAGCAGCAGTGAAGTTGTCCTTTAGACTGCCGCGTCCCGGATACCCCTCCCGCTCGCAAACATCCTTCGGAGAACTTCAGTGTTGAAGGCAACCATCGCCAGTGTCCTCGCCCTCGCCG
>DASUMQ010000321.1:0-7686 GCA_036277615.1 Steroidobacteraceae bacterium
CCGTCCGCCTGGTCGAAATCGATCCAGTCGATCCGGTAGCTCGCGTGCACGGCCACGTTGTTGCCGAAGTCGTAACGCGCGCCCACGCCGAGTTGATAAGTGAGCCCGTCGAGCGTCCGCGTGTCGACCCACGACGTGCAGATGTAGCCGTACCACGGGTCCCACCAGCAGCCGACCTCGAGAGGTTCGGTGATTGCTGTTGTCGAATTTCACTCAGTACTCGTAGAACATCTTCTGGATGCGCGCCGGGTCGCTGGTCTTCGTCAGCGCGAGCTGCAGCAGCACGCGCGACTTCGCCGGGTTCAGCTCACCCGAAGCAACGAACCCCTTCTCGTCGTCGTTGACCTCGTTGTTGCGGAGCACGATGCCGGACGGCAGCCGAGTGCTGCGCACGACCACGACGCCACCCTTCGCAGCCTTCGTCAGCGCGTCGAGCGCCGGCGTGGTCATGTTGCCGTCGCCGACACCGGCGACCACGATGCCCTTCGCGCCGTTGCGGATCGCGGCATCGATCAGGTCCGCGCTCATGTTGGCGTGCGCGTAAATGACGTCGACGCGTGGCAACTTGTCGAGCGTGTCGATCGAGAATTCGCTGGCCTTGCCGAGCTTGCGGTCCATCGGCTCGAACCACGACACCTTGCCGGTGTGCACGACGCCGGCCGGCCCGCGGTTGATGCTCTCGAACGTCTGGACGCTGGTCGTATCCATTTTCACGACGTTGCGGGCGAAGTGGATCGTGTCATTGAGCACCACGAGGGTGCCCTTGCCCTTCCCGCCCGCATTCGTCGCGACCGCGACGCCGTTGTAGATGTTGCCCGGCCCGTCGGCGCTGATGGCCGTCGCGGGTCGCATCGAACCCACCATGACGACAGGCTTGTCGCTCTTGGTCACGAGCGAGAGGAAATAGCTCGTCTCCTCCAGTGTGTCGGTGCCATGCGTGATCAGGACCGCGTCGGCGTCCGGCGAGGCCAGCACCGCGTTGACGCGCTTGCCGAGCTTGAGCCAGATCTCGTCGCTCATGTCCTGGCTGCCGATGCTCGCGACCTGCTCACCCGTGATCACGGCGAGCTTGTCGAGGTTCGGCACGGCCGAGAGCAGCGAGTTGACGTCGTAGGCGCCGGACTTGTAGCCGTAATCGGTGGCGCTCGCCTGCGCGCCGGCGATCGTGCCGCCGGTGGCCAGCACGCGAACCTTCGGCAGGTCCGCCGCCCCGGCTGTCAAGGCGAAGCCTGCGGCCAGGCAGGCCGCCAGGGCTGGATTCCACAGTATGCGTTTCATGTTCTCCGCTCCTTGTCCGCGCCCGGCCGGCTTGGCGACCGGGCTATTTCGTTCAGGACACTCGTTCGGGTTTGCGGGCCTTGGCGCCCTTCTTGACGGCTACCGGCCGGGACTTCGCCGCCCCGGCCGGCTCCGTCGCGGCCTTCGGCACGACGGTCTTGCCCGTCGCGGCTTCGTAGGCCTGCCGATAGCTGCGTGCGACGGCGCGTACCGCGCGTCCGATGTCGTCGTAGACGTGGTCGTTCAGGTTGGCGAACGACACGCGCACCGACCAGTCCGGCGCCTCGAAGCCGCTGCCGTTCAACAGCACGATGCCGTGGTCCTCGGCGAGGCGGAAGACGATGTCGAGCGGGTGGACGTTCTGCTTCATCCACTGGACGACTTCCTCGCCGACGTACTTACGCGCCCAGAACTCGAAGTCGATCAGGCCGTAGTAGTAGTCGTAGAGCTCGTTGGGCGATACGTCGATGCCGAGGCCCTCGAGCGTCGCCTCGAACCGCTTCTTGACGATGCCGATACAGGCCTTCTGGTAGAGCTTCTTCTCGTCCATCAACTCGTAGAGCGAGAATAGCGACATCATGACCTGCTGCGGCAGCGACAGGCCCGCCGTGTGATTCAACGCCACGTCGCGGCTGTCGGCCACGATGCGATCGATGAACCTGAGCTTGCGCGGCTCGAGCGACAGCGCCGCGTAACGCTTGTCGAGGCGCTTGAGCACCGGCTCGGGGTGCTTCGCGATCCTGCTGTCGAAGAGGTTGTCCTCGTGCACGGCGATGACGCCGAGGCGCCAGCCCGTGCAGCCGAAGTACTTGCTGTACGAATAGACGCCGATCGTGTTGTGTGGGAACGCGCCGAGCAGCGAGCGGAAGCCGGGCACGAACGTGCCATAGACGTCGTCGGTGAGCAGGATCAGGTCGGGCCGCTTCTTCAGCACCGCACCGATCTTCGCGATGGTCTCGGCGCTGAGCGCGATCGCGCTGGGGTTGCCCGGGTTCACCAGGAAGAACGCCTTGACCTTCGGGTCGAGCAGCTTCGCGAGTTCCGTGTCGTCGAACTGGAAGCGCTTCTCCTGCTTCGCCTGCACGTGAACGACCTCGAGCTCGTAGTCCTCGAGGTGCGGCATCTCCAGGTAAGGTGTGAAGATCGGCGTGCCGAGCGCGATCGTATCGCCCGGATTCAGCAGCCGGTTGGTCTTCATCGACTTGAAGATGTAGCACATGGCCGCGGTGCCGCCTTCCACTGCGTACAGGTGAAACCGGCCCTTCGGCCGCGGCAGCCCGCACATGGCCCACTGCAGGTACTCGTGCACGATCTGTTCGTTGTGCACGAGCATGCGGTCCGGCACGGGATAGTTGTCGCCGATGATCGAGTCGACCAGTTCGTGGACGAACTTGTCCGCATCGAACCCGAAGCGCTTGACCGCCCACGGCACCATGGTCGTGAGCATCTCGGCGCCTGGCATGTCGTCATGCTTCCTGAGCCAGGCGGCCAGCCTTTCCGCGATGCCACGGGACTGCGCCATGCCGCCCACGCCGGGCGGCAGATCGAGGACGCGCTTGCTCTCGACCATCGCGAACTGGCCCAGCAGGAAGAACGCCTCGCGCGGCTCGGTCGCGATCCAGTTCGGGTTGCCCCGGCCGGCGTTGAGGTAGGCGACGTCGGACGCAGTGGCCGTCCGGCTCGCCGCCCTGGCAAGGAAGTCCTTGATCTCGAATGGGCTCAGCGACTCGTATTCACGCAGTTTGAGGACGTCCATGAAATTCTCCTGGCGGCCGTACCGCCATCACGAAGCTCCGCCGGCCAGCAGCAGCACGATCACCATGCCGAAGATGGTCAGCAGCGTGTTTCCGATTGCGTAGGGCATGCCGTAACCGAGCGCAGGCACCCTGCTCCGCGCCGCCTCCTGGATCATGCCGAGCGCTGCAGTGGTCGTGCGCACGCCGGCGCAGACGCCGAACAGGATCGCGGGATGGAACTTGAAGACGAAGTGCCCGAGCAGGATGGCGACGACCAGCGGGATCGTCGTGGCGACCACGCCCCACAGGAACAGGCTCACGCCGACCTGTTGCAGGCCGGAGACGAAGCCGGGCCCCGCCGTGATGCCCACGATCGCGATGAAGACGTTCAGGCCCAGCGTGTTCATGAGCCACACCGCCGGGGCCGGGATGTTGCCGAAAGTCGGTCGCACGGTCCGGAAGTAGCCGAGCAGCAGTCCCGCGAGCAGCGCACCCCCCGACGTGCTGAGGCTGATCGGGATGCCGCCGGCCATGTACGTGAGCGCACCGACGAGGCCGCCAACCACGATGCCCGTCGCGACCACGGCCAGGTCGGTGGACTCGACAGGCTTGTCCGCATGACCGAGCAGCGTCGTGGCTGTGTCGACGTGGCGCGTGCTGCCGGCGATCGTGAGGATGTCGCCGCGCAGGACCTCCGTTTCCGGGAAAATCGGAATCTCGACCATGTTGCGTGTGATCTTGTGCAGGTAGATGCCGCGCGCCTCCGGCAAGTCGGCGATCTGTCGCAACGTCATGCCGTTGACGGCCTTGCTGCGCACGAACACGTCGACTTTCGTGACCGGCATGTCGAGCAGGGCCCGGTCCTCGACCTCCTGCACGATCGCTTCGACGGCGTCGACGAGCGCCGCCCGTGGACCGGAGATCGCGACCACGTCGCCCGGTTGCAGCACGCTGTCGGAGTCCGCCTCGAGGATCGTATCCCCTCGGCGAATACGCTCGACGAAGATCCGCAGGCCGGGGAACAGTTCGCGCACGGGTTTTCCGGTGATCCCGCTCGACGCCTCGATCCGGTACGCACGAACCTCGACCTTGCGATAGGCCGAAAAGACGCCCGCGTCGAAGGCGGCCGGACCGCCGCCCATCTGCTTCTCGTACTCCGCGCACGCCGCGGGCAGGTCGATGCCGATCAGTTTCGGACCGAGCTGCGCCAGCACGATGGCGGAACCAATGGTGCCGAAGATGTAGGTGACCGCGTAGCCGATCGGGATTGCGTCGAGATATGCCTTCGCCTGCGCGGGCGGCAGCCCGAGCCTTTCGATCTGGTCGGTCGCGACACCGATCGAGGCCGAGATCGTCTGCGAGCCCGAATACAGGCCGACTGCATAGCCGAGGTCGAGGCCCGCCACGAGCGCGCAGACGTAGGGCACGACCAGGCACAGCACCAGCACGATCAGCGAGAACGCGATCTGCCGCGGGCCGTCCTTGCCGAGCCCGCGGAAGAACTGCGGGCCCACGCCGTACCCCACGGCGAACAGGAACATCAGGAAGAACGTGGACTTGATGGGGCCTGCGATCGTGAGGCCGAGCTGCCCGATCAGGACCGCCGCGAGCAGCGTCCCCGTAACGTTACCGAGGCTGAAGCCGGCGAGCTTCTTCGGCCCTATCCAGAAGCCGACGGCGAGCGCCAGGAAGATCGCGAGCTCCGGATACGCCCGCAGCGTATCGACGAGCCATTGCCAGATGAACATTTCAATCTCCCGGCCGGCGCGAGCGTCAGGCCATCAGGAGCACGATCACCGTGCCCCAGATCGCGAGGAACACGTTACCGACCGCATACGCGACGCCGTAACCGATGGACGGCACGGAACTGCGTGCCGCCTCCTGCACCGCGGCCAGCGCAGGGGTTGCCGTGCAGCCGCCGGCGCATACGCCGAGCAGCACACCCGGATGCATCCTGAACAGCCACCGACCGACCAGGACGCCGACCAGCAGCGAAACGGAAACCGTGATGGCGCCCGCGAGCACGAGCGTGAGCCCACTCTCCTGCACGCCGCGCACGAAATCGGGCCCCGCATTGAGGCCGACCACGGCGACGAAGCCCGTGAGGCCGATGGACTCGAAGATCCACAACGTGGGGGTCGGTATCCGGCCGAACCACCGTGGCCGGATCGCCCGCACGTATCCCGCCACCAGGCCGCCGAGCAGCACGCCCACCGGCAGGCTCAGGCCGATCTCGATACCTGCGACGTGGATTGCCGGCAGGCCGATCAGTGCGCCGGCGACGATGCCCGTCGCCACGACGAACATGTCCGTCACGTCGGTCGCACGGTCGGCGACGCCGAGAAACTTTGCGGTGCGAGCGACACTGTGACCGAGGCCGACGATCGTCAGCACGTCGCCCCGGTGCACGACGGTGTTCGGCATCGCGCTCAGCGATTGTCCGCCGCGCGTGATCCGGCGCAGGAAGGCCCCGCGTGTATCGGGCAGGCGACCGAGGTCGGCGAGCGAGATGCCGTCGACGTCGTGATTGGTGACGACGACGTCCAGCATCTCGCCGGCCATGCCGAGCAGGTCGCGATCGTCGGTTTCGGCGAGACCGGTGTCGGCCGATTCGAGCACTTCGACGAGCGTCGTGCGCGCGCCGGCGACCGCGATCGTGTCGCCGGCCCGCAGCACGTATCGCGGGTCCGGATCGGTGACCTCGCCTCGACTGCGCAGCCGCTCGATGAAGACGCGCGTGCCGCCCGCGGCCTCGAAATCGGCTACCGTTCGGCCCGCCCAGGGCGAGTCACGCGAGATCATGTAGGCGCGTAATTCGTGCTCGCGACGGGCCGCCTGCAGCGCCGACGTCGAACCCAGGGTTTGCTCCTCGTACTTCCGGCATTCCTCGGCGAGGTCGATGCGCAGCAACTTGGGCGCAAGCTGCGACAGTACCCAGGCCGCGCCGATCACGCCGACGAGGTACGTGACTGCGAAGGCGACCGGGATGGCGTTGTTGAGCGCGGCCTTCTCGGCGTCGGCCAGGTCGAGTTTCGAGATGGCGTCCATCGCCGTGCCGATCGTGGCCGATTCGGTCAACGAGCCCGCGATCAGGCCGGCCGCCGTTCCCGCGTCATATCCGAACAGTGCGGCGACGAACCAACCGACCAGCAGCCCCGTCACTGCGACGATCGCGGCAAGCGCGGCGTGCTGCAGACCGTCGCTCCTGAGCCCGCGGAAGAACTGCGGGCCGGTGCGGAAACCGATTGCGAACAGGAACAGCAGGAAGAAGCACTGCTTGACGTCGTTCGACAGCGTGATCTCGAGCTGACCGACGATCACGCCGGCGAGCAAGGTGCCGGTGACGGCGCCGAGCTTGAAACTGCCGAGGGCGATCTTGCCCAGCAGGTATCCCAGCCCCAGCACCAGGAAGAACGCGATTTCCGGGTGCGCCTGGAGGATCCCTTGCACGGCCGTCATGTCAGTCTCCCGTCAGAGAGACGGGCCGGGGTCCGGTGGGAACCCCGACCCGCGAATGGCCGGACGTTTTTCAGAGGGGGGGGCCTGTCGGCCGACCATTTTTCTATTGTTCGTGGCATGTGCGGAGCCGGTTCGTCAATCCGGGGTCCTGTAACCGGAGACCGGGGTCGGCGGCGACGCCGGTCGTGGCTTGCCGACGTTCGCCTTCTCCCAGGTGCGCACCTTGATGCGCGCCGCGTCGAACAGTCGTTCGTAGTTGCCGAACAGCACAGCGTGCCGCACCTCCGGCGTGAGCGCCTGCCAGAGCGGCTCATACGCCTTGTACACAGCCATCGGCACCTCGATGCTGGTCGGCGCCACGACGTCACTGCCGAACAGGAAACGCTCGGGATACTTCTTGATCAGCGCCGCGACCTTCGCGATGGCCTCCGGTGAAGA
Source organism: Steroidobacteraceae bacterium (assembly GCA_036277615.1). Lineage (GTDB taxonomy): Bacteria > Pseudomonadota > Gammaproteobacteria > Steroidobacterales > Steroidobacteraceae > RPQJ01. The sequence continues at coordinate 6,912 of DASUMQ010000321.1, forward strand.
GGTGATGTACTTGGCCGTCTCGTCCCAGGAAATGTCGAGGTAGACGTGCCCGAGCTCGGGATTGGCGAGCGCCCGGTCCAGGATGTCGACCTCGCCCTCGACCGGCCGCACGATGCGCCCGACGCCGCAGTGCGCCCAGATGATCGTCGCGTCCGGGTGCGCCACGAACAGCTTCTTCATCTGCTCCAGGACGTAGGGCTCCTGGCCCGGCTTGGGGAACGGCATATTGATGTCGTTGTGCAGGATCACGACCAGTCCCGCCTCGGCCGCGAGGTCGAGGATCCGGTGCAGAGCCGGGTCCGACAGCGTCGCCGGACCGCCCGCGATCTTCGAGGAGACGAACTCCTTGTGGATCGAAAACTCGCCGATCCCCGAGAAGACGCCCGGGAAGGTCAGCAGCACGCGCCGGATGTGGTCAGCCGCGTACATGTCCGCCGGGTTGAAGCCGGTGATCATCGGGTCGAAGCGCGCGCGGTCCGCGGGCGGCAGCGACAGCCAGGCGCTGGCGATGAAGGCGTCGGTGAACGAGTAGTAGTAGAGCGGCGCGTCGCTCTGCAGGTAGTACGTCGGCGCGTAGTCGCCGGAGTTCTCGTGCGACCAGGTCTGCTGCAGGGGGATGCCGAACAGCGCGACGCGGCCGACCTTGTCGCCCATGATCGCGAGGAAGTCGCGGATGTCGGTGCCTTCCTGCACGTAGTTGGTCAGGTGGAAGTGAGAGTCGTGCAGTTCGTAGGCGTGTGCCGCCCCGGCGTCGAGGACAGAGAGAGCCAGCGTG
>DASUMQ010000322.1:0-2233 GCA_036277615.1 Steroidobacteraceae bacterium
GCGGACGATCTGCGGGTGCATCGGACAGCGGTACTTCGGGTTGGTGTGCTTGAGTGCGTGCTCCGCCGCGGTGTCGTCGGCGGCGCTGCGCACGGATTCGGTAGGTTGCTCACGGGAGCACGCCCCGAGCACGACTGACAACAGCAGCACGCCGGCGAGCCGGCCCAAGGTCGGGTTCATGGTGCTTCACCTGCGAGGTAATCGATTTCGTGCTGCGCCAGCGCGCGATCGGACGCGAGGCGCAGGTGCTTCATGCGGGTATCGGTGGCGACGCGACGCACCATCACGACTTCGTCGATCATGATGCGGTTGGAGCGCCAGGCGAGCAGCGCAGCCTGGATCGACTGTTCGGCAAGCTTCAGCAACTCGTCCTCGTAGAAACGCTCGAGCTCGGCCGTGCGCTGCGCGATGTTCCAGGCTTCGACCAGCATCGCCTGCAATTCGCGGCGGTGGTCCTCGTGCCGCTCTAGCATCCCGCGGTGCTCGAGACGCGCCGCGCTGATCTCACGGTCCTGGCGATTCTTTGTGAAAAACGGCAGGTCCATCGACACCATCAGGCTCAGCATGTCGGGACGCGGTTCGGCGACGTCGTCCATCGCGGCCTGCATGTCGCCCTGGCGGAAGCCGTAGCTCAGATCGAGCATCCAGCCCGGCTTGCGCTTCTCGCTCGCCACGTCGACGGCCGTGCGTGCCGCATCGATGCGTCGTTCGTAATCGACCTGCGTCGGGTGTCCGGCCAGCCGCGCCTCGAGCGTCGCGAGCGGCGGCAGTTCGGCGCGAGGGCCGACGGCGCCCGGCTGGGCTCGCGCGGCGTCCTCGGCGTCCAGCCACAACGACAGTTGCGAGCGGTACATCGCCTCGTCGCGGTCGAGGTCGAGCTGCTGCTCTCGCAGCATCGCGGCCTCGAGGCCGGCCTGCAGCACGTCGAGTTGCTTGCCTTCGCCGGACGCATAGCGGGCACGCGCCGACCGCCGCATCTGCTCGACCCAGGTCGTCTGGGACTCGAGCACCTCGCGCGCCGCGCGAACGTAACCGAGCTGCGTCCAGAGCTTGCGCAGCTCGCGACGCACGAGGCGCTCGCGATCGACGGCCGTGGCGTCCATCGCCGCCGCGAGTTGCTCCATCTGCTGGCGGGAAAGCCGGCGCGTCTTGCCGGGCTGGAACTCCTGGCTCAGCCCGACTTCGAGCATCGTCATGTCCTCTGCGTCGAGGCTGAACGAGTCGACCGGCACGTTGACGGCGCCGAAGCGCAGTTCGGGATCCATCAGCTGGCCTTCCATGACCGCGCGTTCGCGCATGGCCTGGGCCTGCGCGCGCATTTCGCGCGTCATCGCGTCGCGTTCGAGCGCGAGTCGTTCGGCCTCAGCCAGCGTGAGGTCCTGGCCGTGCGCCGGTGCGCTCGGGGCCAGGAGGAGCAAGGTGCCCACGAGCAGCGTGGCGCTCGCGGCCAATGAACGAATTCGGGACATGACGGACTCCGGCAGATCGGCAGGCGCCGCGGTCACGGGCGTGACGCGCGACGGACGCAAACAGCGGTGTCCGGCTATTTCAGGAAGCGGCAGTAGGTGACCGCGAGCGGAGGCCCCGCGCGGTCCGGCAGGCGATGCTCGTCGGCGAGCGGTGCCGGAGCCATGGTGCTCACGTCGAGCACGTAACTGACGGGCGGCATGGCGATCAGCAGCGGTGCGGCGAGCGCGGCGCGTGAGTCGACCTGCGGGCCGTCAGGGTAGGTGCAACCGGTGTCCGCCGCGGGTCCGCCGCCGGATGCGTCGGCCGGTGGGCAATACGCGCAATGCTCGGCTTGCGCGCCCGCCATGCCGTCCGGTGCGAGCGCCATCGCACAGGGGACGAGGGCCGCCTGCAGCCAGACCAGGCAGAACAACGCGAGCACGGCCCGGGTCAGGGTGCGCTGTCGTCTGCGAAACCGGTCGAGGGCGAACAAGTGCAATCGAGACACCGTCCAGAAAGCGAGAGCGGAACGTACAGCGGTCAGACCGGCCGGGCAAGCAGATTGCTCCCCGGCTTCGTCAAACTGCGGCAAATCCCTAGCACGCGCGCCGCGCTGCAACGCATTAACCCGGTTGGCGGGCCCCGGGCGATCCGCGCCCGGCGCGGGTCGCTGTGCTAGCATCCCGGCCCCGAATTTTCGCGTCACAGCATCCTCGGAGCCCGATTCGATGTCCACCGCGATCAAGCTCAACGTGCCCCCGCAGGGGCAGAAGATCACGATCGA
>DASUMQ010000323.1:0-4745 GCA_036277615.1 Steroidobacteraceae bacterium
GTTGCGCCCTGTAGCGCCGGGCGAGCCGCCGGCCAGGCCGAACGGGGCGACGCGGCGGTGGTTCGAGAGCACGGCCGCGGTCATCGACTCCCGGAATTCCACGCGTCGCACGAGTCCGTCGCCACCGCGATGTCGTCCGGCGCCGCCGGAGCCGCGCCGGATCGAGAACTCGCGCAACAGCACCGGGAACCTCGTCTCGAGCACCTCCGGGTCGGTGAGCCGCGAGTTGGTCATGTGCGTCTGCACGCCGCTCGCGCCGTCGAAGCCGGGGCCCGCGCCTGAGCCGCCGGCGATGGTTTCGTAATACTGGTAGCGCTCGTTGCCGAACGTGAAGTTGTTCATCGTGCCCTGGGACGCGGCCTGCAGGCCGAGGGCGCCGTAGAGTGCGTCGACGATGCACTGCGAGGTCTCGACGTTGCCGGCGACGACCGCCGCGGGCGACACGGGGTCGAGCATCGAGCCCGGCGGCACGACGATCGTCAGCGGACGCAGGCAGCCCGCGTTGAGCGGGATCGGTTCCTCGATCAAGGTCCGGAACACGTAGAGCACGGCGGCGACGGTCACGGCGCGCGGGGCGTTGAAGTTGTTCGGCTGCTGCAGCGACGTGCCCGTGAAATCGACCGTCACGGCGCCGGCCGAGCCGTCGACCGCGACACGCACGACGATCGCCTGGCCGTTGTCGAGCTCGTAACGGAACTGTCCGTCGTGCAGGCGGCGGATCGCGCGGCGCATGCAGGCCTCGGCGTTGTCCTGCACGTGGCGCATGTAATCGAGCACCGCCTGCCGACCGTGGCTCGCGGCGGCGCGCTCGAGTTCGCGTGCGCCACGGGCGTTGGCCGCGAGCTGGGCGCGCAGGTCGGCGAGGTTCTGCCCGAAATTGCGTGACGGGAAACGTCCGCCGCACAGCAGCGCGTGCAGCATCGCCTCGTCGAGCACGCCGTCGCGCAGGATTCGCTGCGGCTCGATCAGCGCGCCCTCCTCGGCGATGTCGCGGCTGTGCGGCGGCATCGAGCCCGGCGTGATGCCACCGACGTCCGCGTGGTGCGCACGCGAGGCCGTGAAGAACTCGAGCGTGCGTCCGTCCGTCGCAAAAATCGGGGAGACGACGGTGATGTCGGGCAGGTGCGTGCCGCCTGCGTACGGCGAGTTGACGATGTATGCATCGCCCGCGCGCAGGTCGTCACCGCAGGCCCTGAGCACCGCGACGACGCTCGCGCCCATCGATCCGAGGTGCACCGGCATGTGCGGAGCGTTCGCGACCAGGTTCGCGTGCGCGTCGAACAGTGCGCAGGAAAAGTCGAGTCGTTCCTTGATGTTGACCGAGCTCGCGGTCTGGCGCAGCACCGCGCCCATCTGTTCGGCGACGTGCATGAAGAGCGCGTTGAAGACCTCGAGTCGCATCGGGTCGGGCCGCGCGGGAGCGGGTCGTTGCTCGCGCCGCGCCACGCTGCTGCGGGCCGCCGCCCGGTGCAACACCAGCATGCCGCTCGGTGCGACTTCGCCGTGCCAGCCCGGGGCAATCCAGCTGGTCGCACCGTCCTCGCACAGCAACAGCGGGCCGGTCAGGATCGAGCCCGGCTGCAGGGCCGATCGGTCCCGCATCGGCACGTCGTGGTGCGTGCCGTCGAACCAGACCGGCGCGCGTTCTTCGCGTGCCTCCATGCCGCCCACGGAGTTCGTCGCCGCGAGCCGCATTCCGGCGCCGGTCGCCGGTGCCCGTTCGATCGCCTCGGCCGTGAGTTCGGCCAGCACGAGCGTTGCGTGCCGGTCGGCGAAACCGTAGAGCTGGCGGTGCGCGTCGAAAAACGCGCCTCGCAATTCCGGGACGACCTGCCAGTCGAGTTCGATCGGCGTGTCCGAGCCCGCGAGCCGCAGGCGCACGCTGAGCCTGGTCTCGACCTGCGCCGTCGCCACGCCCTGTCGCACCAGGTCCGTGCGCGCATCGGAGGCCAGCTCGTCGAGTGCGCGTTGCGCGTCGGGCTGCGCGGCGTCGCCAAGCTCGCGCTCGAACGTGCGCCGCCGAATCGAGCGTCGGGTCGTGATGCCAATGCCGAACGCCGAGAGCACGCCCGCGAGCGGGTGCAGCAGCACTTCACCCGCACCGATCAGCTCCGCGACCGCGCAGGCGTGCTGGCCCGCCGCGCCGCCGAAGCAGAGCAGCGAGAACTGCGCCGGGTCCTGCCCGTGGTGCAGCGCGAGCTCGCGGATCGCGTTGGCCATGCGTGCGACGGCCACGTCGAGAAACGCCTCCGCCAGCGTTTCGACGGAGTACTCGCGGCCCGAGACCGCTCTCGCGGCGTCCGCCAGCTCGCGCAGCCGCACGTGCGAGGCCTCGGCGTCGATCGGCTCGCGACCCGATGCGCCGAACACGCGGGGAAATCGCCCGGCCGGAATCCGGCCGAGCACGACGTTGCAGTCGGTCACCGTGGCCGGGCCGCCGCGCCGGTAACAGGCCGGGCCGGGGTCGGCGCCGGCGGACGAAGGGCCGACCTGCAGGCGACCGTCGGCGACGCGCAGGATCGAGCCGCCGCCCGCGGCGATGGTCTGGAGGTCCACGAGCGGGGCCTGCAACCGGACGCCGTCGATCTCGGCGGTGAAGCGCCGCGGGATGGTGCCCGTGGACAGGCTCACGTCGGTCGACGTACCGCCCATGTCGAACCCGATCAGCCTGCGTGGGCCGTCCGCGGAGCCGGCCGCGATCATGCCGACGACGCCGCCGGCGGGGCCGGACAGCACGCCGTTGACGCCGCGGAACCCTGCCGCGTCGACCAGCCCGCCGTTGCTCTGCATGAAGGCGACGTCGGCGCAACCGAGCGCGCGCGCGAGGGCGGCACGAAACTCGCCCGTGTAGCGCAGCAGCACGGGAGACAGGTAGGCGTCGGCGACCGTCGTGTCGCCGCGCGCAACGAAGCCGAGCAACGGCGCGGCCTCGTGCGAGGTGATCACCTCGTCGAAGCCGGCCGCCCGCGCGATCGCAGCGGCGCGTCGTTCGTGCGCAGGGTGCCGGAACCCGTGCACGAACGCGATCGCCACCGACTCGATGCCGTCGCGTCGTGCGGCCGCGAGCGCGGCCTGCAGCGTTGCCTCGTCGAGCGGCGTCAGGACCACGCCGGCGGCGTCGATGCGTTCCGGCACCTCGATCGTGCGGGCCTGGAGCGGCGCCGGCCTGCGGATCTCGCGCGCGAAGATGTCCGGACGCTCCTGGTAACCGATCGCGAGCGCGTCGCGGAAGCCGGTCGACGTCACGAGCAGCGTTGGCGCGCCGTTACGCTCGAGCAGGGCGTTGGTCGCGACCGTCGTGCCGAGGCGCACGGCCAGGACGTCGCGGCCATGCGCGTTCGCGTGCTGGTCGAGCAGCGTGCGAATCCCGTGCAGCGCCGGGTCGCCCGGGTGCGCCGGGTCGTGCGACAGGACCTTTGCGGTGTGCAGCGAACCGTCCGCGGCGAAACCGACGACGTCGGTGAACGTGCCGCCGCGATCGACCGCGAAACGCCAGCCGGCACGGGTCTGGGAGGTTTGCTCAGAGGGCTGCAAGCGTGGACCGGGCATCGTTCGAGCGATGATTCATTCTGTCAGATCCCGGCCGGGACCCGGCCTGCGGTAGGCTGCGCACCGAGGCCGACCGGGACCATGGGCACATCCTCCTCCGCATCGACGCCGGAACGACGCGCGGCGGCAATCCTCGCCGTCGTCGAGCGTATCCCGCGTGGTCGCGTCACGACCTATGGCAGCGTCGCCGCCCGCGCGGGGTTGCCACGCCAGGCACGGCTCGTCGGCAAGGTGCTTGCGTCGCTGCCGCCGCGCAGCAAGGTGCCGTGGCAGCGCGTCGTGGCCGCCGGCGGTCGCATCGCGTTTCCCGACGGCTCGCCTTCGCGCGCACGGCAGATCCGGCTGTTGCGAGCCGAGGGCATCGACGCGACGCGCGGGCGGGTCGACCTCAAGCGCCACGGCTGGGGCGCGCCGGACGGCGGGGACCTCGACCGCTGGCTCTGGTCGCACGACGGTGAATGAGACGTGCGGCGCGATCAGCGTCGGCGCGGCAGGCTAAGATGCAGGGGCACCCTCCTGGAGTGGTCGGCCGATGACCGAGCGTTTCGTCGTTTTTTCGCACGGCAAGGACAGCGAGCCGTGGGGCAACAAGATTGCCGCCATGGCCGAGATCGCGCGGGAAGAGGGCTTCAACGTCGAGTCCGTCGACTACCGCGGCATCGACGATCCGCAGGCGCGCGTCACGCGGCTGCTCGCCTTCTGCAAGGACCTGCGCGGCTCCCTCGTGCTGGTCGGGTCCAGCATGGGCGGCTACGTCTCGGTGGCCGGCTCGTCGCTGCTGCAGGCGCGCGGCATGTTCCTGCTCGCGCCGGCGCTCTACATGCCGGGCTACGAGAAGATCAGCCCGCGGCCGGCGCACTGCCCGACCACGATCATCCACGGCTGGCGCGACGACGTGATCCCGGTCGACAACAGCTTCCGCTTCGCACGCGAGCAGAAGGCGACGCTGCACGTCGTCGACTCCGACCACCGGCTGCTCGACCAGATCCGCGCGATCAATCACTACTTCGCGTACTTCCTGTTCCAGATCGACGAGTTTCTCTAGGGCCTGCCGTCGGTCGGCGCGACCCGGCAGGTCACGCGGTACGCTGATGCAACGACGAATCGTGACTCGGGTTGCGCAGGCCGCGGCGTGGATCGGTGCGGCGATGCTGGCCGTCCCGACCCGGGCCGATTCGGTGAACAACGCGACCCGG
>DASUMQ010000324.1:0-3722 GCA_036277615.1 Steroidobacteraceae bacterium
ACTCAAATACGGCATCCCGGATTTCCGCCTGCCCAACACGGTCGTCGACGCCGAGATCGCCAAGCTCGAGGCGCTCGGCATCCGCTTCGAGTGCAACACGCTGGTCGGACGGCTGTTCACGATCGAGCAGATGGTCGAGGAGATGGGGTTCCACGCCGTCTTCGTCGGCACCGGCGCGGGCTACCCGAGCTTCATGGGCATTCCGGGCGAGTCCCTCAACGGCGTGCTCTCGGCGAACGAACTGCTCACGCGCTGCAACCTGATGCACGCACGCGAGTTCCCGAAGTACGACACGCCGCTGCAGCCCGGCAGGCGCGTCGTCGTGATCGGCGCCGGCAACACCGCGATGGACGCCTTGCGCGTCTGCCTGCGCCTCGGCGCGGAGAGCGTGCGGTGCCTCTACCGGCGCAGCAAGGCCGAGGCGCCGGCCCGTGCCGAAGAGATCCACCACGCCGAGGAGGAGGGCATCGATTTCCACTGGCTCGCCAGTCCGGTGGAGCTGCTCGGCGACGACAAGCGAAACGTCCGCGGTGTGCGGTGCGTGCGCATGGCCCTGGGCGAACCCGACGCCTCGGGTCGGCGGCGTCCGGTGCCCGAGCCCGGCAGCGAGTTCGAAATCGAGGCCGACATGGTCGTCTACGCGATCGGCACCAACGCCAATCCCGTCATCGGCCAGACCTCCCGGCTCAAGCTCGACTCGCGCGGCTACATCGCGACGGACGCGGAGCTCGCCACGTCGATCCCCGGCGTCTTCGCGGGCGGCGACATCGTCACGGGTGCCGCAACCGTGATCGAGGCGATGGGTGCGGGCCGCCGCGCGGCGCGCGCGATGAAGACGTTCCTCGGCCTGCGCGACACGGACTACGTCTACGAGGCCCGCCCGTCGGACCCGGATTCAACCCTGTTCGGCATCGACCGCGCGGAGCACGGCTACGCGCGCGTCCGCATGCCGCGGTGATCGGTGATGAACGCAGTCACTCCGCTCAAGTTCCGTAAGGCCCTGCAGACGCTCGACGAGCACATCGTCGAGATCATGAGCGATAGCGGCGAGGGGGCGCAGAAGTGCGGCCAGTCGTTCGGCTCGATCGCCGCGCGCATGGGCAACGGCGTCTGGACGGTGGAGATCATCCCCGCCGAGATCCAGCCGCCGGCCCGCAGCGTCGCCGGCGCGAGCGGCAACCGCATCCGCATCGGTTCGCAGCGCGTGACCAACGGCGGTGACGAGGCCGACATCGCGATCGCGTTCAACGAGCAGGTGCTGCTCGGCCGGGTCAATGCGGGCGAGCTGAAGCCCGGCTGCATCATCCTGCTCGAGAGCATGTGGGGCGAGCACGAGGACCCGAAGATCGTCGCGCAATACACGGAAACGCGCGACCGGCTGCTCGGGGAAGGCTATCGCGTCATCGAGGTGCCGATGGAGCACGAGTGCCGCGCGCTCGTGCAGGACCCGCGCAAGGGCAAGAACATGTTCGTGCTCGGCATGCTCTGCAACGTGTTCAGCCTCGACATGAACCTCGCGCGTGAACAGATCGCATTCATCTTCGGCAAGAAGGACCGGAAGGTCGTGCAGTCCAACGTCGCGCTGCTCGAGGCTGGCTGGAACTGGGCCGAGGAACACCTCGACTTCAAGTATCGCGTGCCGGCCGTGAAATCGACGGTGCCGCAGGTCGTGATCAACGGCAACACCGCGGTCGCGCTCGGCGTGCTCGCCTCGGGCATGGACATCTGCGCGATGTACCCGATCACGCCAGCCACGTCCGCATCGCACTACCTGAGCGACGTGTTCGAGAAGGCGGGCGGAATCGTGCACCAGGCGGAGGACGAGATCGCCGCCTGCGCGTTCGCGATCGGCGCCTCGTATGCCGGCAAGGTGGCGGTGACGATCACTTCGGGGCCCGGCTACTCGCTGAAGCAGGAGGGCATCGGGCTCGCGGTGATGGCCGAGATCCCGCTGGTCGTCGTGAACGTCCAGCGGGGCGGTCCGAGCACGGGCCAGCCGACCAAGGTGGAGCAGGGCGACCTGCTCAGCGTGATGTTCGGCAGCCACGGCGACGCGCCCAAGGTCGTCATGGCCGCGAGCACGATCGAGGACTGTTTCTATTCGATGATTACCGCGCGCCGGCTCGCCGAGACGCTCAACATGGTCGTCGTCGTGCTGTCGGACGCCGCGCTGTCGACCGGGCAGCAGCCGTTCACGCGGCCCACGTTCGATCCCGACTGGCTCGCGCCGCCGGTCGACCAGAATCCCGTGCCGGACGGCGCGAAGCCGTACGACTGGGATGCGGTCACCGGCTTGAGCCGGCGGTTCGTGCCGGGGCAGCCGAACGGCATGCACACGCTGACCGGGCTCGCGCACGACAAGGCGAGCCGGGTCGCGTACGACCCCGAGATCAACCAGCAGGGCCTGCACGCACGCAGCCTGAAGCTCGCGGCGCTGCAGAAGATGCTGACGCCGCCCCCGGTGCTCGGCGATCCGACGGGCGACCTGCTGATCGTCGGCTGGGGCAGCACCAAGGGCGCGATCGAGGAAGCCGTCGAGCGGTTGCGCGCCGAAGGCCACAAGGTGTCGTCGACGCACCTGCAGTTCCTGCAGCCGATGCAGCCCGGCATCAAGGAAATCCTGCAGGGCTTCCGCAAGGTCCTCACGGTCGAGGGCAACTGGGCCGACGATCCGCGCGACCCGCTGATCGACGAGTCGAACCGCCGTTACTCGGCACTCGCGATGCTGCTGCGCGCACGCTTCCTCGTCGACGTGGACTGCTGGACCGAGGTCCGCGGGCGGCCGATCAAGCCCGGCACCGTGTACCGGGCGATCCGCGAGCGGCTGGCGCAGATCGAGGAGACGCACGCATGAGCACCGCCACGCTTTGCCTCCAGCACCTGGCGGAGGACCGGCACGCGCTCGAGGACTACCAGGGCGGCGTGCCGCGCTGGTGCAAGGGTTGCGGCGACAATGCGATCCTCACCGCGATGCAGCGCCTGTGCCGCGACGAGGGGCTGCGACCCGAGAAGACCGTGTTCGTCTCCGGCATCGGCTGCTCGAGCCGGCTGCCGCACTACATGCGGACGTACGGGTTTCACGGCATCCACGGCCGCGCGTTCCCGATCGCCGAAGGCATCAAGCTCGCGCGCCCGGACCTGCACGTGTTCGTGAACACCGGCGATGGCGACTGCTGCAGCATCGGCGCGGCGCACTGGATCCACGCGATCCGCTACAACATGAACATCACGGTGCTGCTGCACGACAACCACATCTACGGACTGACCAAGAAGCAGGCCTCGCCGACGTCGCCCCTGGGTACCCGCAGCAACACGACGCCGCGGGGCTCGTACCTCGAGGCGATGAGTCCGCTCACGGTCACGCTCGGCGTGCAGAACGTCTCGTTCGTCGCCCAGGCCGTCGACTGGATTCCCGAATCGCTGTTCCAGGTCATCACCGCGGCCTACCGGCACAAGGGCTTTTCGTTCGTGCGCGTCCTGCAGCGCTGCCCCGAATTCGTCGGCAACATGTACGAGCCCTGGGTGCACGACCCGCAGCGCATGCTGATGCTCACGCACGAGCACGGCCTGCGCGTCAGCCCGGCGCTGTCGAAGATTTATCGCAACCAGCAGGAGCACGACCCGTCCGACATCCACCGGGCACGCGAGGTGGCGTCGAGCGAGGACCCGATTCCCGTCGGCATCCTGTACCGGAATCCCGAGGTGCCCTGCTACGAGGACCT
>DASUMQ010000325.1:0-5734 GCA_036277615.1 Steroidobacteraceae bacterium
GCGGGTCGCTTCCATGATCGAACGGAGTGCGTCTTGCATCGCGGACATCGTGTGTCTCCTGTGCGGGGATCAGAGCAGGCCGAGCTGGCGTGCGGCGAGGTCGTCGAGGATTTCCTCGGTGCCGCCGCCGAGCGCGAAGATACGTGCCTCGCGGTAGATGCGCTCGAGGCGGGTCGGTCCCGAATAGGCACGGCCGCCGAGCACGTGCATCGACTCACGCGCGCAGCGTTCGAGTGTCCGCGTCGCCTGGACCTTGAGCATCGCGATGTCGGCGACGACCGTCTCGCCGCGCTGCAGGCGCCAGACGCACTGGTCGAGGAACGCGTACGCCACGCGGATCGCCCGGACGAGGTCCACGAGCTTGTGACGCACGGCCTGGTGCTCGACGAGCCGGTGGCCGAACGCCTCCCGCTGCTGCGCCCACGCGATCGCCTCGGCAACGGCGGTGCGCGACATCGCGAGCGTTGCCGCGATGCCGCTCAGTCGCTCGACGTTGAACTGCCGTGCCAGCGCGGCGAAGCCGCGATTCTCCGGCCCGATCAGCCGGTCCAGCGGCACGCGCACGTCGTGGAACTCGAGCGTACCGATGCTCGAGTTGTACCAGCGCAGGCCGGGCACGACGTATCGGTCTAGCCCGGGGCTCGCCGCGTCGACGAGCAGCAGCGAAATACCCCCTGCGCCGGGTCCGCCGGTGCGTACCGCGGTGAGGACGAAATCCGCGCGCAGTGCGCCCGAGATCAGCGTCTTGGTACCGTTCACGAGCCACTCCTGGCCGTGGCGCTCCGCGCATGTCTGCAGCGCCCCGGCGTCGGAGCCGCCGCCAGGTTCGGTCACGGCGAAAGCCATCTTGCGTGCGCCGGCGAGCACCGGACGTACCACCGACTCCCGCAATTCCGGCGCGCCGAACTGCACGACCGGGGGCAGGGCAATCCAGTGTGTCGCAAGGTCGGCGAAAACGACGCCGCTGCCGGGCCGGTGCAGCTCCTCGGCGAACAGCATGCGGTAGTACGGGTCTGCGTCCTCGGTGTGGCCGCCCAGTTGGGTCGGGAATCCCACGCCGAGCATGCCGGCGTGCGCGGCCGTCTCGTAGACTGAGTCCGGGAACGTGCCGGATGCTTCCCAGTCGTCGAGATGCGGTTCGATCTCCTGCGTCACGAATGCGCGGACGCGCTGCCGCCAGTGCAGGTGCGCATCGGTGAGCCACGGCGACGGCGGACGTAAGCCGTCGAAGTCCAGCGTGGGCGTGGTCGTCGATGCGTCGCGCGTCATCGGCACTCCTCGTCGCCGCTTGCCTGCGTCGAGCGCGTCATGAAGCCGGAAGGCCTCGATTGACGGTCCTCTCGAGCGTACGGTAAAGTCAGTACAGTTTAGCAAGTGACGAGCATCTTGAACACGAGCCTGCGATCGGCTGCCACCGTGCACCTGCTGGAGAGGTTGCGCGTTCCCGTGGTCGCGGCGCCGATGTTCCTGATCTCCGGGCCTGAGCTGGTGATCGAGGCGTGCCGGGCCGGCGTCGTCGGCGCCTTTCCCACCGTCAATGCCCGCACCGTCGAGGACCTCGACGCCTGGATGGCACGGATCACGGCCGCGCTCGCCCAGCCCGCGTCGGCGGGCGCCGCACCGTGGGCGGCGAACCTGATCACGCACTCGACCAACCAGCGGCTGCCGGCGGACCTCGAACTGGTCGCCCGCTACAAGCCACCGGTCGTCATCACGGCTCTCGGCAGCCCGCAACCCGCGATCGAACTCGTGCACTCGTACGGCGGTCTCGTGATCGCGGACGTGGTCAACCTCGCGCTGGCGCGCAAGGCGATCAATGCCGGCGCCGACGGCCTCGCGTGCGTCTCGGCGGGTGCGGGCGGCCACACGGGCTACATCTCTCCGTTCGCGTTCATTTCCGCGGTGCGCCGGCTCACGAACGGGCTCGTGATCGTCGGCGGCGGGATCGCGGACGGGCAGGGTGTCGCCGGCGCGGTCGCCGCCGGCGCCGACATGGTGTACATGGGCACCCGCTTCATCGCGACGCACGAAAGTCTCGCGGGCGAGGACTACAAGCGCATGGTGGTCGACGCCAACGTGGACGACCTGCTCGTCAGCGCCTCGATCACCGGCACGCCGGCCTCCTGGCTCAAGCCGAGCCTGCGTCGCGTCGGTTACGACCCCGACCACATGCCCGACAAGCCGCAGCGCAACTACGACAGCTCGCAGTCGGCGGCGAAGCGCTGGAAGGACGTCTGGTCGGCAGGCCAGGGCGTCGGTGCGATCGAGGACGTCGAGCCTGTCCGCGCCGTCGTCGACCGGCTCGCCCGCGAATACGACGCGGCAGTCGGGCGAATGACGGCGCTCGCGACGCGGCTGCCGCCGGCGGTGACCACCCCGTAGCCGCCGCGGCGTCGGCTGAACCGCCGCACGCGTGGACCTCCGCGGTCAGTTGCACCCCGTGCGCAGCAGCATCGACGGCAACGCCGTCCACGCCAGCGCCAGCACGGCCAGCGCGCCGAGCGCCCAGCCGAGAAAGTCCGCGAAGCGCGAGCCCGCCGGCGCCACGTCGAGGCGAGCACGGCGAAGTGCACTCAGAGCCAGCCAGACGGTGACGGCGAGTGCGGGGAGCAGCGCCGCGATCGCCACGAACGGGACGAACGCCACACCGCCGATCCTCGCGTCGGCGAACCCCCGCTCGCAGGCGAGCGCGACCAGCACGTACACGACCAGGAAGTAGCTCGCCCACGCCAGCAGTCCGCCCCACGCCCGCAGCATGGTGCTCGTGAAACGACGTCCGTCGCCACGGGCTTTCACGCCACGATCCTCGGGCTGTGCACCACGGCGATCGTGACCAGTCCCTGCGCGGCGGTGTAGAGCCAGAGCAGGCGCAACGTGTCGAACGTCACGCGGTGTTCGCGCCCGAGCAAGCCTGCGCGCAGGCGGGCCAGGACGTACACGGTCACGATCGCCACGAGCGCGACGTGCAGCCCCTGCCAGGCCAGCAACGCGTGCACCGCGGCCCCGTACGCGTGCCGTCGGGCGTCGATGCCGGCGTCCAGCGCGGCCCGCCAATCGGATGAGAACGCGAGCGCGAGCAGTGCCGCGCCGGCGACGAGCGCAAGCGTGAGTGTCCTGCTGTGGCTCGCCGCGAGCGCGCGACCCGCCCAGGAGATGGCGACGAGCGCCGCGACATAGCCGACGACCGCGACACCGGCCGCGGCCGGTTCCGGCAGCGGCAGCGGTGCCGGCGGCCATGCCCCCGGTGCCACGGTCCAGAGGAACAGGTACGAGAAGACCAGGCTCGCGAAGACCGAACCCTCGACCAGCAGCAGCACGACGACGGCCCACCAGGCGTGCGAACGGCTTCCGGTCATGTACGCCGGCAGGCGGATGCCGTCGCCAACCTCGAAGCTTCCCGCGAGGGGTCGTGGATCGCTCGCCCAGAGCCAGCGCACGATGCCGAAGAGCGCGAGCGCCGCGCCGCCGACCGCGATCCACACCCACTTGACCGTCAACGCGAAGAAGAACGTCGCCGTGCCGAGCCCGGCGAGCAGCGGCAGCCAGCTCGGGCCGGGCAGGCGCAGCAGGTATTGCGGCTCGGCCTCGATCGGGCTCGTGACCAGCGTCTCGCGTTCGCCGGTGGCGAGCCCCGGCAGGTAGTGTTGCCCTGCATCGACCTCGTCGCGCAGGCGCGGGTTGTCCCAGAGCGGGTCACGGCTCGACACGCGTGGGATGCTGCGGCTCGCGTAAGTGTCGAGCGGCAGCCATTCGAGCGTGCCCGCGTTCCACGGATTGACGTCGACCTTGCCGGCCGGCCGCAGGTGCAGCAGCAAGTCGAGCAGCACCAGCGCGACGCCCGCGGCGAGCACGAACGCGCCGACGGTCGACAGCAGGTTCCAGAGCTCCCAGCCGAGCCCGGCCGGGTACGTCCACACGCGGCGTGGCATGCCGAGCAGGCCACTCACGTGCATCGGGAAGAACGCGGCGTTCATGCCGACGAACATCAGGCCGCAGGCCCACTTGCCCATGCGCTCGGACAACGGCTTGCCGCTGATCATCGGCGCCCAGTAGTAGATGGCGGCGAACACGGGGAACACCATGCCGCCGATCACGACGTAGTGCAGGTGCGCGACGACGAAGTACGTGTCGTGGGCCTGCCAGTCGAACGGCACGACGGCGAGCATCACGCCCGTCAATCCGCCCAGCACGAAGATGCCGAAAAAGCCGAGGATGAACCACGTCGGCGTCGCGAGGCGGACGCGGCC
Source organism: Steroidobacteraceae bacterium (assembly GCA_036277615.1). Classification (GTDB taxonomy): domain Bacteria; phylum Pseudomonadota; class Gammaproteobacteria; order Steroidobacterales; family Steroidobacteraceae; genus RPQJ01. Next base: position 4,248 of record DASUMQ010000325.1, read on the forward strand.
GCTGCGCAGCGTCGCGAGCCACGCGAACACCTGGATCCCGGCCGGCACCGACACGGCCATGCTGGCCGCCGAGAACAGGCTTGCGCTCGCGTGCGGCAATCCGACCGCAAACATGTGGTGCACCCAGAGCGCGAACGACACCAGCCCGGTGCCCAGCAGCGCGACGACCACCCAGCGGTAGCCCACGAGCGGGCGCTGCGCCATCGTCGCGACGATCATTGAGACGAGCCCGGCGCCGGGCAGGAAGATGATGTAGACGTCGGGATGGCCGAACAGCCAGAACAGGTGCTGCCACAGGAGCGGATCGCCGCCCCGGGTCGGGTCGAAGAACGGCCAGTCGAAGGCGCGCTCGAGCTCCAGCAGGAGGCTTCCGGCAATCAGCGATGGGAACGCGAACAGGACCATCACCGCCGCCACCAGCACGTACCAGCCGTAGAGCGGGATCAGGTTGATCCGCATCCCTACCGGCCGCGATTTGAGGACGCCGATGATCAACTCCACCGACGCCGCAATCGCCGCGACTTCGATGAAGGAGAAGCCCAGCAGCCACATGTCGGCGCCGATGCCCGGCTCGTAGCGGCTGGTGAGGGGCGGATACATGAACCAGCCGCCGTTGGGCGCTGCGCCAAAGAGGATGGAACCGGAGAGGAACACGCCGCCGATCAGAAATGCCCACAGGCCGAAGGCCGAGAGCCGCGGGAACGGCAGTTCGCGGGTGCCGAGAAACGGCGGCAGGAACAGGATGGAGATCGCTTCGAACAGCGGGATCGCCACCAGGAACATCATCACCGAGCCGTGCACGGTGAAGACCTGGTTGTAGGTTTCTGGTGACAGGAAGGTGTTGCCGGGGACGGCGAGCTGGATGCGCATCAGCAGCGCCAGCACGCCGCCGAACACCAGAAAGGCGACGGTGAGCGCGGTGTACCACATGCCGACCGCGCTGTTGTTGACCTCCGAGAAGTAGCGCCAGCCGGTCGGCGGGTTCCACGCCGCGTGCAGCCGCGCTTCCTGTGCCTGACGCACCTCCAGCGGCGGGGCCTCCTCGAGCGGTTCGGCGTCGGGCGTCATGGCGTGGCAGTCGTGGCCGGCACTGCCGTGACCGCCGGCGACGTCTGATCGGCCATCCAGCGATCGAATTCGTCCTGCGGTAGGACGATCACCGTGAGCCGCATGGTGGCGTGGGCGCGGCCGCAGAACTCGGCGCACATGCCGGCGAACGTGCCGGTACGCGTGGGGCGCAGCATCAGCCGGTTGGTGCGCCCGGGAATCAGGTCCATCTTGCCGCCGAGTGACGGCACCCAGAAGGAGTGAATGACGTTGTCGCTTTCGAGGAGGAACTCAACTGGACGGCCGACCGGCAGCCGTATCTCGTTCGCCAGTGCGAACGCCGGGGAATCCGCCGGCTGGTAATGAATCCGCCACCACCATTGCTCGCCGTGCACCCACACGCGCAGCGTGCCCGGGGATGCGGGCTGTAGCGTCCGCGG
>DASUMQ010000326.1:0-4666 GCA_036277615.1 Steroidobacteraceae bacterium
CGCGAGAGCAGCGAGGACAGGCCCGGGTTCGCCTGCTTGAGCCAGCGCCGCACCGCGATGCCGTTGGTGACGTTGGTGAAGCGGTCCGGCCACAGCGTGGCGAAGTCGTTGAAGATCGTCCGCGTCATCAGCTCCGAGTGCAGCCTCGCCACGCCGTTGATCGTGTGGCTCGCGACGACGGCCAGGTGCGCCATGCGGACCTGCCGGCCGTTGCCCTCGTCGATCAGCGACATCCGCCGGCGCCGTTCGTTGTCGCCCGGGTGCTTCGCCGAAACCTCGTCGAGCAGCGTCCGGTTGATCAGGTAGATCAACTGCAGGTGGCGCGGCAGGATCCGCTCGAAGTACGCGATCGGCCAGGCCTCGAGTGCCTCGGGCAGCAGCGTGTGGTTCGTGTACGAGAACACGCGGCGCGTGATGGCCCAGGCGCGTTCCCAGTCGACCTCGTGCTCGTCCACGAGCAGCCGCATCAGTTCCGGGATTGCGAGTGCCGGATGCGTGTCGTTCAGCTGGATCGCGATCGTGTCGGGCAGCGTGTCGAAGCCGCGGGCCTCGGCGAGGTGCTGCGCCAGCATGTCCTGCAGGCTCGCGCTGACGAAGAAATACTGCTGCTTGAAGCGCAGTTCCTTGCCCTGCGGCGTCGTGTCGTCGGGGTACAGGATGCGGGAGACGTTCTTGGCGTCGACCTGCTCGTTGGACGCCTCGCTGTGCCGGCCGGCGTTGAACAGCTCGACGTTGAACGGCGCAATCGCCCGCCCGGTCCACAGGCGCAGGTGGTTGACCGTCGGGCTGCGGTTGCCCGGTATCAACTGGTCGAAGCCGATCGCCCAGATGTTGTGGGTGTCGACCCAGCGGTAACGCGTCTTGCCCTGCGCGTCCTGCGACGCAGCGCAACGGCCGCCGAAGCGAACGACGTAGCGGGCGTCGTCGCGCGCGATCTCCCACGGGCTGCGCTCGCGCATCCAGGTGCTCGCGATCTCGCGCTGCCGCCCGTCCTCGTCGATGACCTGCGTGAAGATGCCGTAGTCGTAGCGGATGCCGTAACCCACCGCCGGGAATTGCAGGGTCGCGAGTGAATCGAGGAAGCACGCGGCGAGGCGGCCGAGACCGCCATTGCCGAGTCCCGGGTCGATCTCCTCCTGGGCCACACGCTCGAGGTCGTAGCCAAGTTCCGCCAGCGCCTCGCGCGCCTCGCGCACCATGTCGCCCTCGAGGCTCGCGAGCCCGTTCAACAGGTTGCGGCCCAGCAGGTACTCGACCGAGAAGTAACAGATGCGCTTGACGCCCGCCTGCGAGACACGACGCTGCGTGGCGAGCCAGCGCGCGGCCAGCTCCTCGCGCACCGCGAGCGAGAGCGCGTCGTAGATGTCGCGCTGCGTCGCGGTCTCCGGATCCTTGCCGAGCGAACGCGTGAGACGGTCGAGCAGCACGGCCCGCAGCGTCCCCGGCTGCAATGCGATTCCACTCAGCAGCGCTGTGCTTCTCACTTGAACGGCTCCCGGCGCGAGGCCAGCGGGGACGTGGGCGTCCGCTTCTTTTGGCCTATCAGAGCACTTCGAGCGTGCGCTCCGCAACGATGCGCCAGCCTTGCGGGTCGCGCTGCAGCGTCAGTTCCTTGCGCACCGCGTTGTCGCCGAACCGCTGCACGAACGTAACCACGGCACGATCGTTGCCCTGCATCGCGGTCTGGATCTCATCGAGCCGCGGGTCCGGCGCCTTGCCGCTCGTGACCTGTTGCCGTCTTTGCTCGATGAACGCAGCGCCGCCGCCCGACTCGGTCGTCTGGAAGGACGGCGAATAGAACGCGGCGACCTGGTCGGCCTTGCGACCGGCCCAGGCCGTCGCCCAGACGTTGACCGCCTCCTCGGGCGAGCCCGCCACGGCGCCGCCGGTGCGGCGGAAGAACCCGGGCGGTTCGTCGAGGCAGCGGGGCGCCGGGTCGAGCTTGTCCGGTGTCGGCGAGACGGCCGGGATCACCAGCACGGTGCCGCCGAGTCGCTCGCTGCCGGTCACGCCCTCGGGCAGCTGCAGCCGCGGACGCTCGCGCGCCTGCAGGTAGTCCTGGTTGCCGGTCTTGCAGGGATTGGTCGTGCCGCACCCGGCCAGCGCAAGGGCGAGGCCGGCCAGGACGATCGGGCGGAGCGACGGGATGAACGTCATCGGGAATCGGGGACTGGATGCGAAGGGGGCGCATTGTAGCGTCCCGCTCCGCGTTGCGCCGGGGCCGGTGGAGCCCACTCGCGGCGACCCGCCAAGCGCAGCGGTCTAGGATCGGCGCGAGCGCAGGACCTCGACCTGGTCGAGTTCCCAGAGGTGGATCGGCGCGCCGCGACGCACGAACATGCCCGAGCCGGCATTGATGAACGACCGCCCGAGCCGGCGGCGGTACCACGTTGCCGGGCGGACCTGGACGTGGCGATCGGTGCGGCGCTTGTCGCAGTAAAGCTCCCAGTCTTCCTGGGTCAGTACGCCGAAATGCAGGACGCCCTCGCAGAGTCGCGCGAGGTTGCGGATCGCCGCGCCGGCCCGGCGTGCGTCGAGGTACTGCAGCACGTCGTAGCAGATCACGAGGTCGAACGGTCGCTCCGCCTCGAACGTCGCGACGGACCCCTGGGTCCAGCCGTGCTTCGCGCACAGGTAGTCGCTGACCTCGAGCCCGACGTATCGTGCCCGCGGGAAATGCCGCAGCAGCTGCTCGCGCATGAGCCCGAGGCCGCAGCCCACGTCGAGGATCGAGCGCACCGGCAACTCGCCGTGTCGGACGAAGGCCGCGACCAGGTCGGCGCGGCGCGCCATTTCGGCGGGCGTGACGACCCGGGTCTTCGGATTGAGGTAGAAGCGACGGTAGAAGCCCGCGTCGAACTGGCGGGCGGCGGTGCTGGCGGCCATGGCGGGCAAGGATAGCGGGCGGGAGCGGAGGGTTGCATCCCCGGCCCCTGCCCCCATGCAAGGGCCCATTGGCGGATCAGGCAGGGCGACGACATGGGGCGACGCGAAACCAAGACGACGTGGATGTGGGCCGAGACAGTGGACCTGCTGGACCAGGCCGAGCGCCTGCGACGGCAGTTCTTCCGTCTCGCCGCGAGCGCCGAGCGTGCCCAGCCGCGCTGGGAGCCGCCGGTTGATGTCTATGCCGGCGAAGACCAGGTGCTGGTCGAGATCGCGTTGCCAGGCGTGCCATCCGACCGCATGGAACTGATCCTGACGCCTGGTGAACTGGTCGTGCGCGGTGAACGACGCCTGCCGAAGCACCCTCCCGGCACCGAACTGAAGCGACTCGAGATTCCGTACGGGCGCTTCGAGCGCCGGCTCGCGCTGGGACCCGGTCACTGGGAACTGGTCGGCCGCAACCTCACCGACGGCTGCCTGCAACTGTTGCTGGCCCGTCGCTGAGCACTCGACAACCGCAGGTGCATACATGAGCGAACTTGAGGACAGGACGGGGAAGAACGGTTTGCCCGCGACCGGCAACGGCGGGGACAAGGCGGCGCAGGCGCCCGGCCTGCCGGAGGACATGTTGATCGTCCTGCCGGTCCGCAACCTCGTGCTGTTCCCCGGCGTGATCCTGCCCGTCGCGATCAAGCGCGAGAAGACCGTGGCCGGCGCCCAGGAGGCCGTGCGCGCCGAGGGCAAGGTCGGCTTCCTGCTGCAGAAGAATCCCGAGACCGAAGACCCGGGCTTCGACGAACTCCAGCGGATCGGCACGGTCGCCTCGATCGTGCGTTACATCACGGCGCCGGACGGCACGCACCACCTCGTCTGCCAGGGCGAGCGTCGCTTCCGCGTACTCGATGCGGTCAGCGGCTTCCCGTACCTGGTCGCGCGCGTCGAATGGCTCAACGACACGGGCGGTACGCACCCCGAGGTCGAGGCGCGGGTGCTCTACCTCAAGCAGAAGGCGATCGAGGCGATCACGCTGCTGCCGCAGGCGCCGGCCGAGCTCGCCAATTCGATCCAGGCCATCGAGTCGCCCGCGACGCTCGCGGACACGATCGCGAGCTTCCTCGACATCAAGCCCGTCGAGAAGCAGGAGCTGCTCGAGATCACCGAGATCCGCGAGCGGCTGGAGAAGGTCTCCGCGCACCTGACGCGTCGCGTCGAGGTGCTCAAGCTGTCGCGCCAGATCGAGGAGCAGACCAAGGAGGCGATCGACGACCGCCAGCGCGAATACGTGCTGCGCGAGCAGTTGAAGCAGATCCAGAAGGAACTCGGCGACGAAGCCGAGGGCGAGGAAACCGCGGAGCTCGAGGAGGCCATCGCGAAGGCGGGCATGCCCGAGGAAGTCGAGAAGGAGGCCCGCAAGGAACTCAAGCGTCTCGAGCGCATGAACGAGGCGAGCGGCGAGTACTCGATGGCCCGCACGTACCTCGACACGCTGCTCGCGCTGCCGTGGTCGAAGCTCGACGGCGAATCGATCGAGATCGACCGGGCCCGCGGCATCCTCGACGCGGACCACTACGGTCTCGAGAAGATCAAGCGCCGCATCCTCGAGTACCTCGCGGTGCGCAAGCTGAACCCGGAGGGCCGCAGCCCGATCCTCTGCTTCGTCGGCCCGCCCGGCGTCGGCAAGACCTCGCTCGGCCAGTCCATCGCGCGCGCGATCGGTCTCAAGTTCCAGCGGACGAGCCTGGGTGGCACGCACGACGAGGCCGAGATCCGCGGCCACCGG
>DASUMQ010000327.1:0-7432 GCA_036277615.1 Steroidobacteraceae bacterium
GCAAGCTGTTCAACGCGTTCGAGCAGGGCGACGCCTCGACCACGCGTCGACACGGCGGCACGGGGCTCGGGCTCGCGATCACGCGCGGCCTCGCCCAGATGATGGGCGGCGACGCGGGCGCCGAGAGCACGCACGGCGCAGGCAGCACGTTCTGGTTCACGGCGAAGCTCGGGCGACTCGCGCCTTCGACGATCACGTCCGAGTCTGCGCTGCGCGAGTTTCGCAGCACGCACCGGCTGCCGGCCAAGCAGGCGCCGCGCCCGTTCACCGGTCGCATCCTGCTCGCCGAGGACAACCCGACCAATCAGTTCGTGCTGCTAAAGCTCCTGCGGGACCTCGGGGTGTCCGTCGACCTCGCCGAGAACGGCCGCGATGCAGTCGAGCTGTTGCAGCAGCGACCGTACGACCTCGTCCTGATGGACGTGCAGATGCCGGAGATGGACGGACTCGCGGCGACGCGCGCGATCCGCGAGCTGCCTGAGCGCGCGGAAACGCCGATCGTGGCGCTGACCGCGAACGCGTTCACCGATGATCGGGAGCGCTGTCTCAAGGCCGGCATGAACGGTTTCCTGCCCAAGCCGATCGACCCGGCGCTGCTGCGCGAGGCACTCGAACGCTGGCTTCGCTAGAATCGGACGATGACCACCGAGTTCTCCCGCGTGCTCGCGGCAGTCGACGCCGCGAGCGAGGGCCTGCTGCACGTCGTCGTGCCACCCGACTGGCTGCAGGGCCGCACGGTATTCGGCGGGATGCAGATGGCGCTGGCCGTGCGTGGCATGCGTGCGTCGATGCCCGAGGACGGGCGAGGATTACCGCTGCGCTCGGTCCAGATGACGTTCGTGGGCCCGCTGGCCGGTGGTGAGCCCGTAACGCTGCACCCGGAACTGCTGCGACGCGGTCGATCGACCACCCACGCACGCTGCGACCTGCGCCAGGCCGAGGGCGTGGCCTGCACCGCGGTCGGCATTTTCGGCAGCCCGCGCGTGTCGCAGTTCGTGCACGAACTGCCGGCCCCCGACCCGGGCACGCGCCCCGAGGACGTGGCGCACGCGGTCCTGTCGCCGCAGCGTGCACCCGCCTTCACGCAGCATTTCGAACTGCGCTGGGCGGTCGGCAACCCGCCCTTCTCGGGCGACGCCGAACCCCATTCGATGATCTACGCCCGGCTGCGCGACCGCGAGTGCGGCCCCGAGGATGCCTTGCTCGCGCTCGCGGACGTGATCCCGACGCCGGTCCTGTCGATGCTGACCACGCCTGCGCCCGCAAGCTCCCTCAGCTGGATGCTCGAGGTGCTGCGCGACCCGACGCACCTCGACCTGCACGGCTGGTGCGTGATCGACACCCACGTGCGCGCCGGCACCGACGGCTACCTGAGCCAGACGTCCGTGCTGTACGGACCCGACGGCCACGCCTACTCCGTGAGCCACCAGACCGTAGGAGTCTTCGCCTGACGGCTCAGCCGCCCGCCGGCCAGCCACGCTGCCAGTACGGCACGAAGTCGACGCGATCCGGCGTTCCCACGTAACAGACCGGCGACGACGGGCCTGTCGGATCGGCCGGAGGGGTCTCGCCGGCTCGCAACGGTCGCCAGCGCGCGTCGTGCTCGAAGCCGGCGGCCTGCCGCGGATCATCGACGAGAAGTTGCGCCGCTCGAGCCTGCGCCTGCCGCAGGCTGAGCCCGGGGTTCGCGCCGTAACCGAGGTCCGGGTGCACGAGTTGCTCGAAGTCGTCGACCCATCCGCAGACCGGGCAGGCTGAACCGCCGCCGGACGTGGTGGCGTGCACGCGATATCCGCAGGCGGCGCAGGGCTGCAGGGGCGACGACATGCGACGCATTATGCGCGAGCCGTCCGTCCGATCCGCTTCGGTGTCGTCTCCGCAGTACGCCGCGCCGGGGCCACGTAGAAATACTTGCTTGCCGCTGCGGCACGCGACCGGTCCAATCGAGGGATTCATTCGACCGCCCCGCCGTCCGCGGCCCGGAGACGCACGCCCCATGACCACGACACGCCGAGACTTCCTGCGCAACGCCACGACGATCGCCGGCCTGGCTGCGTTGCCGGGACGGCGCGCGTGGGCGGCCCAGGACACCGCAGACGTGGTCGTGATCGGCGCCGGGTTGTCGGGCCTGATGGCCGCGCTCGAACTCGAACGCGCCGGCCTTAGGACAGTGGTGCTCGAGGGGCGCGACCGCGTCGGGGGCAAGGTGCTGACGTTCTCGGGCACGCAGGGTGCCCCGGAAGCGGGCGCCAACATCATCTACGGCGACTATCAGCGGCTGATGAGGCTCGCCGAACGTCTTGGCGTCGAACTCGAGGACCAGGTCCCGCGACTCGCACGCCACGTCGGGTACACGCTCGTGCTCGACGGCAAGCCGGTCTCGCGCAAGGAGTGGCCCGACTCGCCGCGCAACCCGTTCCCGCCCGCGCTGCGCGAAATGATGCCGTGGCAGTACGTGCCGATGCTGACGAGCCAGGAGAACCCGCTGAAATCGATCGAGCAGTGGTACGCGCCCGCCAATGCGCCGCTGGACGTGTCGATGCGGGACTTTCTGCGCGCCCAGGGGGCCACCGACGACATCATCCGGCTCACCTACGACACGATTCCCACCTACGGCATGAACGCGCGCGACGTGTCGGCGCTCATGATGGCGTACGTCTCGGCGTTCACGAAGCTGCAGAAGTCGGCGAAGCCCGTGATGCTGCAGGCCCGCGGCGGCAACCAGCGCATCCCCGAGGCAATGGCGAAGTCGCTGCGCAGCGAGATCCGTTTCGGACAGGTGGTCAAGTCGGTGCGCCACGATGCGGCCGGCGTCGAGGTCCAGACGACCGACGGAGACCGGTACGCGGCGAAGGCCGCGATCTGTGCACTGCCGTTCGCGACCCTGCGCGACATCGATCTGGAGCCCGGTGTCACCGGGGTGCAGGCGCGCGCCATCCGCTCGCTGCCGCACCAGGCGATCCATCAGGTGGCACTGCACTGCTCGCGCCCGTTCTGGGACGCCGACGGCATGGAGCCGTCGATGTGGACGGACTCGCACCTCGGCCGCGTCTCGGCGATCTACCACGGCGCGACCGCGGACGACGTGTCGAGCCTCGTCGTCTCGTCCTTCGGGGCCGCGGCCAATCACCTCGATCGTCTCGGGTCCGAGGGTGCGGCGCGGTACGTCGTCGCCGAAATCGAACGCGTCCGTCCGGCCGCCAAAGGTGCGTTGACGGTCACCGGGCAGCACTCCTGGACGCGGGATCCGTTCAGCGGCGGCGCATGGGCCTACTTCCATCCCGGCACGGTCACGCGGTTCCTGCCGGCGATGTTCGCACCGAGCGGTCGCGTGCATTTCTGCGGCGAGCAGACCTCGGTGTCCTCGCGCGGCATGGAAGGCGCACTCGAGACCGGAGAGCGTGCAGCGCGCGCGGTCGCGGCGCAGCTCGCGTAGCCTGCAGAGAAGAAAAAGGCGAGCGGCCGCAACCGCCCGCCCCACCCTGCTTCCGTGAGCGGGTCGAAAGACTACTTCGCTTTCTTCGCCGCTTCGACCGCGGCAGCGACCTGCGGGGCCGCGCCGTCGAGCGCTTCCTGGACGCATTTCTCTTCGGTCGAACCCTCGGCCGGGATCTGCACCTTCAGTTCCTTGCAGGTCGACACCGCCGTGTCCTTGATGCGCTTCTCGAGCGTGGCGACGCCGGCCGGCGTCGTCAGGTCGAGGTCGGCGTAACTCACGCGCGAACGGATGCTCATTTCCTTGATCGGCGCGCCGATGGGCGACTTGCCGACGATGATTTCGCGCACGGCTTCGACCGTGACCACTTCCATCGCCTGGCCGTACGCGCCGGCGCCCGCCAGCGTGCAGGCCGCCGCTGCAATCATGAACATCGGAGCGAACTTGCTGTGTGTCATCGCGGAGATCTCCAGGTTGTTGCCAAGTGTTGAGTCCGAGGGCCCCGCCGTGGGCAGCAAAGTAACCGCGGTGTCGTCCGGACGTCGCTGCAGAGAATAGACGTTCGGATTCAGTCCGGTCATTACGGTCGTTACGGACCCGGAAAGCCCTGACCGGACGTGCCGTAACCGTCGTCGGCGCCCAACGCCCGGAAAAAGAGTTCCTTTCGAGTGGAAACGAACGCCGCGGTCAAACGCACCGTGCGACCGGTAAGGCACACTGAATCGAGTGCGCTGCAGCAATCTCCGGCTACGTAATAGAGCGGATTGTGGCGCGCGCCGGCACGCAAGATGGTCGCCGGAGGAGACCATCATCGACGCGGAGGCTTCCATGCACGGTATCCCCCTGCTTCCGGCCAGCGTCTCGCTGTGCGTTGCGCTGCTAGTCACCGGCTGCCAGCCCTCGGCGCGCGAAGTAAGTTATTCGCGCGACGTCGCCCCGATCCTCGAAAAGCACTGCAAGTCGTGTCACATGCCCGGCCAGGCCGGCTACGTCGTGAGCGGCTTCGAGTTGCGGAACTACGAGACGCTGATGAAGGGCACGCAATACGGCCCCGTCGTGCTGCCGGGCGACCCGCTCACGAGTGTCCTCGTGATGCTGATCGAAGGTCGCGCGGACCCATCGCTCAAGATGCCACACGGCGACGCCGAGCCGCTCGACCGCGCCGACATCGCGACGATCCGGCAATGGGTCGAACAGGGCGCGAAGAACAACTGACGATCGCACGCCGGCGCGGCTGAAGTCGGTCGGGGCGGTCGGCGCGCGCCCGTGCGTCTCGATACGCTACCCTAGGCGCCCCGCGCGCTACGGTATGCCTGCCACATGATCCAACTTTTCACGGCCGCAACGCCGAACGGTTACAAAATTTCCATCGCGCTCGAGGAACTCGGGCTCCCGTACACGCTGCGCGTGCTCGACTTCACGAGGGGCGAGCAGAAACAGGAGTGGTATCGCGCGATCAATCCGAACGGCCGCATCCCGGCCATCGTCGACCGCGACGAAGGCGACTTCGTCGTCTTTGAGTCGGGCGCGATCCTCGTCTACCTCGCAGAGAAGACCGGCCGGCTGCTGCCGCGCGATCCCAAGGGGCGCTCGCTCGTCCTGCAGTGGCTCATGTTCCAGATGGCGGGCATCGGCCCGATGATGGGCCAGGCCAACGTGTTCTACCGCTACCTGCCCGAGAAGATCCCGCTCGCGATCGATCGCTACCACGGCGAGGTCAAGCGCCTGTTCCGCGTGCTCGACGGCCGGCTCGCGGATCACGAGTACCTCGCAGGCGATTACTCGATCGCCGACATTGCGAACTGGTCGTGGGTTCGCACCTGGAAGTGGTCGGGCGTGCCGATCGACGACCTGCCGCACCTCACGCGCTGGGTCGACCAGATCCGCGCGCGCCCGGCCGTGCAGGCGGGGCTGCAGCAACCGCCGTCGCGGCCCAGCCTGACGGAGGACGACGCGCAGGCGCAGAAATTCATCGAAGAGGCACGCAAGATGGTCGTCACGGGCATCGATCGCTCGGCCGACCAGCTCGGACCGCTCACGCCATCAGGGACCTGACGACCATGAAACTGCACACATCGCCCCGTGCGCCGAACCCCCGTCGTGTCGACATGTTCCTCGCGGAGAAGGGCATCGACGGCAGCATCGAGCGGCAGCTCTACGACCTCAACCGCGGCGACCTGCGCAGCGCCGAGTTCCGCCAGCTGAACCCGATGGGCCGCGTCCCCGTGCTCGAGCTCGACGATGGCCGCTGCCTCGCCGAGTCGCGTGCGATCTGCAGTTACCTCGAGCACCTCCACCCCGAGCCGAACCTGATGGGGCGCGACGCCCAGGAGCGCGCGTTCATCGAAAGCGCCGACCGGCAGGTCGAGCTCTTCCTGCTCGGGTCGATCGCCAATGCCGTGCGGCACACGCATCCAGGCCTCGCGCCGCTCGAGCAGCCACAGTTCCCCGACTTCGGCACGGCGCAGGGTCACAAGATGCTCGAGTACGCCGCCGCGTTCGACCGGATGCTCGCCTCGCGACCGTGGTTTGCGGGCGACCGGTTCACGATCGCCGACATCACCGCGTTCTGCGGCATCGAGTTCGGCAAGCTGATCAAGTTCCGCCCGGGCGACGCGGGACTTGCTCACCTCGCGGACTGGCGCGAGCGCGTGGCGGCGCGGCCGAGCGCGAAGCTGGCGTGACGACGGCGCCGCGGCGACACGGTCTGCGACTGCCCATGCAAACGAACAAGCTTGCGACCCTGCTCGAGTCGGGCAAGCCACTCCTTGCGGACGGAGCCACCGGCACCAGTCTCTTCGCGATGGGGCTCACGTCGGGCGACGCGCCCGAGCTCTGGAACCTCGAACATCCGGAGCGCGTTTGCGACCTGCATCGCGGCTTCGTCGATGCCGGCGCCGACCTCATATTGACCAACACGTTCGGCGGCAATTCGCGCCGGCTGATGCTGCACGGCATGGAACGACGCGCACGCGAACTGAATCGGATCGCGGCGCAACTCGCCCGGTCGGTCGCGGACGCCGCCGGCCGCCCGGTCGTCGTCGCCGGCTCGGTCGGCCCCACCGGCGAACTCTTCGAACCGCTCGGCATGCTGACCGAAGCGATCGCCGTCGAGGTGTTCGTGGAACAGATGACCGGACTCCAGGACGGCGGCGCCGACGTCGCCTGGATCGAGACGATGTCGTCGCTCGAGGAAATTCGCGCCGCGGCCCTCGCGGCGGCGCACGTGGGACTGCCCTACACGTTCACCGCGAGCTTCGACACGGCCGGACGCACGATGATGGGAGTGACGCCCGCGGCGCTCGTGGAGTTCGCGCAATCGCTCGACCCGCGGCCGATCGCAATCGGCGCGAACTGCGGCGTCGGCGCGTCCGACCTGGTCGTGAGCGTCCTCGGAATGACCGCGCGCGAGGCCGGCATCCCGATCATCGCCAAGGCGAATGCCGGGATCCCGCGGTTCGTCGGCGCGCACATCCACTACTCGGGCACGCCCGACCTGATGTCGCAGTACGTCCAACTTGCCGTCGACGCGGGCGCGCAGATCGTCGGGGGGTGCTGCGGGACGCACTTCGAACACCTTGCCGCCATGCGCTCGGCGCTCGATACGCATCGCCCCGGGCCTCGGCCGGACGAAGCCCGCGTGGTCGAGGCGCTGGGGCCGCTGCAGGCGCCCGGCGCCACGCGCGGCCACGAGGCGGCCGGCACAGGCAGACGCTCACGCAGGAGCTGATCCGAGCATCCCGCCAACGAGGACACGACCCGTCACGGAGCCGTGTCGTCGAGCGAAGGAGCGCGCGAGCGCGCGACGCTAGAAGCTGCAGGCGCCCTGCGTCTCGAGATCGATCGGGGCGTTCACGGGCTTGCGGAACGGCCCGTAGTACACATTGGCCCCGGCCGGCGCGTCGATGCGCAGGCAGACGCTGCGACGGTCCTGCGGCGTGAAGTTGACGCCGTCGGTGCCGCTGCCCTGCTGGGTGAAGTCGAACGACACCTGCT
>DASUMQ010000328.1:0-13344 GCA_036277615.1 Steroidobacteraceae bacterium
GACAATGCCCCCCGTTGCCTCAAACACAAGGGGATGTGTGGGTATGGAACGTACGAATCGACTGCAGCGAGCCATTCGGCTGGCATTGGGCGGTGCGCTCGGACTGGCGTCGGGGCTGGGAGGCCTGCCCGCGCTGGCTCAACAATCCGGCACGGACGCTCGCGACGGCCTCGAGACCGTCTACGTCACCGGTTCGCGCATCGCGCGCGCCTCCGACTTCGAGAACCCGGCGCCTGTCGTCACGTTCGACAAGAGCGACCTCGACAAGTCTGGTTACAACAACCTGCAGCAGCTCCTCGAGGAGCAGCCGTTCGTCGGTAACGGCACGTTCTCGACGCGCGGCAATAACCAGGACTCGACCGCCAACGGTGCGGCTTCGGTCAGCTTGCGCGGCCTCGGCGCCGACGCCACGCTCGTCCTGGTGAACGGTCGCCGTGTTGCGCTGAGCTCGTTCGCCGAGAGCATCACGACCAACTTCGTCGACATCAACACGATCCCCGTCGCAGCGATCGAGCGGCTGGAAGTGCTCAAGGACGGCGCGTCCGCGGTGTACGGCGCCGACGCGGTCGCCGGCGTGGTCAACGTGATCCTGCGCAGGGACTTCGAGGGCTTCGAGGTCTCCGGCGGCGCGGGCGCGGGCGACGGCTACGACGAGTACAACGCCTCGGCAGTGTGGGGCGTGAGCGGCGAGGATTCGAACATCACGATGATCCTCGACTACTTCAAGAACAGCACGCTCATGAACAAGGAGCGTGGGTACCTCGGCACCGCGAACCAGACTCCGCGGGGCGGCCAGGATTTCCGCTCCTCGCGCGGCTTCCCGGGCAGCTTCGTCGTCAACGGCGTGGCGACGGCCGACCCCGGCTGCCCTGCAGGCCAGGTCGCGGGCGCCAACTGCCTCTACGACTTCGGGCCCTGGAACCTGCTCACGCCCGAGGCGGAGCGTACGGGCCTGATGCTGCTCGGTCGCAAGGGCTTCAACGAGAACGTCGAGTTCTTCGCCGAGTTCGCCGCGCAGCACAACACGTCGATTGCGCAAGGCGCCCCGACGCCGCTCGACGAGAGCGCCGGCCTCACCGTGCCCTCGACGCATCCCAACAATCCGTTCCCGGGCGCGGTCGGCGACATCGTGATCCGCCGCCTGCGTACCGTCGACGCCGGTGCGCGCCAGTGGGACATCGAGAGCGACAACCTGCGCCTCGTGCTCGGGCTGCGCGGCAAGCTGATGGATCGCTGGGACTGGGAAGTGTCGGCGCAACGTGGCCGCAGCGAATCCGAGCAGACCGGCGACCGCTCGCAGGGCTGGGTCCGCACGGACTTCCTGCAGACCGAGATCGACGCCGGCCGCTACAACCCGTATGGCGGCGTCTACAACTCGGCGGACGTCATCGGCGCGATCACGACGAGCCTCGTGCGGCAGGGCCGCTCCGAAATGACGTCCTACGATGCGCAGATCTCCGGCGAACTGTTCGAACTGCCGGGTGGCACGGTCGCGATGGCGACGGGCCTCGAGTATCGCGACGAGAGCATCAAGGACATCCCGGACGACCAGTTCCAGCGCGGACTGATCTTCGGCACCGAGGCGGTCTCGGCGCAGGCTTCACGCGACAACTGGTCGGCGTTCGTCGAGTTCTCGCTGCCCGTGCTCGAGAGCCTCGAGCTGAACCTCGCCGCGCGCTACGACGACTACAGCGATTTCGGGGACACGACCAACCCGAAGGTCTCGGCACGCTGGGAGCCGCTCGAAGGGCTGGCGTTCCGCGCGTCCTGGGGCACCGGGTTCCGGGCGCCGTCGCTCGCACAGATCGGCCTCGGCCCGTCGCAGGAGTCGCAGTTCTTCAAGGACACGTACTGGTGCATCGAGCAGGGCATCGACCCGGCGTCGACGGCGTGCCAGGCGCTCGACTACAACATCATCTTCGCCGGCAACCCGGACCTGCAGCCCGAGGAGTCGGAAAACTTCAACGTCGGCGCGGCGTGGAAGAACGACACCTGGACGATCTCGGTCGACTACTGGGACATCAAGCAGGAGGACAAGATCGACGAGGTGCCGTTCGGGTACCTGTACGCAAACTTCTGCGACGTGCAGAACAGCAGCGTCTGCGTCCGCGGCGCACCGTTGCCCGGCGACACGCTCGGTGAACTGCAGTCGATCAACTCCGGGTTCGTCAACATCGGCGAGCAGTCCACCAACGGCGTCGACCTGAGCGTGTACTTCCGCACCAGCCTGATGGGCGGCGAGTTCTTCGCGGGCCTCGACTACGCGCGAATGCTCGAGTTCCAGAAGGTCGAGCTCAACTCGGCCGGCACGGGTTTCGTCGAGCGCGACCTGACGGGCGAGTACGAGTACCCGGAAGACCGGTTCGTGCTGACGGGCGACTGGGGCAACGACACCTGGGGCGTGCGCGGGACGGTCAACTACATCGGCTCGTTCGAAGACCAGCCGGACGTGGACTTCGACGGCGTGCTCGACTACGACAGCAACGACACGCGCTCCGTCGATGCGTTTACGACGCTGAACCTGCAGGCCCGCTACACCGGGTTCGAGGGGCTCACGATCGCCGTGGGCGTTGACAACGCGCTCGACGAGGATCCGCCCTTTGCGGTCGGTGACGGCGACACGGACCTCTACGGGTACGTGGGCGGCCTGCACGATCCGCGCGGCCAGTTCTTCTACGGCAAGCTGACCTACCGGTTCGGACCGTAACGGCCCGACACTACCGGGCGGGGGTGCCGCGAGGCGCTCCCGCCCTTTTTATTTATTTGTTGTCCGGCGCGGCCCGCGCTACTGCTGCTTGGCGTCGTCGCCGAGCATCGCCTGGACGATCTTCTTCGACTTCTTGCAGCCGGCCGCGGCGCCGCGCTTGAACCACTTGAGCGCCTCGGTCTTGTCCGCCGACGTGCCGTACCCGTTCAGGTAAAGGAACGCGAGGTTCGCCATCGCGGTGTTGAGTCCCTGCTCCGCGGCGAGCCGGTACCACTTGGCGGCCTTCGCGTAGTTCTGCTTGCAGCCCAGCCCGTGCTCGTAGGCGGCGCCGACGTTGTTCTGCCCGGTCGCAGACCCGGCCAGGGCGCTCTCGGCATACCAGCGGAACGCCTGTTTCGGGCTGTACTTGACCCCGTGCATGGCCTCCCGATACAGGTCGCCGAGCTGCCACGCCGCGTCCCGATTGCCCTTGCGGGCTTCGTCGAACAATTTGGCGAGATCCATCGTCCGTTCGCACCCGTCGTCCGCGCCCGTCGCGCGGCTTCTTCTTGCGACGGAATGTGCATCAACGCGGGTATGGCTGGCACGCGTTGTCACCGGTTCGGATGAAGAAATGAGAGGTGGATGCGCTACGGCGCGCTTGGCTGGCGGTTCGCTGCGCTATTCCAGCCCCTGGCCGATTTCTTCCAGCGTCTCGCGCCAGACCTTGAAGCACATCTCGAGGTTCTCCGCCGTCACGCCGCCGTGCAGGATGATCGGCGTCTGCACGACGAGGTCGCCGTCCTCGTCGATGCTCGCCTTCACGGTCGCAAAGCTCGTGTTGATCGCGTTCGGTAATTCTTCCGGCACGCCGCCCTCGAAGCGCATGAACGTGCGCAGCCCGATCATGCCGAATTCGCCGCGCGCGTCCTGACGCTCGCCGACGAATGCGACCAGGAACGGCTGGTCCTGCACCATGCTCTTGATCAGCGGCGCCTGGCCCGGTCGCTCCTCGAGCTCGGTGGCGGCAAAGCCCCAGCGCTGCATGAGCTTGAGCAGGTCGGTCGCGCAGATGCCATCGAACGTGAAGCCGGCGCTCAGGCGCGTGCCCAGGTGCAGGTGGAACTCGAGCGGCGTCGCGCCGTCGTAATCGAGCACTTTCCAGAGGATCGCGATCGCCTCGCGCGCGAGCGCACGCACGGCACGCCCGTGCGGCACGAGCAGCACCTTCTTGAACTGCCCCTCGTCGCGCCCGCGCCGCGCGACCTCGAAGCCATGGTCGCGCAGCATCTCGGTGCGCGTCGCATCGAGCGCGCTGGTGCCTTCCGCGTGGTCCCAGGCCGAGGACGACACGGCGAACGACACGGTGCCGCTGCTCGTGCGCTCGTCGGGCTCGGACCAGAACTTCAGCGACACGGAAACGAAGTCGCGCGGGGTGAACTCGAGCACGTAGCTCGAGTAGTCGCCGAGCCGCCAGGTCCTGTCGCGATCGCGCGCCGGCCAGAGGCACGCGGCCTTCAGGTGCTTGACGAGCTGTCGCTCGCAGGCCTTGTCGAACAGTTCGGTTCGTGCGGGCGGCGGCGCCTTGGTACGCACGGGACGGCTCGCGATCAACACGCCCTTGTCGTCGAACGGCCGCCAGGGCGCCCCGTCCGCCGCGAGCCACTCGCTGATCGTGGCGCGGCGCTGCGGGCCGCGCGCGCCCGGGCGCTGCTGATCCGCCCCGCCGAAACCCGGCGAAGCCCGGTGCTGCCTGTTCCTTGGCATGTCGACCCACGGTCGTGGAAGTTGCCTCCAAGCTACCCCCCGTCACCGGGCGTGGCAATCAGCCGGGACGACGTACGCCGCACGGGCTGCCGAGTGAATGCGCGCGTACGACATCGTGAGGCCGAGCGTGCGAAGTCCGCTCGCAGGCCCTCCCGGGGGCTCGTGCCAAAATCTCGCCACGGATCACGCCGGTCCGAGGCATGCGCATGTCGCGACGATTCCGCTTACCTGACGTGTGGCCGTTGCTGGCGCCAGCCCTGCTGGCACTCGCCGGCTGCGGTGGGGGTGGCGGAGGCGGTGCAGGCGGCGGTGACCCGATCCCTCCCGGGAACCCCCCGCCCACCAGCGGTGTCGCCATCACGGGAAGCCTGCTCATTGCCTCGGTCTCGCAGGCGGATTCCGACGTCAACGATCCGAACGCGCCATTTCGCGCCAACGACACCCGCGCAGAAGCCCAGCCGATCCCCGCCCCGGTCGCGCTCGGGGGCTACGTCAACCAGCCGGGGCGCGGGCCGGCCGGTCGCTCGTTCGATGCCGGCGACGTCGACGACGTGTTCCGGGTCGAGCTCGCCGCCGGCCAGCTGATCGAACTCGTGCTGCCCTCGGCCGACCCCACCCTCGACGACACGCAGCGCGACGACGCGGACCTCGCGCTGTACGACGCGGCGGGCACGCTGATCGACGAGTCGCTCGGCCTCGGCCAGGTCGAACGGATCGTCGCGCCGCACAGCGGCCCGCATTACGTGCGGGTGACTGCGTTCGCGGGCGCCCCGCTCTACCGGCTCAGCATCGGCGAGCCCACACCGGCGAGCAGCACGGGCGCCGACCTGCGGCTGAGCGACGACTTCCGCGCGGGTGAGCTCGTGCTGAGGCTCGCTCGACCCGATGCGGAGTCGGCGGCGGCGGCGAGCAAGGTACACGCGACCGTCGCGACCGCGGCCGCGCAACTCGAGACGCGGCATCGCATCGCGCGCAAGGCCGGCGCCGCCGAGCGGGAGATGCTGGTCGGCTGGTCGGGCGCCGACGGCGTGGCGTCGTCCAAGTCCACGGTCAACGCGACCGAGGACGCCGTCGACGGCGCCGGCTTTCGCATCCCTGCATCGGTCCAGGCCAAGCACGCGACGTTGCTGCAGGCGAAGCGGTTGCGCGCCGACCCGCTCGTGCGCAGCGCCGACCTCAATCGGGTGTTGCACCTGGCCGCGGTGCCGAACGACCCCGGCTGGCGCCTGCAGCGCTGGCACTACGAGATGATCCGCCTGCCCGCGGCGTGGGACATCACGCGGGGCCGCGCCGACGTGATCGTCGCGGTCGTCGACACCGGCATCGTCGGCTCCCACCCGGACCTCGCGGGGCAGCTCGTGCCGGGCTACGACTTCATCCGCGACCCGACCAACGAGGACGGCAACGGCATCGATCCGGATGCCGAGGACCCCGGTTGCGTGCTGGACGGCGGCTCGATCTTTCACGGCACTCACGTCGCCGGCACCGTGGCCGCGGCGACCGACAACGCGACCGGCGTCGCGGGCGCGGGCTGGAACGCGCGCGTGATGCCGTTGCGCGCGCTCGACGGCTGCGAGGGCACGGGCAGCAGCTACGACATCGCGCAGGCCGTGCGCTACGCGGCGGGGCTGCCGAACGACTCGGGGAGCGTGCCGACCCAGCGTGCGGACGTGATCAACTTGAGCCTCGGCGTGCTGGCGCCGTGCGACGCGGGATCGCGCGACCTCTACGCGGAGGTGCACGGGCGCGGCGTCGTGGTCGTCGCCGCGGCCGGCAACGAAGCCACCTCGACCGAGAGCCTGCCGGCGGCGTGCCCGAACGTGCTCGCGGTGTCGGCGGTCGATTCTCGCGGCCAGCGCTCGGCGTACACGAACTTCGGCGCCTGGGTCGACGTGGCGGCGCCCGGTGGCGACATGCGCTTCGACGTCGATGGCGATGGCCAGCTCGACGGCATCTACAGCACGCACGCGACCGGCGGCGGTGCGAACCGCGAGCCGACCTATCGGCTGCTGCAGGGCACCTCGATGGCAGCGCCGCACGTCGCGGGCGTCGTCGCGTTGATGCGAAGCGTCGCGCCGGCCCTCGGCGCCGCCGAGATCGAGGCGCTGCTGCGGCAAGGCAGCCTCACGCGGGACATCGGCGTGGCCGGCCCGGATGAGCTCGGCGTCGGCCTGATCGACGCGTTCGCAACCGTGCGCACTGCGCAAGGCGACGTGACGCCGCTGCCCCCGGAGCTGATCGTGACGCCGGCCGTGCTCAACCTGGGCGACGTGGGCACGCACGCCGACGTCACGGTCCTCAACGGCGGCTCGGGCACGCTGGCGATCACGGAGGTGCGCACCTCCGCGACGTGGCTGCGCGCGAGCGCCTCGGCGGTGGACGCCGGCGGGCTCGGTCGATACTCGATCGACGCCGAGCGCTCCACGCTCGCGCCCGGCAGCCATGCCGGCTGGGTCGAGTTCGTCTCGGACGCGGGCCCGAAGCGCGTCACGGTGACGCTGCAGGTGACCACGGCGACGCTCGAACCGGACGCGGGCCTGCAATACGTCGTGCTGCTGCGGACGGACACGCGCGCCACGGCGGGCCCGCAGGCCTCGGTGCGCGTGCTCGGCACGTCGACGCAGTACCGGATCGAGGACGTCGGGTCCGGGACTTACCTCGTCGTGGCAGGAACCGACATGAACAACGACGGCTCGATCTGCGACGACGGCGAGGCCTGTGGTGCCTATCCGGTCGAACCCGAACCGACCGTCGTCGAGGTGGGAACCGCGGACGTGAGCGGCATCGATTTCACGACCGCGTTCCGTACCAACGTCGAGGTAGATCGTTGAGGGACGACGGGATCGTCAGGCAGCAGCCTTGCGCCAGACCAGCGTCTGGTTGTTCGCTGGCATCGCGACGTCGTCGACCAGGCTGAGGCCCTGCGCGCTCGCGAGCGCGTCGACGGACTCGAAGTCGCGGATGCCGCTTGCGGGATCGCGCCGGCGCAGTGCGTCGTCGAACGCGTGGTTGCTGTGCGAGGTGTACTGGCCCGAATAGCGGAAGGGCCCGTAGACGATCAGCAGGCCCTCGGGACGCAGCACGCGCCCGACGCCGCGAAAAAACGCCTGCACGTGCCGCCAGTCGATGATGTGCAGCGTGTTCGCGGTGAAGACCGCATCGACCGAATCGGCGTCGCACGGCCAGTCGCGGTCGGCGACGTCGAGTTCCAGCGGCGGCAGCAGGTTGCACGGTCCTTCGACGCCGATGCGCGCCGTCAGCGCGGCGAGGGCTTCGGCCTGGTCGCTCGGTTGCCAGCTGAGCTGTGGCAGGTTGCGCGCGAAGTACACGGCGTGCTGCCCCGTGCCCGAGCCGACTTCGAGCACGATGCCCGCCGTGTCGGCCAGGAAGCGGCGCAGCACGTCGAGGATCGGCTCCTTGTTGCGCTCGCACGCGTCCGAAAACGGCAGCGCCTGCACGAACGTGGACGGTCGCCCGTCGTCGGCCGGGGGCCGCCGCGTGGCCATGTTCAGCCGGCCTCCGCGCCGAACTCGCGCCCGTCCTTCATCACGAACGGCACGCGCTTCAGCACCGTCACGTCGACGAGCGGGTCGCCGTCGACCGCGATCAGGTCGGCGCGCTTGCCCGCCTCGAGCGTGCCGACATCGTCGAGACCGAGCAGGTCGGCCGCGTTGACGGTGGCGGCCTGGATCGCGGACGCGGGCGTCATCCCATGCTTGACCATCAGTTCGAACTCGTCGGCGTTGCGGCCGTGCTTGCTCACGCCCGCGTCGGTGCCGAAGGCGATCTTCACGCCGCGCGGCACGGCCTGCTCGAGCGATCGGCCGGTGGCCTTGATGCGCCACTCGACCTTGGCGCGCACCTCGGGTGAATACGCGTCGGGGTTCGTGGCGAGCCGCTCGATGTAGCCGTTCACGGTCGAGAGCGTCGGCACGTAGTACGTGCCCTGCTTCGCCATCGTCGCGATCGTTGCCTCCTCGAGCAGGGTGCCGTGCTCGATCGAGTCGACGCCGGCGGCGAGTGCGACCGCGATGCCGTCCGCCCCGTGCGCGTGCACGGCCACCTTCTTGCCGTAGAGCTTCGCCGTCTCGACGATGGCCCGCGCCTCGTCGTCGAACATCTGCTGGCCGAGGCCCGCGCCGATCGGGCTGTTGACGCCGCCGGTCGTGGCGATCTTGATTACGTCCACGCCGCGCCCGACCTGCGCGCGGACCGCACGCCGGCACGACTCGACGCCGTCGCAGAGGTTGCCGCCCGAGTGCAGCACGTCGCGAAACTGCTCGCGATAGCCGAGGGCACTGTCCATGTGCCCCGAGGTCGTCGAGATCGAGCGACCCGCGTCGACGATGTTCGGACCGATCACCTTGCCGGCGCGGATCGCGTCACGCAGCGCGAGCGTCACGCCGTACCGGTCGCCGAGATTGCGCACCGTGGTGAAGCCCGCGCGCAGCGTCTTGTGTGCATTGGCGAGCGCCTGGAACGCGAACTCGGCGGTCTCGAGTTGCACGTCCTCGAGCTGGCCCTGCTGGCCGCCCGCATCGGAATCGAGGTGCACGTGGCTGTCGATGAGGCCGGGCAGCACGAAGCGCGCACGCTGGTCGTACACCCGGTCCGCTTCCGGCACCTCGACGAAGCCCGCGCGGATCTCGCTGACGCGCCCGTCGCGGATCACGATCGTGCTCGGTCCGCGCGGAGCACGCCCCGGTCGATCGAGCACGCGGCCCGCGTGGACCACGACCGTCGTCGGCCGCGGTGGCACGACTGTCCCGGCGCTCGGCGGTCGATCGACGGGCGCCGGTTGCGCCCCAGCCACGCCGCACGCGGCGACGGCCAGGAAGGTCAGGACACGGCGGACGGGCGGGGCAAAGGCGCGCGGCATCGGGTCGGGTCTTCTCGACGGCGGGAGGGCCGACAGTCTATTGTCGGGCTCCTCGAACCGCCACGCTTTCCCCCGCATGTCGACGCCGACCTCACGTCCGGCCGCCCGCGGCCGCATGATCGCCTTGCTGTTGTTCGGCTTCGGCCTTGCCGCATGCCGGACGAATCCGACACCGGAGCCACTGCCCGCGTCCGCCCCGGCGGCGGTCGAGACTCGCGGCGCGTTGCGCGCCGGCGTCTCGGCCGCAAACCCGATCGCGGTCGACGCGGGACTCGAGGTGCTCCGCGCGGGCGGCAGCGCCGTCGATGCCGCCGTGGCCGTGCAGGCGGCGCTAGGCCTCGTCGAGCCGCAGAGCTCGGGCCTCGGCGGCGGTGCGTTCCTGCTGCATTACGACGCGCAGACGCGGAGCGTCACGGCCTTCAACGGGCGCGAGGCCGCGCCGGCCGGGGCCACGCCCGACATGTTTATCGACGAGACCGGCGCGCCGCTTTCGTACACCGACGCCGTGACCAGCGGACGTGCGACCGGCGTGCCGGGCGCCGTGGCGATGCTCGGTGCCGCGCACGAACGTTTCGGCAAGCGACCCTGGCGCGAACTGTTCGACGCCCCGATCCGCGCCGCCGAACAAGGTTTCACCGTGCCGCAGCGTCTCGGCCGGTTCGTGAACAGCACGTTCACGCAGGCCACCTTGCCCGACGCGACGGCGCTCTTCACCAGGCCGGACGGCACGCGGGTCCGCGCCGGCGACACGCTGCGCAATCCGGCCTACGCGCAGACATTGCGCACGATCGCCGAACGCGGGTCGCGGGCATTGCTCGAAGGGCCGCTCGCCGGCCAGATCGTCGCGCGCACGCACGAACCGCCGCGTCCCGGCAGGCTCACGCTCGCCGACATGGCGGCGTACCGGCCGCTCGTCACGCCCGCCGTCTGCAAGCCGTTCCGGGTCTACCTGGTCTGCGTGCCGCCGCCGCCGTCGAGCGGCGTGAGCCTGCTCGAGTTGCTCGGGTTGCTCGAGCGCACCGACATCGCCGAGCGCGGCCCGGCCGATGCGCGGGCCTGGTACGTCTTTGCGGAAGCGAGCCGCCTGATGTACGCGGACCGCGATCGCTACGTCGCGGACCCGAACCACGTGCCCGTGCCGGTCGAGGGCCTGCTCGATCCGCGCTATCTCGATGAGCGCGCACGCTCGATCGGCGACCACGCAGCGCCGTCCGCGCCTGAACCCGGCACGCCGCCCGGGGCGTCGCTCACGTACGTCGGGCGCGACGCGACGCTGGACGTCGCCGGCACGAGCCACTTCGTCGTGGTCGATGCCGAGGGCGACGTCGTGTCGATGACGACTTCGGTCGAATCGCTGTTCGGTTCGGGCCGCGCGGTCGGTGGCTTCTTCCTCAACAACCAGCTGACCGACTTCTCGTTCAAGGCCGTCGATGCGGACGGACACGCAGTCGCGAACTCGGTGGCCGGCGGCAAGCGTCCGCGCTCGTCGATGGCGCCGGTGCTCGTGCTCGAACGCGACGGCGGCGGACTGGTCGCGGCGCTCGGTTCACCCGGCGGCTCGGCCATCCTTGCCTACAACGCCAAGGCGCTCGTCGGCCTGCTGGCCTGGGACCTGCCGCTGCAGGCCGCGTTCGACCTGCCGAACGTGATCGCGCGCGGCACGGAGATCGCGGGCGAAGCCGCGAAGCTGGCGCCCGAGGTCGTGCAGGGACTCGCCGAGCGTGGCGTGACGGTCAAGCCGGGTCGCGGCGAGGAATCGGGGCTGCACGGCATCGCGCTGCGAGGTCCGCACCGCGATCGCTTCGAGGGGGCGGCGGACAAGCGTCGGGAAGGCGTCTGGCGCGAGCCGTGAATCAGGCGGTCGGCACGGCGTGCGCCTCGGCGGTGCCGAGTTGGACGAGCCGGTCGATGGCCTTGCCCTCGTCGATCTCGGCGGCCACGCGGCAGCGATTCGGACCGGCGTCGGCCGACGCGGCCACGCTGGCGCGCAGGGATTCGCGCAGGGCGCTCCAGTGGCAGGGGTCGCGCTCGACCAGTGACGCGCACAACGCCCACTCGTTCGCCTGACACGCGGTCCGCAACTGATCGGCGGGCGCAGAAAACGAGAGCGTGTGATCCGTGCCGGCGTCGAGTCTCGCAAACGTCGGCGCGGGCCAGCCGAGCGCGCTTGCGACGCGCTCGACGCGCCGCTGCCAGCCGGCGTAGAGCTCGGCGCCGACTTCGAGACCGACCACCTCGAGCGCGACTCCGGGCGCGCCGAGCAGCAGATTGCCGTGCGCGAGACCGCGCGAACTGCGGAACGGCAACGGCAGCGTCACGGTCATGCGCTGGCCCTCCGTGGCAAGCCGGGGACCGCAATTATAAGCGAGCCGAGCCGTCAGGACCGCAGCGCGTTGGCGAGCCCGGCCCGCGTCAGCTGCACGACCACCGGCGACAGCGCCAGCAGCGCGATCAGGTTCGGCACGGCCATCAGTGCATTGAGCGTGTCGGCGATCGTCCAGGCGAGGTCGAGGTGCGTGACGGCGCCGAAGAACACCGCGACGGTCCACAGCACGCGGTACGGCTTGATCGTCCACGCGCCGACCAGGAACTGCCAGCAGCGCTCGCCGTAGTACGACCAGCCGAAGATCGTGGTCAGCGCGAAAATGCCGAGCGCGATCGCGACGACCTCGTCGCCGACGCCCGGCATCGCCGACTGGAACGCCAGCTGCGTGAGCGCGGCGCCGGTCTTGCCCGATTCCCAAGCGCCCGACACCACGATGGCGAGGCCGGTCATCGAGCACACGATGATCGTGTCGAAGAACGTACCCATCATGCCGATCAGGCCGCTGCGTACCGGGTCGTTGCTCATGCCGGCGGCCTGTGCGATGCCGGCCGTGCCGAGCCCTGCCTCGTTCGAGAATATCCCGCGCGCAACACCGTAACGGATCGCGGCGATCATGGCCGCGCCGGTGAAGCCGCCGACCGCCGCCGTGCCCGTGAAAGCCGTCTCGATGATCAACGCAAACGCCTGCGGCACCTTCTCCGCGTGCGCGACCAGCACGACGAGGGCTGCCGCCACGTAACCGATCGCCATGAACGGCACGAGCCAGTTCGCCACCGCGGCGATGCGCTTGATGCCGCCGAGCACGACCGCGGCCGTGAGGATCGTGAGCACGACGCCGGTCACGGTCGGGCTGATGCTGAACGAATTCTGCATCGCCGCGGCAATGCTGTTCGCCTGCACCATGTTGCCGATGCCGAAGCCGGCGATCCCGCCGAACACGGCGAACATCGTGCCGAGCCAGGCCCAGCGCCGACCGAGGCCGTTCCTGATCGCGTACATCGGGCCGCCGACCCAGCGACCGTCGGCATCCCGTTCGCGGTAGTGCACCGCGAGCAGCACCTCGGCGTACTTGGTCGCCATGCCGACGAGCGCCGTCATCCACATCCAGAACACGGCGCCGGGGCCCCCGAGCGCGACCGCAGTTGCCACGCCCGCGATGTTGCCGACGCCGATCGTCGCCGCGAGACAGGTCATCAGCGCCGAGAACGGGCTGACCTCGCCGTGCTCCGCGTCGCCGCCGCGGCCGCCCCAGACCAGTCGCAGCCCGCCGGGGATGCGCACCACCGGCATGCCGTGCAACCGCAGCTGCAGGTAGAGTCCCGTGCCGAGGATCAGCACGAGCATCGCCGGCCCCCAGACGATGGAGTTGAGCGCAGTCATCCATTCGGTGAAGGCTTGCATGGGCCGTCGCGTCCTCGTGCGGGGTCGATGTTGTGGTGGCGGTCGTTGCGACCGCGCTTCGTGTGGGCGGCAACGTTACCCTAGATCGACGGCCGACGGGACTCCGGCACCCTGCGCTGGACCGCGACAGTCGGCGGAACCTGCGTCGCGCACGTTGCGCTCGCGGTCGATGAAGCGCCACGCGTAGCGGCCGGGGGCGAGCGTCAGCTGCAGCACGCCGTACTCGAGCACGCGCGAGCGGCTTGCGTACGGCGGTTTCCAGAAACCGTAGAGCCGCGCGCCGCC
>DASUMQ010000329.1:0-2327 GCA_036277615.1 Steroidobacteraceae bacterium
AAAGCGTGTTCCGGGAAATCGAGCCGGCGGAACGGATCGTGATCGAGCACCTCGGCGGCGTCCACCACTTCGTCCTGACCGTCACGTTCGCGCCACGCGGCAGCGGCACCGAGGTCGGCTGGCGCCAGGTGTTCGACACCGCGGAACACCGGACACACATTGCACCCGTCGTGCAGAAAGCCAACGAGCAAAACCTCGATCGTCTCGCCGCGGAAGTCGGTCGGGGCACATGAACCGCCAGGAATCCTCGCCATGCAGTCGATCGACCTCGATGCCGCCTTCCGCCGCATCACCACGCACTGGGACCCCCACGTGGCCGGCGAACTGAACGGCCAGCAGGTCAAGCTCGCCAAGCTCAAGGGTGAATTCGTGTGGCACAGGCACGAGGTCGAGGACGAGCTGTTCCTCGTGCACAGGGGCCGGCTGCACATGCGCTTCCGTGACCGCGAGGTCACCGTGGGCCCAGGGCAGTTCGTGATCGTCCCCCACGGTGTCGAGCACCAGCCGTACGCGCCTGAGGAAGTCGAAGTGGTGCTGTTCGAGCCGGCCACGACGCTCAACACCGGCGACGTGCAGAACGAACTGACGCGTCGTGAACTGAAGCGCGTGTGAGCACGGGAGCTCGCGCAAGTCGGGGCACCGAAGTCGTTGGTCGGAGGGAAGCAGGCGTGAGAACGACGAACATGGGAATGGGTCTGTTCGTGGCGACGGCGTTGATTGGCCTGGGCGGCTGCGCTGCGACACCTTCGTCCGCGACCAGTCCGTCCGCAACCGGCACGACGGCGAGCGCCGGCCTGACGTGCAGGCATCGCAACGCGCAGATCGAGCAATCGATCGGTTATTGCCAGGCGGTCCGGGTGGGCGACGTCCTCTACGTGTCCGGCGTCCCGGCCGACGGGCCGATGGAGGAGGCGGTGCCGGCGGTGTACCGCCAGTTGCAGACGATCCTCGCCGCGAACGGCCTGACGTTCGCGCACGTGGCCAAGGAAAACGTCTACGCCACGGACCTCGACGCCTTCATCGCGCAACAACACGTGCGCAAGCCGTATTACGGGACGTGGGTCCCTTCGGCGACGTGGGTGCAGGTCGAGCGACTGTTCATGCCTTCGTTCGTGCTCGAAGTCGAACTCGTCGCGCACTATCCGGTCGCTGAGTGACGGCCATGGATCTGCTCGTGAACCTGGACGTCGACGACCTCGAGCACGCGACCCGGTTCTACACCGCGGCGTTCGGTCTCACGGTCGGGCGCCGTTTCGGCGCGTCCGGCGTCGAGATGCGTGGCTCGAGCGCGCCGATCTATCTGCTCGTCAAGAAACCGGGGACTCGACCCGCGCCGACCGTGGAACAACCGCGCGACTACGCGAGACACTGGACCCCGGTGCACCTGGATTTCGTCGTGGACGACATCGATCGCGCCGTCGCGGGCGCGGTCGCCGCCGGGGCGGCGCAAGAACAGCCCGTAACGACGCATCCCTGGGGCAAGCTTGCCGTGATGGCCGATCCTTTCGGGCACGGGTTCTGCTTCGTGCAGTTTCTCGGCCGCGGCTACGACGAGGTGGCTGAAACGCCCGCAGGGCCCGGTCCACGGTGAAAAAATGTTTCGTCGCGTAGTAACCTGTCGCCCCTGACGGACGACGGGATCGCTGCGCCGTACGCGTACCTGCCGAGATCGCACGTCAGGGTCGAGATTCTTCGGGACACGGAGGTACGACGATGTCCAAGGTCCGCGTCGAAAGCTTCGCGATTTCCATCGACGGCTACGGCGCCGGCCCGGACCAGAGCCGTGACCACCCGCTCGGCGTCGGCGGGACGGCGCTGCACGAGTGGGCATTCGCCACCCGCACGTTCCAGGCGCGCGTGTTCGGCAACCACCAGGCCGGCGAAACCGGCCCCGACGACGACTTCGCAGCGCGCGGCTTCGCCCGCGTCGGCGCCTGGATCCTCGGTCGCAACATGTTCGGCCCGGTGCGCGGCGCGTGGTCGGACGTGGAGGAATGGAACGGCTGGTGGGGCGACGAGCCTCCATACCACACGCACGTGTTCGTGCTGACGCATCACCCGCGGACGTCGGTCGTCATGGACGGCGGCACGGTGTTCCACTTCGTCACCGAAGGCATCGAAGCCGCACTCGAGCGCGCACGCGAGTGCGCCGGCGAGCACCGCGACGTGCGCATCGGTGGTGGCGTCGACACGGTCCGCCAGTACCTGCAGGCCGGCCTCGTCGATGAAGTCCACCTTGCGATTGCGCCCGTCCTGCTCGGGAAGGGCGAATGCCTGCTGCACGACCTCGATCTGACCGCGCTCGGGTACCGTTGCGTCGAACACGT
>DASUMQ010000330.1:0-4413 GCA_036277615.1 Steroidobacteraceae bacterium
CCCCCCGGACGTGCCGCCGCCCCTGATCGAGAAGATCCCGATCGCGATCGGCGTGCACCTGCCGCTCGAGTTTCGCGAAATGGTCTACGAGGAGAAGCGCGCCAGCGGTGGCGGCTCATACTCGATCGGGCTCGGCAAGGCGCAATCGGCCGGTTTCCTGCGCATCCTCGAGGCGATGTTCGAGAAGGTCGTGGTCGTCTCGTCGGTCGCGACGGGTGGGCGCGAAGCGCCGGCGGTCCGCGGCGTGCTGCAACCCGAGCTCGAGGACTACGCCTTCGTCACGCCGATGGACTCCGGCACGCAGGCCTACGCGGCGAGCCTGCGTTACACGATCCGGCTCTTTTCGCCGGAGGGGAAGCTCGCCGAGAGCTGGACATTCACGGGTTACGGTTCGCAACCGGCCAGTGCGTTCCCGGGCAAGGGCGCCGAGGCGCTGCAGGCCGCGACGCGGCTCGCGATGCGCGACGCCGCCGCCAAGCTCGCGGCGGAGTTCCGCGAACAGGCGATCGCGCGCGGCCTCGTGACGCCGGGAGCAACCCCGGCGCCGGCGGAGGTGGCGGCACCGCCGCCACCCGAACGCTGAGCGCGACGAGCCACCTGCGCTACGACGCGGTGTCCGGCTTGGCCGGTGCTGGGGATGACTTCCCTTCCTCGGCCGTGGGCAGCAACAGGATCCAGGGCTGCGTGAACGAGATGCCGGTCGTCGCCACCGGCGCGCCGTTTTCCATGCGCGGCCGATATCGCGCGGTGTGCAGCGCCTCGGTCGTCCTCTGCGCGCGTTTCGCGTCGCCCGAGTCGTCGATCACCTTGACCTGGTCGGCCATGCCGTCGGCGTTGACGGTGAACTCGACCACGACGTTGCGCGTCTCGACCTGCTCCGGCGGGCGCGCCGCAAAGCGGTCCCAGCCCTCGGGCCGCACGATCTGCAGCAGCACCGGCGCGCCGAACAGCGCCTGGACGATTGGCTTGCCCTCGTGCTGCTGTGCGATGCGCGACGCCGCCAGCCAGGCCTTCTGGTAGTTGGGCAGCGCCCGCTCGGCCATGCCGCGACTCTGGTACCAGTCGCCCACCTGCGTGCGCACGTCGGCCACCTGCACGGGCGACGGTTCGGTGCGCTCCTCGGCGATTTCGGCGGCGCGCAGCAACGCGCGCTCGCCTTCCGAGACGAGCGTCTGCGGCGAGACGGTCGCGGGAGGACCCATGCCGGGGTCGTGGTAGAGCGTGGTGCGCTCGGCGTCGGGCACCGTGAAGAGTTCCTGGTCCGGGTCGATCAGTTGGCGTCGATTGCAGGCCGCGAGCGCGGTGAGCGGCCCGATCAGCTTCGGCGACTTCTGCCCTTCGCCCGCCTCGACCAGGTCGATCGCACGGCGGAACGTGCGCCGCGCCTGGTCGTAGAGGCCCACCTGCGTGTACCAGCGCCCGATGCGCTCGAGGGTCGGCGCGAGCGCGGGGCTCGTTTCACCGTACTTGCGCGTCGCGATCCGCAGGATGTACTTGTAGCCCTGCAGCGCCTCGGGAAAGCGGCCGAGTTCCGTCAACGAGTCGATGTACTTCTCGAGCAGCGGCACCTGCGCCTCGGTCAACAGGCCCTCGTGCCGGCGCGTGAGCGCGACGGCCTGCTGGAAGTTCTCGACCGCGAGGTCGTGGCGCTTGCCCTCGTGGTAGGTGGCGGCGAGCCCGGCGTAGGCGCGCGCGAGGCGCGCGTGCAGTGGGCGGCCCGACGATTTGACCGTCTCGATGGCTCTCGTATAGCTGGCCTCCGCGCCGACGTAGTCGCCCATGAGATACTGCGTCATCGCGAGGTTCATCAACGCGACCTGTACTTCCTCGTCGACGGGCGTCTTCGCCTCGGCCTCCGCCAGCTGCAGCACGCGACGCGCGTAGGGCACCGCGGCCTGATAGCGCCCGGCGTCGAACGCGTGGCGGAATTCGCCGAACGCGTCGCTCGCGCTGAGGGTTTCGGGCGCCTGCGCCGGAGCCTCGGCGCCGCCGACGGGCGGCGCCACCGGCAGACGCATTTCCTCGCTCGTGGCAGTCGGTGCGGGGGGCTGCTGCGCCGGCGCCGCGCCGGTCCAGGCAACGCTGGCGAGGAGCGCGGGGACCGCGAAAAAACGGGTACGGGCCGTCGCGGGGCGGCGCGGGTCGCGGGACGCAAGTTTCACGCGTCGAGACTTACACGCGTGCGGCGGACCTTGCAATCGGAGCGGCGGCGGCGCTGCCGGTAATGCGGGACGGACCACGCGGCGGTCGCGGGCAGGGTGCCGCGGCCCGTGACGAAGGCCCGCCGGCGGACCACGACGTGCAGTGCTCGCGATCGCCGGGATCGACGACGCGCCCCGCCTTCAGGCGGACTGGTAGAGCGCGAAGCTGCCGTAACCGACGACGCGCGAGTCGTCGCCCGAGGTGTCGCCGGACGTCTGGCGCTCGAGCAGCCTGACCTCGAGCCCCTTGTGCCGCGCCGTTTCCAGGAGTCCGTT
This sequence comes from Steroidobacteraceae bacterium, assembly GCA_036277615.1. Classification (GTDB taxonomy): domain Bacteria; phylum Pseudomonadota; class Gammaproteobacteria; order Steroidobacterales; family Steroidobacteraceae; genus RPQJ01. The sequence goes on from DASUMQ010000330.1 coordinate 2,478, forward strand.
GAGGCCGCTCGCTCCGCAGGCCTGCGCGTCGGAGATGTCGCTGCGCCGCGCGACGATCATGCGCGCGGTCTGCTCGTCGAGGACCTGCGCTTCGACGTACGTGTGGTGATGACTGAGGTCGGTCGTGACGACGATCAGCGTCTCGGCCCCGCCCCACACCGCTTCGAGCACGCGGCAGACCTGCTCGACCGGCGCGGCGCCGACCGCGATCGGCAGCACCTCGAAGTCGCCGAGCACGGCCTGCAGGAATGGCAGCTGAACTTCCAGTGCGTGCTCGAGCCGGTGCGGCGCATCGTCGATGCCGGCCAGTCCGAGTTCACGCAGGTGATGTCGCATCGCGCGGTCGACGGGCACCTCGCCGGCGGGCGTCGCGAAACGATCCGACGACGGCATCGCGAGGGCGCGTGTGCGTACGCGGTGGCTCGGGCCGAGCAGCACGACCCGCCGGATCCGCTGCGCCGCCGGACTCGCGAGCGTGCGATAGGCCGACGCGGCGACGCGACCCGAGTACGCGTAGCCCGCGTGCGGCACGACGAGCGCCTTCGGCACGGGCGCGTCGGCGGTCGTCCCGCCCGCGAGCAGCGCACGCACCGCGTGGCGCAACTCGTCCGCATCCTTCGGGTAGTAGAGACCGGCCGCCGTCGGTGCTCTTACGGTGAGAGAGTCCATGCCTGAGGCCGTCGTGCCGACACCGCGCGCGTGATGCGCGACCGGCGCACTATCACGCCCGCGACCGGGTCGGGACCAATCGTAGGAATACGCACCTCGAGGCGGACGTATTCCTAGGTGCAACCCGTACAAATGCGGGCCTGCGCGCGCACTGGCGTGTCAGCGGCGGCGGGAAGCCCGCGGTTTGGGCCGCAGCGAGGCCGGCACGTTCGCGTGCAGTTCCTCGATCCAGGCCGTGGCCGGTGAGTCGCTCGGGGCACGCCAGTCACTGCGTGGCGAAAGCGAGCCGCCGGAGCCGACCTTCGGACCGTTCGGCATCGCCGATCGCTTGAACTGGCTGCCCTGGAAAAAACGGCGCAGGAACACTTCGAGCCAGTGACAGATCGTGCCGAGGTCGTAGTCGCGACGGTCGGCAACCGGCACCGTGTCCGGCCAGGCGCCGGCACGTGCGTCGCCCCAGGCGGCCTCCGCGAGGAACGCGACCTTGCTCGGCCGATAGCCGAAACGGCTGACGTAGTAGAGGTGGAAGTCCTGCAACTCGTACGGGCCGACCACGGCTTCAGACGACTGCTCGGGCTTGTCACCGGCGCCCGGCACGAGTTCCGGCGAGATCGGCGTATCGGCGATGCGCGTGAGCACGTCGAGCGTGGCCTGGTCGAACTGCCGCGTCGCCACGACCCACCGGATCAGGTGTCGGATCAACGTCTTCGGGACCGACGCGTTCACGTTGTAGTGCGACATGTGGTCGCCGACGCCGTAGGTCGTGAAGCCGAGCGCGAGCTCCGAGAGGTCGCCGGTGCCGAGCACGATCGCGTCCTTGAGGTTCGCGAGCCGGAACAGGTGCGAGGTCCGCTCGCCGGCCTGCACGTTTTCGAACGTGACGTCGTGGACCGGCTGGCCTCCGGCATACGGATGCCCGATGTGCTTCAGCATCAGCTCGGCCGAGGGGCGGATGTCGATCTCGCCCGCCGTGATGCCGAGCGAGCGCATCAGCGCGTGCGCGTTCTCGAACGTCTGCCGGCTCGTGCCGAACCCGGGCAGCGTGTAGCCCAGGATATCCTTGCGGGGCAGGCCGAGCCGGTCGAACGCGCGCACGGCGACGAGCGCAACCTGGGTCGAGTCGAGGCCGCCGGAAATGCCGAGCACGACCCGCTTGATGCCGGTGGCCGCCAGCCGCTTGCGCAAGCCGTCGACCTGGATGTCGTAGACCTCGGCGCAGCGCTCGTCGCGTCGTGCCGGGTCGGACGGCACGTACGGGAAGCGCTCG
>DASUMQ010000331.1:0-5322 GCA_036277615.1 Steroidobacteraceae bacterium
ACACGTCCACGATCGCGCGCGGCTCGCCGGGCAGGATGCGGTTCGCCTTGAACAGGACGAGGGGCAACAGCGCAAGGGCGAGGCCGGCCACGACGCAGAGCACGAGCCCGAGCGGGTCGACTCCGAACCAGCGTGTGTGGCGTCGATCGTTCATCGAGGAGCGGCTGCCCCCAGGAAACCGGACTTGCGCAGGTAGTCCTGGGCAACCGCCTCGGCCGACTCCCCGTCGATCTGCACGCGTGCGTTGAGCGCCTGCAGTGTCGCGGTGTCGAGGCGCTGCATCAGCGGACGGACGATGTCGGGGATCGTCGGGTACATCCGGATTACCGCCTCGCGGACCGTGGGCACTGGTGCATAGATCGGCTGGTCATGGCGGTCGTCCTCGAGCAGCACGAGGTCGGCGGCGACGATGCCGCCGTCCGTGCCGTACACCATGGCCGTGTTGACGTCGTTGGTGCGCGCCGCCGCGGCGCCGATCGTGGCGGCCGTCTCGCCGCCGGCGAGCACGATCTTCTGGTGCGGTTCGAGGTGAAAGCCGTAGGTGCGCTCGAGCGAGCGCAAGGTGCCGGCGTTGGCGAATTCGGCCGAGCAGGCGAGGACGACGTCGCCGCCCTCGCGCACCCAGCGAGCGAAATCGCTGAGCGTGGCGAGTCGATGCTTGCGCGCCACGTCACGCCGGACCGCAAGCGCCCAGGCGTTGCTCGCGGGCGCGGGCGTCAACCAGACGATCCGGTGGTGCTGCAGGTCGAGTTGCGCGCCGAGTTCGTAGCCGCGGCGCAGGTCCTTCCACGCGGCGTCGGCGGGTCGGTTGAAGAAGAAACCGGCATTGCCCGTGTATTCGACGTAAAGGTCGATCTCGCCGCCGAGCAGCGCCCGGCGCACCACCGGCGTTGCGCCGAGCGTCGTGCGGTCGGCGGTCTCGATACCGTTCGCCTCGAGCAGCAGCCGGATCATCTGGCCGATCATCGCGGACTCGCTCGAGAGCTTCGAGGACACCACGACCGGCTTTGCCGCGGTTGCCGCGGTCGTGTGTACGGACACGCACAGCAAACCAGCCAGCGCGACTGCCCTGAGCCACTGCGCCACGTGTCAATCCTCCCCACGCGTCGGACGAGCCGCGTCGAACGGTGGCGGCCCGCACGCGCCCCGTCAAGCCCGTTCGAGTGCTTGCCAAGTGCCGGGCGGCAATGGTCACATCGCCCGACCCGGGAAGAGACACCACCCAATGAAGGCTTCCGCCCAGGCCGTCGTGATCGGCGGCGGCGTCGTCGGCGCCAGCGTCCTGTACCACCTCGCGAAGCTCGGCTGGACCGACGTGCTGCTGCTCGAGAAGAGCGAGCTCACCTCCGGCTCGACGTGGCACGCCGCCGGCGGCATGCACACGTTCAACGGCGAGGCCAACATCTCGCGCCTGCAGAAATACACGATCGACCTGTACCGGGAGATCGAGGAGCTGTCGGGTCAGTCGTGCGGCCTGCACCCGAACGGCGGCCTGATGCTCGCGGCGAACCAGGGCGAACTCGACAGCCTGCGGCTGATCTGCTCGCGCGCACGCTACCTCGGCATGGAAACCGAGATGATCTCGCTCGACGAGGCGTGCGAGCTGAACCCGCTGATCGACCCGCGTCACTTCATCGGCGCCCTCTGGCGTGCGGACGGCGGGCACTGCGACCCGTCGGGCACGACGCACGCGTACGTCAAGGCCGCGCGCGGGCTCGGCGCCGCGGTCGAGCGCTTCACGCGCGTCGTCGAGGTGCGGCCCCGCGCCGACGGCAGCTGGGAGGTCATCACCGACAAGGGCACCGTGCACGCCGGCCACGTCGTCAACTGCGCGGGACTCTGGGCACGGGAGGTCGGGCGCATGGTCGGCATCGAGCTGCCCGTGCTCGCGATGGAGCACCATTACCTGTTGACCGAGGACATCCCGGAGCTCGCCGGGCGGTCGAAGGAAATCGTCAACACCACCGACTACTCGGGCGAGATCTACCTGCGACAGGAGCGCGGCGGCGTGCTGATCGGCACCTACGAGCCGCACGGCAAGGTCTGGGCGCCCGTCGCGACGCCCGACGACTTTTCGATGCAGTTGCTGCCCGACGAGTTCGAGCGCCTCGCGCCGTATTTCGAGGTCGGGTTTGAGCACTTTCCGGCGCTCGGCCGCGTCGGCATCCGCAAGGCGATCAACGGGCCCTTCACGTTCGCGCCCGACGGCAACCCGCTCGTGGGGCCCGTGCGCGGGCTGCGCAACTACTGGGTCGCATGCGCCGTGATGGCGGGGTTCAGCCAGGGCGGCGGGATCGGACTCGTGCTCTCGCGCTGGATGGCCGAAGGCGACCCGGGCCAGGACATCCTCTCGATGGACGTCGCGCGGTTCGGCCACTTCGCGACGCCGAAGTACACGTCGATCAAGGTGCCCGAGAACTACGGACGCCGCTTCCGGCTCGCGTACCCGAACGAGGAACTGCCGGCCGCGCGGCCGGTGCGGCGGTCGCCGATCTACGATCGGCTGTGCGAGCAAGGCGCAGTAATGGGTGCGAACTTCGGGCTCGAGCACGCGCTCTGGTTCGCGCCGCCGGGCGTCGAGCCGACCGAGACGCCGACCTATCGGCGCTCGGAGGCGTTTCCGATCGTGCGCGAGGAGTGCCTCGCCGTGCGCAGCGCCGCGGGTCTCTACGAGACCACGAACTACGGCAAGTATGAGATCACCGGTCGCGGCGCGCGTGCGTGGCTCGACCGTGTCTTCGCGTGCCGCATCCCGCGGCCGGGTCGGCTTGGCCTCGCGCCGATGCTGAATCCGGCGGGCCGCATCGTCGGCGACCTTTCGATTGCCTGTCTCGCCGACGACCGCTTCTTCATCGTGGGCTCAGGCTTCGCCGAGGAATTCCACCTGCGCTGGTTCTGGGCGCAGCAACCACCCGCGGACGTCTTGGTGCGCTCCGCGGCCTCGACCCTCTGCGGCTTCTCGCTCGCCGGGCCGCGGGCGCGCGAGGTGCTGCAGTCGCTCGTGCGCCGCGACCTCGCGTCCACGGCATTCAAGCTGTTCGACGTGACGGAGACCGCGGTCGGCTACGCGCCGTCGATCGTGACGCGCGCAGGCTTCACCGGCGAGCTGGGCTTCGAGGTGTGGACCACACCCGACTATATCGCCTCGCTCTACGACGACCTGCGCGAGGCGGGAGAGGCGCACGACCTGCGGTTGTTCGGGGGACGCGCGCTCTCGTCGCTGCGGCTCGAGAAGAACTACGGCTCGTTCAACAAGGACTTTCGCCCCGACTACACACCGGGTGAGACCGGGCTCGACCGATTCGTCGACTACGGCAAGAACGTCGACTTCGTCGGACGCACGGCCGTGATCACGGAACGCTCGGCTGGACCGAAGCGGCGGTTCGTCGTGATGGAAGTCGAGGCGCGCGACGCAGACGTCGTCGGGTACGAGTCGATCATGAAGGACGGTCAGGCGGTGGGGTACGTGACCTCCGGCGCGTACGGTCACTGCGTCGAGCGCAGCCTGGCCGCAGGCTACGTGCCGACGCCGCTAGCGCGCGACGGTGAGCAGTTCGAGATCGACATCCTCGGCGAACTGTGCGCGGCGACAGTGCGGCTGCAACCGCTGTACGACCCGGAGGGTCGGCGGCTGCGGGGCTAGACGTCCGGGTCCGACCTTCCGACCTGCATCACCGCGCCTGTGGGCTCATGGAATATGCTCTGCCTCCGGCGGAGGAGTGACCCACTTGTGCTTTCGTGATTCGTAGACGGAGACACGCGGAGCAGGGAAGTCCGGATCGGCAAACGCTCCCACGGGGATTGTCAGGAATTCCCCCAGACCCCCAGGCTCGTAATAGACGGTGGAGCCGCACTTCGGGCAGAAATGGAACTTGGCTCGTGATCCCTCATCGCCGACGCGGATGAACTCAGTGGAGGCACCGGAGATGGACACATTCTCGCGAGGAAACCTGGCCTGTTCTCCAAAGACGCTGCCGGTTCGGCGCTGGCAAGCCAGGCAATGGCAGATGGAGACGCGTACCGGCTCACCGGCGACCTGAGCCGTGAGCTGACCACAGCTGCATGAGGCAAGACGAGTTGGCATGTGTCGTTCGCTCTGGCGCGAAGCGCCTGGCATGTTGATAGCGAGGAACCTGTCAATTACACCGGTTGCTGCCCAAATCACCGGACGGTCGTTTCGACGATGTCCGGCAACTGCCACGTCTTGTCGAACAGCGGCTGCTCCGGCCCGTAAAGTCGGAATAACACCTCGAACCGTCCGCCGGGGCGCGTCGGTACCCAATTAGGCTCCTTTCCGGGCGGCGCCTTGGGCCCGAAATAGACGTCCACCGACCCATCGGCATTCCTCTGCAGGCCTTGCGACGTCGAGGCGCGGCTTGACCGGGATTGATCGCGGATCAACGCGTGCGTGTCACGATCGTACGCGGTAGCGGACCAATAAAGCTTGACGGGCGCCTTCGGTGGCACGGTCAAACGGTACGTGCGACCACCGTCGAGCGGCTGCCCCGCGTTGTCCTTGATGGACATGAGGTAGAACTGTCCCTGGCCCAGGTGCTTGGCGCTGAAGAAGCCGAACGTGTACATCACACCCCGGCCGCTGACCGGATAGGCGTCACGCCGGGCGAAGTTGTCGCCGAGGCCTTCGAGCACCGCTTGATCGACCGGCACACCCCAGTGGCTGTTGCTGAAATAAGGTGGAGTAAAGGCGGCTTCGAGCTGCACTTCGAGCCACGACCGCGCTTCGGCGGCCGCGGCCTTGAGCGTCGCCTGCGTGGCTGTATCCGGTGCGAACGGCTTGCCTTTTTCAATGCCGATCGAGCGAAGCAGGTCGATCATGATGCGGTCGCGCTCGAGCCACGGTTCGCGTTGCACGAACCGGTGCAGTTTCTCAAAGTAGGTCGCGTCGTATCGAATGGTGCTGTCGTACACGACGTCGGCCGCGTCGACGAATTTCGTGGATGGCGGATCGGATGCCTGCGCCAGCAGGTACATTCGCACTGTCCGGCCGTACGTGACGGCCTTGGCGATGTCGGCCTCGCTGCCGCTGCCGATGTTGGAGCGCAGGAGTGCGTAGCCCGTATATGTGGACGACGGCATGCGGATGTAGCCCGCCGGAACCTCGCCCGCGTAGTCGGGCGGTACGATCAGGTACTTCCCGCCCTTGCCTTTATCCACGCCCGCCGGGCCGACGTCCTCGATGGCCGTCTGCCACGCCTCGTCCACGCTGCCGGTGATCGATCCCTCCATCGCCGGCGGGATCTCCAGCACCACCGGCCCGTTGCGCGTGTCGTAGAACGGCATCAGGTAAATGACGTCCGGATT
>DASUMQ010000332.1:0-6166 GCA_036277615.1 Steroidobacteraceae bacterium
TGAGCCGCAGCCAGGCGGAGAAGGTGCCGGCCGACTGGATCCGGCGCCAGACGGTCAGGAATGCGGAGCGCTACGTCACGAGCGAGCTCAAGTCGTTCGAGGACAAGGTACTGGGGGCGCGTGACCGGGCGCTCGCGCGCGAACGCGAGCTGTACGAAGGCCTGCTCGACACGCTCACCGATGCGTTACCCGCCCTGCAGGAGGCCGCAGCCTCTCTCGCCGCACTCGACGTGCTCGCGAACCTGGCCGAGCGTGCGACGGCGCTGCGGCTGGTGCGACCCGTACTCACGGACGAGTCGTGCATCGAAATCCGCGGTGGCCGGCACCTCGTCGTCGAACAGAACCTCGACGGTCCGTTCGTGCCGAACGACCTCGACCTGAACGACCACCGGCGCATGCTGGTCGTGACCGGCCCCAACATGGGCGGCAAGTCGACCTACATGCGCCAGGCGGCACTGATCGTGATCCTCGCCGGCATCGGCAGCTACGTTCCGGCCGACTCGGCGCGGATCGGCCCGGTGGATCGCGTGTTCACGCGAATCGGCGCGGCGGACGATCTGGCCGGGGGCCGTTCCACGTTCATGGTCGAGATGACCGAAGCCGCGAACATCCTGAACAATGCAACGCGCGACAGCCTGGTGCTCATGGATGAAATCGGCCGCGGCACGAGCACGTTCGACGGGCTCTCGCTCGCGTGGGCATGCGCGCGCCAGCTCGGTCGCGAGATCGGCGCGTTCACGCTGTTCGCGACGCACTACTTCGAACTGACCGCGCTGGCCGAGGAACTGCCGGCTTGCGCCAACGTGCACCTCGACGCGACCGAGCACGGCGATCAACTCGTGTTTCTGCACGCGGTCAAGGAAGGTCCGGCGAACCAGAGCTACGGGTTGCAGGTCGCACGCCTGGCGGGGGTACCGCGCACGGTGATCACCGAGGCACGACGTTACCTGCAGGAACTCGAGCGTCGCGAACACGCGACCCGGCCGCCGACGCCGCAACAGGAACTGCCGCTCGTGCCGCCGCGAAACGAGGCCGAGTCGGCGCTGCGCCGCATGCTCGAGGGGGTCGACCCGGAATCACTGAGCCCGCGTGCCGCGCTCGACGTGCTCTTTCGCCTGAAGGAACTGCTGGACGACGGAAAACCCTGATCGTCCGTGCGCGCGTGGATCGGCGCACCTCAAAAGCAAGGCGGCCCCGAAGGGCCGCCTGCATTTCATTCGCTGATTACCAGCGACGCGGGCGCTCGGTCTTGGCCTGCGCTTCGTTCACCTTGAGCGCACGTCCGTCCATCTGGAACCCGTTGAGGTTCTGGATGGCGCGGGCGGCCTCGGAGTTCGACGTCATCTCGACGAAGCCGAAACCACGGGGACGGCCGGTGTCGCGATCGTTGATCAGCGCGACGGAATCGACGGTGCCGTGGGCGGCGAACAGGGAGCGGACGGCGTTCTCGTCAGCGGAGAACGGCAGGTTGCCAACGTAAATCTTGCTCATTTGAAAAATACTCTCGGTCGGGGCCGGTTCGTCGTGCCTTGCACAGGCGTGGCGACGTCGAGGCCCGGGGAAACAAGGCATGAGGCAGCGCGACTGAACTCCGGTGCAGTGAGCACCGGCGATCACAGACGCGTGGCAACGGTGCCACGTGGATCGGAAACTCTTCAGGCTTAGCGCGCGGGCCCGCAGGATGCGCCGATCTGGCGCGGGGACCGAAACAGAAAGTAGAAGGGAGACTACCCGCAGCGGACTATACGCACATTCGGGTCCGCCCGTGAGCTTATTTGCACGACGCCGTCACGAATGCTGTATGGTGTCGCCGCCGTTAGACCGTCATCTGCTGACGCACCGCGCCGACGCTCCCCCGGAGCCCCCTCGGCCCCAGCGCTCCGTTCATCTTCGTGTCGCCGGCAAACCTCTACCGTCCATTGACGAGGTGAAGCTTGGCCAAGGAAGAACTGATCGACATGCAGGGGACCGTGCACCAGGTGCTGCCGGACACGCGCTTTCTGGTGACGCTGGAGAACGGCGTCGAGGTCACGGCGTACCTCTCCGGCAAGATGCGCAAGCACCGGATCCGGATCCTGGCCGGTGACAAGGTGACGCTCGAGATGTCGCCGTACGACCTCACCAAGGGTCGCATCAACTTTCGCCACAAGGACGAGCGCGCGGCGCCGCCGCCCGGCGCGCGGCAGAATTTCTTCCGCCGCCGCTGAACGATCCCCTCCCGCACACGCGGGAGAGGATGAGTCCCCGCACCTAAGGGGCCGTCGAATCGCCCTGGCACTGCTCCAGCCAGTTGCGCCCGTACGGATAGGCCGCGATCACAGGCAGCGCGTCGAGCCAGCTCTGGCCGGTCCAGCTGACCTTCACGCGGTGGTTCCAGAACAGGTACGAGTTCACGCAGACGCCGCTCGCACGGGGCGCCCCTGTGTCGAACTCCCCGAACGTGCCGCGCACGGCGAAGTTGAACACCTGGTCCATGTTGAAACCGCGGATGCCGTACGAGTTGTTCTGCGCGCTGTTCGAGCGGCAGCCCTTGTGCCGCACCAGCACCTGATAGACGGCGTCCTTCCCGTCGAACAGTGACCTGTTGTCGGGCAGCAGGTCCGGGCCCGACATGCACCCGCGATTGCCCGGGATCGCCGAGATCGCTCTCGAGACGTCGTTGAGGTATTGCTGCCCGCCCTTGAGGAAATTCAGGAACACGAGGCAGCGGCTGTTCGAGAACGCATTGCCGCACTGGGCGACCATGTCCACCAGAGCGTCACGCCACCTGGCCGCGGTGTACGTGCCGCCGGCCGAGACGTCCTGCGAGTACTCGCCGTTGAAGCCGAGCGCCGACTCCTGCAGCACGAAGCCCTCGACGCGCGGATTTGCGTCGTAGCGCGTCCCGGCCGCCTTCATCATGCGCACGTACGCGTCCTTGACCACCGGCTCCCACATGAAGCAGGTCTCGGCGCGGTGACCGTCGGCGTTCGGCGCCGAGTAACGCGCCTGCAGGTGGGCCGGGCACGGGTTGCGCACGGGGCTCGCGTTGAAACTCTTGTACTCGACGAAGATCCAGAGCTGGCACTGCGGATTGTGCGAGCCGGCGATGGCACGCAACACCTGGTCGAACGAGCTGAAATCGTAGACGCCGGGCGACGGCTCGACCTCGTTCCAGGTCCGACGCCAGATCACGCCCTTCACGCCGGACTGACCGCAGAGCATCGCGACGTCCGCCGGCGTGTCCTCGTAGCGCGTCGCAAAGTAGTGGCCATAGTTGGCCTTGCGGGTCGTGGACGGCGATTCGGTCTTGGTGTCCGTCTCCGTCGGCGCCGTACCCACCCGGATCGTGAACGGCGGCAATGTACGCCAGTAGGTGCCGTCGGTGACGCGGATCGTCACGTCCGCATATGACCCAACGTCGTCGGCGCGGGGCGTGCCGCGCAAACGGCCCGTGGTCGTGTCGAACGTCGTCCACGACGGCTGGTTGCGGACGATGAACCGAAGGCTGCTGCCATCCGCGTCCGTCGCCTGCGGCTGGAATGCATAGGATTCCCCGATCGCCACGCTGGTATCCGGTGTGCCCCGGATCTTCGGCGCCACCGCGGCCTGCGCCGAGGTCGCGACCAACGCGAGCGTGCCCAGCAACATCGCCCCCAAAACCGTCTTCGTCTGCTTCACGTCTGTCTCCGGAACCGTTGTCGATCCAACGACGAACCGGTCCGCGGAGCGCGGGAGACGAGGCACGAGCACGGAGCTGCCGGGCGCGATCGGCGCAGGAACGCCGTCGCCGCGAATCACGAGGTGGTGCCACCCCGGCAACCCCGCTGTCGTGGACCTCGAAGGCCGTTAGACCGGTGGCTTTGCGTCCCCGCCTTTCGACGGGTTTGCGTTTGTCGTACGCGCGCAGTTTTCGCATCGACGACGGGTGCCGCAACTGTCAAATCGCGAAAACAGCCAAGCGAACCATGGTCAATTGCAACCGGATCGGTGGAAACGAAGTGGCTGCGTCACGGCGCCCGGTTCGTGTCGGCCGAAATGAGACGCGCGAAGGGGCGTTTCGACCATCCACACCGCGCCGCGCAAGTGCGACGCTTGCTGCTACCGATGCGCGGCGCGCTCAAGAACTCTTGACTCCCTGAAGGGCGAACAGCCCTTGCACTCACGGGGAGCTTCGGCTCCCCTTTTTTTTCCTTGATCGCGCGACCGACTCGATCTGCGGGCGACGTGACCACCCCGCGTCGGGCTACGGTGTCGGTCGCTCAAACCGCCCGTGGCGCAGGAAGTGGGCAACCTGCTCCGCCACATCGGTCGCGAACAGCATGCCGATGTGGCTGTGCGGCAGCACGAGGTGGTCGGTGAGGCCCGGGATCACGGTTTCGGCGACTGCGACCGTGCCGTCGTTGTCCTCGTCGAAGTGCGCGAAGAACTGCCCGATGCCGACGCGGCGCGAGCCGGCGATCGCGCCGAGCGTGCGTGACCCGTCGCCGCCGGTCCAGCACCGATCGCAGCCCTCGGCGAGCTCGTGGAGCACGTGCGGGCCGAGCAACGATCGCAGCATCGCGAACCGTACGGCGCCGTGCGCCGCGCGGCAACCGTTCAGCGGCGATGCCATGACGACCGTGTGACCCGGCACGTCGCGCAATCCCTGTTCGAGCGCGCGGTAGGCAATCGCACCGCCGAGGCTGTGCCCGACCACGTGCACGCGTCGTGCGTCGCCGGCGCAGCGACGCGCGAACTCCGCGAGGTCGGCGCCGATCTCGACGGCATCGCCGTGCAGCGAGGGGTACGGGAAGACGTGAACGTCGAAGCCGTGACGCGCCTGCAACCGGTGCCGCAGCACACTGAACTCGTGGCCGATCATCCACAGGCCGTGCACGAGCACGACCGGTTCGCGTGTGTCCGGCATCACTCCTTGACGGGCAGCTTGACGCGAACGTGCAGCTCGCGCAGCTGCTGCTCGGGGACTTCGGTCGGGGCGTCGGTGAGCGGGCAGGTCGCCGTCTGCGTCTTTGGGAACGCAATGACGTCGCGAATCGAGTCCGCGCCGGCCATCAGCATCGCGAGACGGTCGAGGCCGAACGCGATGCCGCCGTGCGGCGGTGCCCCGTACCTGAGCGCCTCCAGCAGGAAGCCGAACTTCTTCTGCGCTTCCTCGGCGCCGATCCCGAGCAGTTCGAACACCGTCGACTGCATCTCGGGGCGATGGATGCGCACCGAGCCGCCGCCGATCTCCGAGCCGTTCAGGACCATGTCGTAGGCGCGCGCGAGCGTGCCACCCGGGTTCGCCGTGAGCGCCGCCGGATCGTCGCCGATCGGGGCGGTAAACGGGTGATGCATCGCGGCCCAGCGCTTCGCATCGGCGTCCCACTCGAACATCGGGAAATCGACGACCCAGAGCGGCGCCCAGCCGTCTCGCACCAGTCCGAGGTCCTGCCCGACCTTGAGCCGCAACGCGCCGAGCGCGTCGTTGACGACCTTGGCCTTGTCCGCGCCGAAAAAGACCAGGTCGCCGGTCTGCGCGCCGGTGCGTTCCAGGAGTCCCGCGACCGCGGCGTCGGACAGGAACTTCAGGATCGGCGACTGGAGGCCGTCACGGCCCCCGGCAACGTCGTTGACCTTGACGTACGCGAGGCCTTTCGCGCCGTAGCGGGCGACGAACACCGTGTAGTCATCGATCTGCTTGCGCGAGAGTCTTTCGCCGCCCTGCGGCACGCGCAGCGCCGCGACCCGGCCGTCCGCGGCCGCGGCGGGACCGGAAAACACCTTGAACTCGCTGTCCTTGACCAGGTCCGCGACGTCGACCAGCTCGAGCGAAATGCGCAGGTCCGGCTTGTCGGACGCGTATCTGCGCATGGCCTCCGCGTACGTCATCCGCGGGAACGGGTCTGGCAGCGACTGGCCGAGTACGTCCTCGAACAGCTTGCGCACGAGACCTTCCATGAGCGCCATGATGTCGTCGCGTGCGAGGAACGAGGTCTCGATGTCGAGCTGCGTGAACTCGGGCTGGCGGTCGGCGCGCAGGTCCTCGTCGCGGAAGCAGCGGACGATCTGGTAGTAGCGATCGAAGCCCGACATCATCAGCAGCTGCTTGAAGATCTGCGGCGACTGCGGCAGCGCGAAGAACTTGCCCGGTTGCGTGCGGCTCGGCACCAGGTAGTCGCGCGCGCCTTCGGGCGTCGCCTTG
>DASUMQ010000333.1:0-18024 GCA_036277615.1 Steroidobacteraceae bacterium
GTACGAGCTCGGCGAGCCCTGCCGCGCGGGCAAACCGTTCCAGGGAGGCCACGAGCACCCCGCCGAGGCCGCGACCGCGCGCGTCTTCACTCACCACCAGCGAGCGCAGCAGTCCCGTCGTGCCGAACGACTCGAGCCCGATGGCGCCGAGCACGCGCTTGCCGTCTCGCACCACGAATAGCCGCACCGCCATCGCGGCCGAGAGGTCCGAGCTCGGCAACCCGGCCTCGTCGAGGAGCACCCGCACCGCAGCGAGATCGCCCCGATCCGCGGGCTCGACAACGGGTACCTCACCCCCGTCATGCGCAGCATGCTGGGTTGCGAGACCGGTCCTTACGGACACGTGGACGGGGAAGCGCTTCATGCCGATTTCCTCTTGCGGTCGGTAGCGTTGTTCGGGGCACAGGCCGGGGCACACGTCGTGCCCTGGCTGCAGCAGTTTTCGGTCAGGTAGCCGAGCAAGCCGTTCATGCGCTCGAAGTTGGGCGCGTAATAGATGAAGCGACCCTCCTTGCGCGGCGTGATCAGGCCGGCCTGGGTCAGTTCCTTCAGGTGGAAGGAGAGCGTGGGACCGGGAATTTCGACCCGGTCCCCGATCTCGCCGGCGGAGTAGCCCTCAGGGCCGCGCTTCACCAACAGGCGGAACACGGCGAGGCGGGATTCCTGCGCGAGGGCGGCCAGGGCCTGAACGGTTGCTTTCTGATCCATAATTCCAAAGATATAGAAATGTAGAACGGACGTCAACCGAGACTGGGTGAACGCACCTGCGCGGTCGTCGCGCTCGCAGCGGGGGCCACGTTGACGCTCGAGAGCCTGAAGCGGCAGCTCGTCGAGGCGGGAGTGGCGCGGTTCATGCTGCCGGAGCGTCTCGAGCTCGTCGATGCGCTGCCCCGCAACACCACCGGCAAGGTGCTGAAGCGCGAATGTATCGAAGTGCTGCTGGCGCGCGCCCGGGAACGCGAAACGAACTGAAGCCGCGCTCAGCCCGACGCGTCGTCCGCCTCGGACTCCGGGGTCGCGAGACGCCGTACGCGCACGTCGACCACCTTCGGTCCGTGCAGCGACAGCACGTCGATCTCGAAACCCGGCAGTTCGACGCGCTCACCCGCGCCTGGAATGCGCCCCAGCGTCTCGATGACGAGACCGCCGACGCTGTTGGCCTCGACGGTCGGCGCGATCACGCCGAGCTCGCTCTCGAGACTCAGGATCGACAGGCTCGCCGCGCCGGTCACGCTGCCGTCGGCGTGCCTCTGCCAGGCGGGCGACTCTTTCGCGAACTCGTCCTCGACGGGCCCGAACATCGATTCGACGACGAGCTCGAACGTCAGGAAGCCGATCTCCGTGTCGAGCAGGTCCGTGACGATGCCGAAGTGCGGGTCGCCGCGCCGGAACGCGGCGAGCACGTCCTCGAGCCGATCGGTCTCCTTGACGACCGGCAGCGGCCGCAGGTACCTGCGGATCGTGCCCATGTCGCGCAGCCGCTCCGGGGCAGTGATCAGGTCCTTGATGTGCAGCAGCCCCACGAACCGCTGCGAGTGCGGGTCGCGCACCGGATAGCGCGTGAAACGCGTCTTGCGCACCTCGGCCAGCACGGCTTCGATCGAGGCGTCGACGTCGATCGAGACCAGTTCCGCAAGCGGCCGCATCACGTCGCCGACGACCAGCTCGCCGAGTTCGAGCCCGCGCGAGGCGATCTGCGCCTCGACCGTCCCCACTTCGCCGTGGCGGTGGCTCGCCTTGAGCACGGTGCGCAACTCGTCGATCGAGTGCGCCGCGTCACCCTCGCTGGCCATTTCGACGCCCATGCGTCGCAGGATCACGTTCGCCGTGCCGTTCAGCATCCAGATGAACGGGTACATGATCCAGTAGAACGCGTAGAGCGGCAGCGCCGTATTGAGCGACACCGCCTCCGCGCGCCGGATCGCGAGCGACTTGGGCGCGAGCTCGCCGAGCACGATGTGCAGGAACGAGATCAACCCGAAAGCGAACGCGAAGGCGATCGCGTGAATCACGTCGGGGTCGTCGATGCCCAGCATGCGCAGCAGCGGCTCGATGAGCCGCGCGAACGCCGGCTCGCCGATCCAGCCGAGACCGAGCGAGGCGAGCGTGATGCCGAGCTGGCAGGCCGAGAGGTACGCATCGAGGTGCGAGCGCACGATCCGGAGGATCCGGCCGCGCAGGCCCTCGGTCAGCGCCAGCTCGTCGGCTTGCGTGCGGCGCAGCTTGACGATCGCGAACTCGGCCGCGACGAAAAAGCCGTTCAGCAGCACCAGCAGGAAGCCGACCGCGGTCAGCAGGAGGGTTTCGGCCATCATCGTCGGCGCTATGGTAACAACGAGCGGCGGTCCGTACCGTGCCGGCTAGCGTTCGACGGACGATGGTTCGCGCCGGCCCGTCGCGTCCGCCTTCGCGCCGCGCCGGTTCTTCTCGTAGATCGCCCAGAGGATCAGCAGGTAGGCCACGAGGCGGATGCCGTACAGCCACGGGCTGCCTTCATTGGGCCGCGCACTCGTCGCGAGCAGCACGCGACTGAACGCTTCGACGAAGAACGACAGCGCGAACAGCAGGAAGAACCGGTCGCGACTGTCGCGCCAGAAACGCAGGAACAGCAGTCCGGCCACGAAGCAGCCCATCGCAATGGCCCCGAGCATCAGCAACGACCATGCGTGTGTCATCGTCAGCGAGCCTCCATGACCAGCCCGTAGAGCAGCGAGACGATGCCGACGATCGCGCTCGCGTTACGCAGCGGGAACAGGTCGAGGTCCGGGAACACGAACAGGTCGAGCGCGACGAGTGCGTTGTTGAGCGTGAAGCACCCGAAGCAGATGGCGCTCCAGAGCAGCAATCGGGCGCCGACCCGGCGGTAGGCGCGCAACAGCAGCACACAGCAGCCGAAGGCGGCGACGGCGCAGAGCACGTAGACGATCGAGCCCATGGTCAGGTCTCCTTGCGCAGGCGGAACGCGTCGGCGAACTGCAGCACGCTCGGCGCAGGTTTGCCGTGGATGAGCCGCGTGACGGCGATCAGCTGCGTCGCGTACGCCGACGCGAGGTCTGCAACGACCGCGTCCAGTTCGGGTCGCGCCGGCGCGTACCTGTAGCCGGATCCTTCCGCGACGAGCACCCCGCGACTCGCCAGCGTCGCGAGGACGTGGGCCGCCACGGTGACGCTCACGTACAGACGTGCGCCCGCTTCCTCGGCGCTCCACGGGCGGTCCCGGTGCGCGCGCAACAGCAGCAGCGCCTCGAGTTCGGGCACCGAATCGACGGTTTCGACGATGAATCGCCGGACGTGCTCGGCGACTTCCCTCATCGGCATGCTTGCACGCTACGCTCCCCCGGCCCGGCGAAGCGGGCAAGTGCCGGCAGTGTAGGCAAAACGCACGGGCCGCGGCGTCGTCCGAACGCCTACACCGGCCGCGGACCCCTGTCGCACGGACTGCCCGCCGGTGACCGCAACGTCGATCAAACCAAAGTGCGGGCTGGCGCATCTGTACGTCATGCGCCACCACCGTTCGTCGCACCCCCCACACCGGTCGGCTCACCGCCCGTACGTGGCGTGCCGGGTCCGGCGCAGAATCCGCGCTTCGACGGGGTCCGTGCGGGCCCTGCGCTGGCTTGGGTGAACGGGGGTATGGCGCCATGAAACTGTCGGAACGCAGCCTGAAGAACCCCGCCGCCGTGGCAGCCGCCGCAGCCATCGTCGTGCTGTTCGGCCTGCTTGCCATGCTGCGGTTGCCGATCCAGCTGCTGCCGGACACGCGCCAGCCGCAGCTGTTCGTCAACGCGGAGTGGCGCGAAGCGGCGCCCGCCGAACTCGAGGAGGCGCTGATCGAGCCGATCGAGGAGGCGATGCGCGGCTTGCCGGGCCTGGTCGAGATGGGCTCGGAATCGAACCGCGGTCGTGGCGGCGTGCAGCTCACGTTCGAAGTCGGCACCGACATGACGCTCGTGATGCTCGACGTCGTCTCGCGCCTGAACACCCTGCCGCCGCTGCCCCCGGATGCCGACGAGCCGCAGGTCTTCGGCGGTGACAACTTCCAGACCCAGAACGCGGCCTCGCTGCTGATCCGGCCGACCGAAGGGCACTCGGTGCCCGACATCGCAGTGCAGTACCAGCAGTTCATCGAGGAGGTCGTCGAGCCGCGCCTCGCGCGGGTGCCCGGCGTTTCGCGCGTCAACCTCGAAGGCGGCCGACCGCGCGAGGTGCAGGTCACGTTCGACCCGCACCGGCTCGCGGCGCTCGGCCTCTCGCCCCAGCGGATCGCCCAGACGGTCATCGCGGCCCGTGACGTCTCCGCCGGTTTCGCCAATGTCGGCCGCCGGCAATTCACCGTGCGCGTCACGGGCCGCGAGCCGGTCGATCAGCTCGGCGACCTGGTCGTCGGCTGGAGCGAGGACCGTCCGTTGTACCTGCGCGACGTCGCGGAAATACGCACCGCGCACGTCGACGCGTTCTGGTTCTCGTACCGCAGCGGCGTGCCCGCCTACTACGTCACGCTGCAGCGGATGTCCGATTCCAACACGGTCGAGGTCGTCGACGGCATCAAGGAGGCGATCGCCGAGCTCAACAGCGGCCCGCTCGCCAAGGAAAACCTCTACGCCGACCTCTCGTGGGACGCGAGCGTGTACGTGCGCCGCGCGATCGGCTTCGTCGAGGAGAGCCTCGCGATCGGCATCCTGCTCGCGGTCGGGGGCCTCTGGTACTTCCTGCGCGGGCCACGCGCGCTGCTCGTGATCGGCGCATCGATCCCGATTTCGCTGTTCTTCGCGATCATCACGATGCAACTGCTGGGACGCACGCTGAACGTGGTCTCGCTCGCGGGCCTCGCGTTCTCGACCGGCATCGTGATCGACGCGGCGCTGATCGTGCAGGGCAACGTGATCCGCTTCCTGCAGGAGGGCAAGGACGCCTGGACGGCGACCATCGAGGGCGCGACCGAGGTGATGCCTGCGTTGCTCGCCTCGATGCTGACCAGCATCGCGATCTTTCTGCCGATCCTGTTCATGGAGGGCCTCGAGGGCCAGCTGTTCAAGGACCTCGCGATCACGATGTCGGTCTCGCACGCGGCGTCGCTGCTGGTCGCCATGACGGTGATCCCCGCGGCCAACCGCTGGGCGCTCGCGAAGGGCATCCCGGCCGACCAGCACGCGCACTGGTGGCGCGGCATGACCGAGTTCGCGATGCGGCTCACCGAACGCCCGACGGCGCGGCTCGCGTGGATCGGCGGCATCACCGGCGCGAGCCTGCTCGCGATCTGGTTGCTCGCGCCGAAGGTCGACTACCTGCCGGTCGCGCAGACCGACATGATCTGGAACAACATGCGGCTGCCCCCCGGCGGCAACATCGAGACCGCGCGCGCCGAACTCGCGCCGGTCGTGATCGAGCGGCTCAAGCCCTACCTCGAGGGCAAGAAAGAACCCAAGGTGAAGTACTACAACTTCTCGGCCTTCGGCGGCTTTGGCGGCACGGCAGTCGTCTATCCCGAAGACCCGCGCGACATTCCCGAGATGGTGCGGCTGCTGCGCGACGAAATCATGGTGGGTTTTCCGGACACGCAGGTCTTCACGCAGCGCGGCTCGCTGCTGGCGGTCGACGGCGACAACTCGCGCGAGATCCGGCTCGACTTCCAGGGCGCCGATCTCGCCGCGCTGATGGACGCGGCGCGCATCGCGACCGAGGAGATCCCCAAGGCGATTCCGGAGACGTTCCCGCAGGCATTCCCGGGCCTCGAGTTGAACCAGCCGGAACTGCAGCTCGTTCCCGACGAGTGGCGCATCGCGCGCTCGGGCCTGTCACGCACGGAGGTGGCGTCGGCGATTCGCGCCTACACCGGCGGCCTGTGGGCCGGCGAGTACTTCGACGGCAACGACCGGCTCGACATCATCATCAAGTCGCAGGAATGGCACTCGCCCGAGGAACTCGCGGAACTGCCGATCGTCACGCCGCAGGCAGGTGTGCAGACCGTCGGCGAACTCACGGCGCTGCGACAGACCGTGGGTCCGTCGCAGCTCGTTCGAGTCAACGGCCATCGCACGGTCAGCGTCGAGTTCGAGCCGCCGGAAGACATGACGCTCGACGAGGCGATCGAGGTGCTCGAAACGCAGGTCGAACCGAAGATCCGCGCGGGCATGGCGCCCAAGGTGCAACTGACCTACGCCGGCTCCGTCAACGACCTGCACCAGGCGCTGAGCGCGATGGGCCAGAACTTCCTGCTCGCGCTCGTGATCCTGTTCGCGCTGATGGCCGCGCTGTTCCGCTCGATGCGGGACAGCCTGCTCGTCATGGCCGTGATCCCGGTCTCCGTCGCCGGCGGCATCCTGGCCTTGCGGGTGCTCGGCCTGTTCGGTTTCCAGGCGCTCGACCTGTTGACCATGATCGGGTTCATCATCCTGCTCGGACTGGTCGTCAACGCCGCGATCCTGCTCGTCGACCAGACGCGTGCGCGCGAACGCAACGGCGTGCCGCGCCGCCAGGCCGTGGCCGAGGCACTCGAAACGCGCGCGCGGCCGATCGTGCTCTCGACAATGACCGCCGTCCTCGGCATGGCGCCGCTGATCTTCATGCCGGGCCTCGGCGCCGAGATCTACCGCGGCCTGGCCGCCGTGGTTGCCGGCGGCATGACGGTCGGCACGCTCTTCACGTGGGTCCTTATGCCGAGCCTGTTGCGGCTCGGGGAGCACGCGACCGACACGGCCGCGCTCCCGACCGGCGACGCGCCGGCCATCGCCTGAACGACAGGAACGCAATGCACATGAACATCGAAACGGTGATGCGCAGTTCGATCGGTGACGTCGCGGCGACCGCGGGGATTCCGACGCGCCGTCGCGGCGCGATTCGCGCCCTCGTTGTGCTGCTGGGCACTGGGTGCGCGGCCGCATTGGCGCCCGCGTATGCGCAGGCGCCGCAGGAGCGACCGTCCCCGGTCGAAATTGCGCGGGCCGAGGTGCGTGAACTCGCGCCGTCGGTGCACGCGACCGGGATCGTCCGCTCGCGGGCGGCCGCCGACCTCGCGGCCGCGGTGGCCGGCCGGCTGCAGTGGGTCGCGGAACCGGGGACCGCCGTGACGGCCGGGCAGGTCGTTGCACGGCTCGACACGCGCGAACTGTCGCTCGCCCGGGCCGAGCAGGCAGCGCGCGTCAAGCGTGCCGAAGTCAACCTCCAGGCCCTCGAACGCGAACTCACGCGATTGCGCGCCTCCGGCAACGCGGTGCCGCGGTTCAACGTCGACCAGGCCCAGGCCAACCGCGACATCGCCGAGGCAGACATGCAGGTGGCGCGCGCGCTGCTGGCACAGACGAACGACCAGCTCTCGCGTTCGCGGCTCACGGCGCCGTTTGCCGGCGTCGTGTCCGACCGGGTCCACCGCGCGGGCGAAGAGGTGGGTCGCGGCGAGGTGATCGCGCGAATCGTCAATCCCGACGAACTCGAGATCCGGATGTTCGTGCCGCTGCGCCACGTCCGGGCCGTGCAGCCCGGCCACGAGGTCGACGTCGTCGGCGACAACCGAGAATTCACGGCCAAGGTCAGCTCCATCGTGCCGGCGGGCGACCCGCGCACGCAGTCGTTCGAGGTCCTGATCAAGGCGCCGCCCGTCGACGGCCTGCTCGCCGCGGGCAACACCGTCCAGGTGCGATTGCCGCTCGGCGAGCCGCAACGCCGGCTCTCCGTGCCGCGCGACGCGCTCGTGATCCGGGCCGACGGGCTCTACATCGTCAAGCTGAATGGCGAGCAGCGCGCGGAGCGGGTCCCGGTCAAGGCCGGCGTCGCCGACGGCGACTGGATCGCGGTCGACGGCACGCTCAAGGCGGGCGACGCGGTCGTCGTTCGGGGCGCGGAAAGCCTCCGGGGCAGCGAGAAGCTCGACGTTGTCGGCGTGTTCGAGGCAGAACCGAAGCGGCTCTCATTGCAGGCGCCCAAGCCCGACGCGTGAGCCGCCGCACAACGTGGGCGGGCGGGCGAAGCTATACTTTGCCCCCCATGAGTGGACTCCCGACCCGGCTGCTGCCCACGTTCCTCGTGATTCTGTCCGTCGCGGCGTCGCTAGCCGCGCCGATCGCGGGGGCACAGGGCTTCAGTTCCGTTTCATCGGGAGCGCCGACCCCGTCCGTGGCCGCTCCCGCCACGGCCCTGGCCCTGCCTGCGGCACCCGCGTCGACCCCACCCCTGCCTGCGGCACCCGCCTCGACGACGCCGGTCGCGCCCGCGGGCGGGACACCGGTCGGGGGCGATGCTCCGGCCGCGCAGCTCGCGGCGCTCGCGCCGGGCAGCACGGGCGGATCCGCCAATCCTGCCGGCGCCGGTCCGGACCTCGGGCCCGTGCGCCCGTTCGAGCAGGCCGACAAGCTGATCGTCGACAAGAGCGACCGCAAGCTGTACCTGCTGCGGCAGGGGCGCACCGTCGCCGAGTATCCGGTCAAGCTCGGCCTGAACCCCTACGGTCACAAGCAGCAGGAAGGGGACTTCCGCACGCCGGAGGGCAAATATTCGCTGACGCGCCGCAACCCGCGCAGCGAGTTCTTCCTCGCGATCCAGGTGTCGTACCCGAACCGGGAGGACGCGGCCTGGGCCAAGGAAAACGGCTGGAGCCCGGGCGGGCTGATCATGATCCACGGGCAGCCGAACGTGCCGAAGCGGCCGCCCGAGTTCTACGCGAGCCGTGACTGGACCGACGGCTGCATCGCACTCACGAACGCCGACATGGTCGACGTCTGGCTCCGCACCTCGGTCGGGCTGCCGATCGAGATCAGGCCCTGACGATGCGGCGGGCCGAGGTCGCCATCCCGGCGGGCCCGCCGGAAGAGACCGATTTCGTCGACGCGCGCGTCTCGCCGACCGGCAGCCTCGAGAACCTCTCGCAGCACGAAGTCGACCGCCTGCTCGACTCGTCGCGCGGCGGCTTGTACCAGCTCTACCGTCGCTGCTCGCTCGCCGTGCTCAACAGCGGCGGCGAAACCGACGACGCGCGCGCGATCTTCGACCGCTATGCCGACTTCGACATCGGCATCATGCGGCAAGCCTGGGGCGTCAAGCTGGAGCTGCACAATGCGCCGGCGTCCGCCTTCGTCGACGGCCGCATGATCCGCGGCATCCAGGAACACTTGTTCGCGGTACTGCGCGACATCCTCTACATCCACGGCGAGGTCTACGAGCACGGCAGCCTGGAGTTGCGCGAACCGCAGGGCATCACCAACGCGGTCTACCGGATCCTGCGCAACGCGGGGCTGCTGCTGCCCCGCGTGCGGCCGGACATCGTCGTCTGCTGGGGCGGGCACTCGATCAACCGCGAGGAGTACGAGTACACCAAGACGGTCGGCTACGAGATGGGGCTGCGCGGGCTCAACGTCTGTACGGGGTGTGGACCCGGGGCGATGAAGGGCCCGATGAAGGGCGCGGCGATCGGCCACGCGAAGCAGCGGATCCACGCCGGGCGCTACATCGGCCTGACCGAGCCCGGCATCGTCGCGGCCGAGCCGCCGAATGCGATCGTGAACCAGCTCGCGATCCTGCCCGACATCGAAAAGCGCCTGGAGGGCTTCGTGCGACTGGGCCACGGCATCGTCGTGTTCCCGGGCGGCGCCGGCACGGCCGAGGAGATCCTCTACCTCGTCGGCATCCTGCTCGACCCGCAGAACGAGCCGCAGCCGTACCCGGTCGTGTTCACCGGCCCGCGCGGCAGCGAGGAATATTTCCAGCAGATCGACGCGTTCCTGGTCGGTACGCTCGGGCCACGGGCGCGCCAGTGCTACCGGATCGTCGTCGACGACCCGGCGGAAGTCGCGCGCGAGATGCTGCGGGGCATGCACGCGGTACGCGAATACCGGCGGCGCGAAAGCGACGCCTACAACTACAACTGGCTGCTGCGGATCCCGCACGAGCTGCAGACGCCGTTCGAGCCGACCCATGAGACGATGGCGTCGCTGAACCTGCGTCGCGACGCGCCCCCGCACGAGCTCGCGGCGGAACTGCGGCGCGCGTTCTCGGGCATCGTCGCCGGCAACGTCAAGGAGGCGGGTCTCAAGTTGATCGACCAGCACGGACCGTTCGAACTGCATGGCGACGCGGAGTTGCTGAAGCCGCTCGATGCGCTGCTCGCGTCGTTCGTGCGGCAGCGCCGCATGAAGCTGTCGGGCGAGTACAAGCCCTGCTATCGCATCGTGGCTTGAGGCGCCGCAGCGTCGAGGGCCGCGGGACGGCGCCGGATGGGGGTGTTCCAAGCGGCTCCGAAAACCGACACGTCGCCGGCTGCCACCCAAGCGCCGACGCGGCAAATGCCGAAGAGCGCAGCCAACTGTGAACCAGTACCGGACGCTTGCCGGCAGGGCGCGTAGCTTGGCGCGTGCCATGGCAGATCGAAGAACCGTCATGAACCAGGGCAAGCTCCCGCCGCTTGCCGGTCCAGCGCGCGCGGTCGACGAACGCGCCGTCGCCGTTCCGGTCGGCGCTCCGGTGCCGCCCGCATCGGCGTCGTCGGCCACGTCGCCGCCGTCGCGACCGGCCTCCGCGCAGGACGCGAACCCGCGCCGATCCCCGTCCAAGTTCGGCGCGGCCGCCGACGGCTGGGATGCATACAACTCCTGGCTCGGCCGCGTGCGCCAGCCCACGCCGCCCTCGCGGCAAGCCGTCATCGCCAAGGCGCTGTACAGCGTCTCGAGCTACAAGACCTGGGCCGACAAGGCCCGCGGCGCCTTCGACCCGGGTGTTCCGGGCGGCAGCACCCCTCCGAACGGCAAGGGCAAGTAGGCGCGACGCGGTGTCGGGAGCCGGCATCGAGGCGCGTCGGCGCAACCTGCGTCGGTGTGCCACCCGCTTCGTTTTGGCATAGAGTTCGACTCCCGTCCGGACAACGATGGAACGCTTCCTCAAGTGGCTCGACGACTGCGACGACCTGATGGTCGTGTTCCGCGTGCAGGCGCCCGCATTCATGATCACTGCGGTGCTCGCCGCGGCCTTCCTCGCCGGACTCGGAGTGTTTCTGCTGCTCGGCGCGCCCGACCTGCACGCCGCACCGTAGCCGCACACTTTCCGGTCGCGAGGATCGGCGCGGCGGGAACGCCTACGTTCCGGCATGCGCTCGCGGAGGTGCGTCCATGACCTCGGGCCACGACGACGACAGCAAGGGCGCCTCGAAGCGCGACCCGGCTGCAGCCGGCGCCGAGACCGGGCTCCGCGCACGTCTCACCGATGAGCAGTTCCGCATCACGCAGCAGAAGGGCACCGAGCCGCCGTTCACGGGTCGCTACCTTCACAACAAGGAGTCGGGCGTGTACGCCTGCGTCGTCTGCGGCGCGGAGCTGTTCGCCTCCGACGCCAAGTACGACTCGGGTTCGGGCTGGCCCTCGTTCTGGCTGCCGCTGGCCGGCGACCGCGTTGCGACGCACCGCGACGCCAGCCACGGCATGGTGCGAACCGAGATCACGTGCGCGAACTGCGGTGCTCACCTCGGGCACGTCTTCGACGACGGCCCGCAGCCGACGGGCCTGCGCTACTGCGTCAACTCGGCGTCGCTCGACTTCCAGCAGCAGCAGAAAAAGCAGACCCGGGAGAAGTGAACGAATGAACGTCGTCCGGTCGCTCGCCGGCGCACTGGCCGCCGTCGTCGTGCTCGCGTTCAGCGGGGGCTGCGCGCCTCCGCGTTCCTCCACGCAGGCCGCGACACCGGAAAACCAGGTGGCCGAGCTGCAGGTGCAGGACCTCATGGTCGGGCAGGGCGCCGAGGCGACGCCCGGTGCGAAGGTCACGGTGCACTACAGCGGCTGGCTGTACGACCACGCGGCCCCGGATCACAAGGGCAAGCCGTTCGACAGCTCGCGCGAGGGCGGGCAGCCCTTCAGTTTTGCGTTGGGAGCGCGCCAGGTGATCGCCGGGTGGGACCAGGGCGTGGCGGGCATGCGCGTCGGCGGCCAGCGCCGACTCGTGATCCCGTCCGCGCTCGCGTACGGCGAGCAGGGTGCGGGTGGCGTGATCCCGCCCATGGCGACGCTGGTGTTCGACGTCGAGCTGCTCGACGTGCAACCGGCGCCGGCGCGCTGAACGCGAAGCGCCGCCCGAAACTCACTTGACCGCTGGGTTGAGCGAGTACGTGCCGGTCAGGCGCGCCTCGGCCAGCACGTGCCTGGCAATGGCGTCCTTGACCTGCGGGCCGGTGACTTCGCCTTCGACCGGGCAGCGCACCAGGTCGGTCGCATACAGCACGAAATGATAGTGATGCAGCAGCGCGTCGTTCCAGGGCGGGCACGGACCGTCGTAGCCGAGGTACTTGCCCTCCATGTCGGCATCGCCCGCGAACCAGAGCGTGTAGTCGTTCAGTCCCTGGCGTGAGCCGGCGGGACCCAGCGGGTCGCGCTTGCCGCGCGCAGTGATGCCGTCGGAAGCGGAACCTGCCGCGATCTCGCTGACCGTGGGCGGAATGTCCACCATCACCCAGTGATAAAAATTCGTGCGCGGCAGGTCGGCAGGCACGATGCGGCCTTCCTTGTTGACGTCGTCGGGCCGGGTAGGCACGTCGGTATCGACGCAGAGCAGGACGAGCGACCGCGCAGTCGACGGCACGCCCGTCCAGCGCAGGTGCGGGTTGCGGTTCGGTGCGAGGCGCGCGTGCTGCGACGGGTCGGGTGCGCAGAACGCGAACTCGGCCGGAATCCGCCGGCCGTGGGCGAAGCTCGACGACATCAGGTGCACGGGTCTCTCCTGTCCTGATTTTCAAGGATTCTGCCACGGTCGGAGCTACTCGGCAGTGATCCGGCAGCCGCGGCGTCGCGTATGCTCCCGGGCGCTGCAGCCGAGGCAACCGCATGTCCGACGACACGAACTCGCGGGATTCCGCTCCAACGGCGGGCTTCCAGCCGCCGGCGCCACAGCCCGTCGAGATTGCCGGGCCGGTCGGCAGGATCGAAGCGCGACTCGAGGACCCCGTGCCGGACGGGCAGGCCCACGCGGTCGTCGGCGTGCTCTGCCATCCGCATCCGCTTCACGGCGGCACGATGCAGAACAAGGTCGTGCACACCGCGGCGCGCGCGATGCACGAGGCGGGTACGGCCACGGTGCGTTTCAATTTTCGCGGGGTCGGTCGCAGCGAAGGCCACTACGACGATGGACGCGGCGAACTCG
The DNA here is from genome assembly GCA_036277615.1 of Steroidobacteraceae bacterium. Lineage (GTDB taxonomy): Bacteria > Pseudomonadota > Gammaproteobacteria > Steroidobacterales > Steroidobacteraceae > RPQJ01. The sequence goes on from DASUMQ010000333.1 coordinate 13,111, forward strand.
ACGACCTGCTCGCGATCGTGGCATGGGCGCGGGGCCGCTTAGCGTGCGATGCGCTCTGGCTCGCCGGCTTTTCGTTCGGCGCGGCGGTGGCCCTGCAAGCCGCAGTGCGCGGCGCGAGGCCGGCACGCCTGGTCACGATCGCGCCCCCGGTGGGCCGGATCATCGTCGAGCCCGTGGCGAGGCCGCGGTGCGCGTGGCTGATCGTGCAGGGCGACCGCGACGAGCTCGTCGACCTGGGCGACGTTCGTGACTGGGCGGCCGGTTACGACCCGGCGCCGGAGTTGCTGGTCGTGCCGGACGCCGAACATTTCTTCCACGGCAAGCTGGTGGAGTTGCGCACGGGCCTGCGGCATTGGCTGGTGGCTAGTGCCAGTGGCTAATGGCTGGCGGGAAGGCGCGTCGCACCGTTTCTTGTCCGCTGACCACCGGGCACGGGCCAGTACGAAAAACGCCGGGATGCGTTCGCATCCCGGCGTCATGTGCTTCGAAGCTAGCGAAAGAGGTTCGCTGCGGAAGCGCGGCTCAGTTCACGAACCCCTTCAGGTTCTTGAGCGGCATCACGCGGACCTTCTTGCTGGCCGGCTTGGCCTTGAAGGTCATCTTCTCACCCGTGAACGGGTTGATGCCTTCGCGCGCCTTCGTGGCCGGCTTCTTCACGACCTTCATCTTGGCGAGGCCGGGAAGCGTGAACAGGCCGTGGCCCTTGAGGCTCTTCCGGATCACGCCATTGAGGGACTCGAACACAGAGCTCACCTGCTTTTTCGACAGGCCCGTGTCCTTCGAGATCGAGGCGAGGATGTCGGACTTCGTCGGTGCAGAGCTCTTCTTGGCTGCCATCTCAGTGTGTCTCCTAAGTGTGTGCTGCGGGCCGCTGGCCCCTGGTTAGTCTCTCAGCGCGCGCAAAAATAGCATGAAAACTAGGGTTCTCAATACGTCGAAACCGATTTTTTCCTATTTTTTTAGAGCCGCGGCGAATCAGTCGGCGAAGAACTCGCGCTTGAACTTGATCGAGTAGGGTCCGCTGCCGTCGCGAGGCGTCGCGTCGATGTCGAAGACCAGGATCTCGTCGCCGCTGATCCCGACCTCGCCGATGAAGTAGATCGACGAGCCTTCCTGCACGCGACGCATCTCGAGGCCCTTCAACTGCCCGTTGAGGTTGTACGCCGTGGCCTTCACCGTGCCGTCCACCGGCGTCGTGCGGCCATCGGGCGCTTTCGCGAGCAACGACACGTTGATGAGCACGCGATTGCCGCTGCGCTCGATGCCGTATGCGCGCGCGACGTCGGCCGTGAGCTGGTCCGTGCGCACGGCGTTGTAATGGACTTCGAAATTCCCGAAATCCTGGTGCGTATCTTCCGCCGGCCGCGCCGTCTGCGGACGACTGTCCACGCCGGAACCGCATCCTGCAAGCTGCGTGCCGCCGAGCGCGACAAGCAGCGCGGCGGCGCATGTCACACCGACCGAGCGGGACGTGCGCAACGCCGAATGTGTGGAGATCGTCGAATCGGTCATGGTTCTCCTCCGTCGCCAGCGCACCGGCGCAGGTGGCATCACTCGAACTATATGCCGCAAGTACGCGGAAGGGGAACGCCGTGCTATGCCGGTTCCAGTGCGCGCTGCAGTGCAGGAGGAATCGTCGCGAGACCGTGCAGCCGCAGCCGCTTGTCGCGTCCCGTCGTGTCGCGGTCGAGCGGCACCCGTGCACGAGGCAGGCCACATGCGTCCGCGACGAAGTCCACCAGCGCAGCATTGGCACGCCCGTCGACCGGAGGCGCGTTGACACGGACGCGTAACCGTTCGCCCATGAGCCCGGCGAACTCGTTGCGCGACGCGCGGGGCTGCACGCGTACCTCGAGCAGCACGTCTGCACCGTCGCGGCGGATCGCGGCCGTCATGGGCGGGTCGGCGTCCGGCCGCCCGTGACTCAGGACGAGCGCAGCAGGATCAGCACGGCCTGCAGCGCGATCATCAGGAACAGCGCGGAAAGGTCGAGCCCGCCGATCGGCGGGATGAGGCGGCGAAACGGCGCGAGCAAGGGCTCGACCAGGCGTCCCAGCACCATGCCGACGGGACTGTACGACGCGCCGCCGAACCAGCTCATGAGCGCGTAGATCAGCACCGCGTAGAAATAGAACTGGATGACCGTGATCACGAGCCCGAAGAGGCCCGCGACGAGCACCGTGTCGAGCCGCAGCGTTGCGCCGCGCACGAGCAGCAGCACCGTCGTCTTGACGAAATGCACGACCAGCAGGGCGACCAGCGACGCAGGGTCGAACCGTCGGCCCGGCCGCATCGCCCGCCGCAGCGGCAGCACGAGCGGGTTCGTGATCTTGAGCACCGCCTCGCCGACGGGGTTGCGGAAATCCGCCCGGACGAGGGGCATCAGCAGCCGCAGCAGGAACACGACCACGACCAGCGTGAGCAGCGTGTTGAGCACGAAATACAGCGCGTCGTTCATCGTTGCAGGTCCTGCTTCTGGTCGTTCGGACTGAGTCTCAGCCGGCGCCGTATTCCCGCGCCAGTTCACTGGAGCGATCGGACGCGGCGGCGACGGCCCGCGCAAAAATATCACGCACGCCCGCGTCGTTAAGCACGTGCATGGCCGCGGCGGTCGTGCCACCGCGCGACGTGACCTGTTCGCGCAGCGTCGCCGGCGCGAACTCCGAGGCGGCCGCCATGCGTCCGGCGCCCTGGGCAGTCTCGATGCAAAGCGTCCTGGCCGTCTCCGGGTCGAGGCCGAGATCGACCGCCGCGGCCTGCAGGACTTCCATCAGCAGGAAAAAGTACGCCGGCCCGGTGCCGGAGACAGCGGTCACCACGTCCATCAGTTCTTCGCGCTCGATCCAGACCGTCTTGCTGCAGGTGCCGAGGATGGTCTCGGCGTCACGTCGCGCTTCGGCGTCGACCTCGGGCGGCGCGAACAGCGCGGTCACGCCTGCGTCGATCAGGGCCGGCAGGTTCGGCATCGTGCGTACGAGCGGTACTCCGGGGCCGAGCCAGCGGCCCAGGTCCGCGAGCCGGATGCCGGCCGCGATCGAGATGACGAGCGGACGTCGTCCGGTCACCGTCGGCGCAATGGCGCGCGCGGCCTCTGCCATCTGCTGCGGTTTCACCGCCAGCACCACGACGTCGGCTTCCTGCACGGCGGTCGCGCCCGACGCCTCGGTCTGGACCCCGAACTTCGCCTGCAGCTTTTGCCGTTGTGACTCCACCGGATCCGCGACGACGATCGTGGCGGCCATCGTCCCTCGTGCGATCAGGCCGCCGACCAGGCAGGTCGCCATGTTGCCGCCGCCCACGAATGCGATTCGCTTTTTCATCGAGTGTGATCCGCCGTGTTGCCGGGCGCCGTCAGTCTCGAGGCCGCGCGCCGAATATTGCCGTGCCGACGCGCACGATGGTCGCGCCTTCCATGACCGCGGCTTCCAGGTCGTCGCTCATCCCCATCGAGAGCGTGTCCAGCTGGTGGCCGTTCGCGTTGAGTCGCTCCAGCAGGGTGCGCAACGCGCGAAACGGCGCACGTTGCGCGTCGAGCGTCGGCGCGGGCGGGGGAATGCACATCAGGCCCCTGAGCCGGAGCCGCGGCAGGGTTGCGACGACGGTGGCGAGTGACGCAACGGCGTCCGGCGCAATGCCGCCCTTGGCGGGTTCGTCGGCGAGCCGCACCTGCAGCAGTACCTGCAGCGGCGGGGCGTGGTGCGGTCGCTGGGCGCTCAAGCGGGCGGCGATGCGTTCGCGGTCCACCGTGTGCACCCAGTCGAATCGCTCCGCGACTTCGCGCGTCTTGTTCGCCTGCAGGTGACCGATGAAATGCCAGCGCAGGTCGGCGAGGTCCGCCAGTTCGTCGGCTTTCGCCACGCCTTCCTGCGCGAAGTTTTCGCCGAAGTCGCGTTGCCCGGCATCGTAGGCCGCGCGGAGCATCGACGCCGGATGCTGCTTGCCCACCGCGAGCAGGCAGACCTCCGCCGGGTCGCGGCCCGCCTGTCGCGCCGCCCGATCGATGCGTTCGCGCACCGACTGCAGCGCGGCGGGTGAGAACTGCGGAGCAGTTAACATATTGGGGTCGGAGGGCCTGATCTATACTGCGGTCCGCCTGCGAGACCGCCCGCATCCGGGTGCGGGACGCAGGCCCAAGGGAGTCATGATGGCCGTCGACATCGCGCAGCTTCTGGCATTCGCCGTCAAGAACAAAGCCTCCGACCTGCACCTGTCGTCGGGCGTCCCGCCCATGATCCGCGTCGACGGCGACATGAAGCGGATCAACATGCCACCGCTGACGCACAAGGAAGTGCACAGCATGGTGTACGACATCATGAATGACAAGCAACGGAAGGCGTACGAAGAATTCTACGAGACCGACTTTTCGTTCGAGATCCCGAAGCTCGCGCGCTTCCGCGTCAACGCCTTCAACCAGAATCGCGGCGCGGCCGCCGTGTTCCGCAGCATTCCCTCGGTGGTGCTGACGCTCGACGACCTCAACGCGCCGAAGATCTTCAAGGACATCTCGATGCAGCCGCGCGGCCTGGTGCTCGTCACCGGGCCGACCGGCTCGGGCAAGTCGACGACGCTTGCCGCGATGATCAACTACGTCAACGACAACCGTCCCGACCACATCATCACGATCGAGGACCCGATCGAGTTCGTGCACGAGTCGAAGCGCTGCCTGATCAACCAGCGTGAAGTGCACCGCGACACGCTCGGGTTCAGCGAGGCCCTGCGCTCGGCGCTGCGCGAGGACCCGGACGTGATCCTGGTCGGTGAAATGCGCGACCTCGAGACGATCCGGCTCGCGCTCACGGGCGCCGAGACCGGCCACCTGGTCTTCGGCACGCTGCACACCTCCAGTGCCGCCAAGACGATCGACCGGATCATCGACGTGTTCCCCGCCGAAGAGAAGGAAATGATCCGCGCGAT
>DASUMQ010000334.1:0-24847 GCA_036277615.1 Steroidobacteraceae bacterium
GAAGGCGCCGACCTCGAGACGTTCCTCGACAACGAGCGCGAGCGCTACCGGCCACAGCTCGAGCGTTACGCGAGCCTGCTGCGACCGCTCGGCGCGGAGCCGATCCGTCTGGGACTTTATTTCCCGCTGCTGTCCGCGTGGCGCGAGTGGGACGCGGGAGAAGGGGATAGGGGATAGGGGATAGAGGATAGAGGATAGTGCGGAGGGCGCGTACGCGCGAGTCAGGTGGCTAGCGCGCGAGCACTTGGTGCCGAAGGCACTTCTTTCACTATCCCCTAACCCCTATCCCCTTCTTACAAAGTGCCGCCGACGCTGAACTGCCGCCGTCCCGCGGCATCGGCGGGGCCGAGCATCTGCAACGACTGCTGCATGGCCGGCGGCACCGGCCCGCGCGGCGCGAGCGTGCCTTCGAGCGAGAAGTTCCGATCTCGACTCACCGTGATCTGGGCGTCCACCGAAAACGGGCCTTCCTTGTCGCTGACTTGCGCGGTGAGGTTGGCCGGGTCCTGCGGCAGGGACAGCGACGGTTGCGGTCGGGGGTGCGGAAACACCGTGCGGAAGCTCCCGAGCGGTGCATTGCGCGGAGGCGGTGTCACGAGGCCGTCGATGTCGAGCGCTCCGCGCAAGGCGACGGGGCGCCGCTGCTGCACGTGCACCTCCGTGAACGATCCCGAGGCACGACCGCGCCAGCCCTTCGGCATGCCGAGCGGCAAGGCGTCGAGCGCCTCGATCGGCATTGCGAACTTGACGTCCGCGAGGCGCACGTCGTCACCGGTGAACGATGTCGCGAAACGGGTGTCCAGCGAACCATCCGGTCGCGTCAGCGTCGCGCGACCCGCCAGCCGACCGCCGAGCAGTTCCAGCGGTGCGAGGCTCCAGCGCAGGTCGCCCAACGGGGCGCCGCGCCACGCGAGCGCCTGTGCACTGCCGGACCAGACCGAACCGCCGTAGGCGAAAGCGGTGAGGCCGGAGCGTTCCAGGACGCCGGAGAGCACACTGGCGGGCAGCGTAACGAGTGCGAACGCGAGCAGCGCGAGAATGCCGAGCGCGACCAGCCAGCCGGTACGGTGCTTCACGATGGAGTGCGTCCGGAGCGGAGCGCGACGACCGTCGTCAGCCCGTCGCGCCGGCTTGCGTGAGGCTCAGCGTCGCGTTGACGAGTCCGGGCCCGGCTGCATCGATCGTCGCGGCCTCGATGCCGACGCCATGCTGCTGCTGCAGGTTGGCGAGCCAGGTGACGAGCGTGTCGAACGGTGCGGCCTCCAGGCGCAGGCGCAAACCCGAATTGCCGCTCGGGCTCTGGTCGCGCAGTGCCGTGCCCAGACCCGCTTCGCGGGCCGTGCGGTCAACGACCACGACCAGCGATTCGCCGCTGCCTGATTGGGTCATGCCGGCCGCGGCCATCGCGTGCGGCGCCTGCGCGCGCATCCACGCGAGGTCGGCCGACTTCTGCTCGACGCGTGACGCCATCTTCGAAGTGGTGGTCGTGAACGGCAGCACGAGCACCAGGTACAGCAGCGCGATCGCGGCGAGCGCCCCCGCGCCGTAGACGAGGTTGCGCTCGCGCACGCTGAGGTTCGCGAGCCACTCGCGCAGCGCATCCAGGTTCATGCGGCCCCCAGGCGCACGTGCAGGCGCCCTTCGACCTGCTGGTCGCGCGGATTGGTGGACTGCAGCTCCACCGTCGCACCGCGGCTGCTCAGGGTCTGGCGGATGCCATCGAGTGTCTCGATCGTCGGCGCGACGACGCGCAGCTCGAGCACGCCGCCGCGGTAGTTCATGCCTTCGATGCGCGTTGCAGGCGACTTTGCCACCGCCTGCGCGAGCAGCGACACGGCGGGCAACAGCGCACCGGCGCCACCCCCGGCGCGGGCGAGGACGCCCTGTACCTGCGCGCGCGGGTCGACCATCGGCTGCCCGGGCAAAATCGATTCGAACGTCTGCGCGATCTCGGCGTTAAGTCGCTTCTCGGCCTGGTGCAGTTGCCACAGTTTCAGGCCCTGCGCGCCGAAGAATACGAGCAGGGTCGCTGCGGCGAGTGCAGCCGGCAGTCGCCACTGCCTGAGCTGTGAGCCGAACGAGGAAGGCGGTGCGTAAGCGCCCTGCAGCAGGTTCACGGCCCGTGCAGTCGGCAGTTGTGCCGCGAGCAACGGCAGGATCCCGTCGGGCAGCAGCTTGACCTGCAGCGTGGCGGTGCGCTCGCGCAGGCCCTCCACGAGTTCCCTGTTCGATTCGTAGTCCGCGGTGCCCACGTAGAACGTGACGTGCTCACCGGCCTCGCTCGACGACGGCGCGAGCGTGAGTTCGAGGGCGGTGGCGAGCGACAGCGCATCGAGCGCATAGGCGACCGCGCCGGGCCGCTTCACGTGCAGCGTGCCTTCGTCGAGCACGAGCACCGTGGCGTTCGGCGCCGCCGGCATCAGCGATGACTCGGCGTAGGCTGCGTCGGGGTGGATGCCCGCCGCGTCCCAGGTGGCCTGCCAGCGATCGAGCACGCTGCGCGAGACGATCGCGACCGGCGTGGCGCTCGCGGCCGGGTTGCGTGGGCCGACCGCGAAGTGGAGGTTCTCGAGGTCGGAGGCAAGCTGCTCCTCGAGCGCGAACGGCACCGCCTGCGCGATGCGTGCGGCACCCCGCACGGGCGGCAGGTCAGGCTCGGCGAGCGTGACCTCGGCCGCGGGCAGGATGACCACCGTGCGGCGGCCCTGCGCGAGGACGAGGGCGTCGGAGATCGGGCCGTTGAGGACGGAGCCGGAGCGGGCACCGTTGCCGTCGATGATGAACCAGGACGCCGGTGCGTCTTCGGTCGACCGGAGTCGGATCACCAGGGTTTCAGTCATACGGTCATTCGGCTCCGAAGCTGCGCAGCAAGGGCTTGATCGTGCCCGCGCCCCCACGCGCGAGGAGACTGTACAGGGTGAACTGGGTAGTGCCAATAGTGACCCACACCGTCGCTCGGAAATATGAACTCGATTCGCCGATCGTGTCCTTGACCTGGTCGTAACCGGCCTGGCCGAGCGTGCCGCGGATGTCCTCGACCGTCGGGAAACACGCCTCCTTGCGACGTGTCGCGAGGTCCTGCGGGTTGAGACTGAACTGGCGCTGGGTTTCCGAAAGCGAATCGAGCACGACGCCCGACGCGGTGCAGACGTTGAGCTTGGTGCCCCCCGGCAGCGCGGTGACGTACGGTTGCAGGCGCCGATAGCGCTCGATGCCGAACTCCGGCAGCACCAGCAGTTCGCTCGCGCGCGTGATCGGCATGTTGGCGGTCAGGTGCGGCGGATCCATGCCCGTGTAGATCGCGTCCTCGGCGCCGTCGGGAAAGCCCGGGTTGACGTCGGCGTCGATCCAGTCGGCGATGGCGACCGCCCACGTCGGCTCGAGCTCGACCATCGACAGGATCCGCTCGAACTGCTTGATCGCCAGTTCGTTCGGCGTGCCGTCGGAAAAGACGAGGTTGTTGAGGTTGAAGCGACCCTGCAGGTCTTCGAGCCGGCCCTCGACCGTGCCGACGCCCTCGTCGATCGGCAACGGCGGCATCTGCTGCGCCCAGGCCTCGCCGAAGTGGTCCTGCTGCGAATCCTGCGCGTCCTTGCGCAGGAAATCGGCCGCCCACGCCTCGGCGCCGAGCGCGACCTCGAAGCCCTGGTCCAGCGCGAAGAGATTGGCGCTGCGCCGCTGGTCGACCATGCCGCGGAACGTCACGTTGATCGCCAGGATCGTCGCGAGCGCGACGATCAGCACCGCGGTGATCAGCGCGACGCCGCGCTGGCGTCTTGCGCCAGCGCTGGATCCGGCGACGCGCATCATCCGGACACCTCGACGAGGCGACGGATCACGCCCCAGTCGTCGAGCTCGAGCGTGACTTCGACGGCCGCGGGCCGTGCGCGCTCCTGCTCGAGCGGACTCTGCCCCTGGAGCACAGGCCAGCGCTCGACCCATTCCCGGGAGGGCGTCATGAAGCGGAACGTCACGCTGCGGACACCCTTGAGCAGGTTGTAACGGGTTGGCTCGGCGGTCTGCGTGCGATCGAGCACGCGCCAGTAATCGCGCCACAGCCCGTCCTGGTCGAGCCGGTAGGCCACGCGCTGCAGCGTCGGCCGCGGCAGTCCGGCCGTGTTGGACCATCCGGCGCGTGTGAACTCGAGCTTGTACTCGACCGAGTCGCCCGCGAGCACCGCGGGGACCCGCTGGTCGCCGATCGGCTCGCGGATCGGGCGCGGCTCGATCTGCGTGAGGTCCTGCGCGATCATCTGGACGGCGCGCTGCACTTCACGCACGCGCTCGAGCCGCTGCTGCTGGTACTCGGCCTGTCGTTGCAGCTGTGTGTAGCCGGTCATCGACATCACGCCGACGATCGCGAAGATCGCGATCGCGACGAGCACTTCGAGCAGCGTGAAACCGGCGGCGGTACGAATGCGACACGGCACGGTCATTCCTCGTCCCCCGGTTCCGGCGGCTCGTCCGCGGGTTCCCCGAGGGGCGGGTCGGGCTGAGCGGGCTGGTTGGGCCGAACGCCGTTGCCCTTGCCGTTACCGTCGTCGCCTTCGTCTTCGCCCTCGTCCTCGCCGCCGCTGCCCGGTGCGCCGGAACCGGCCCACACCACGGTGCCGCCGCTCGCGGTGCTGATCGCAGTGCCGTAGAACCCCGAGAGCGTCGCGAGCGAAGACGTTTCGGGCGAGGCGGCGAGCGCCACCGTGACGTCCATGCGGCGCAGCGAGCGCACTTCGGTCTGCGTGACGCGCAGTGACCAGCGCCAGCGCTCGTTCGCGAATTCGACCTCGCCTTTCGTCTCGGCGACGTCGGGCGCAGAGGCTTGCAGCCGACGTTCCGTGAGCAGGTTCATGGCGACCCAGTGCGCGAGCGTCTTCTCACGCAGGTAGGTGCCGTTGCGAGTCGCCTGGTTCACGGCGGTGATCGCGCCGAGCATGCCCAACGCGACGATCACGAGCGCCGCGAGCACCTCGATCAGCGTGAAGCCGGAAAATCGCTGGGAAAATGGGGACACTCCGAATTTCCGCAGAGCCGGAAATTCGGAGTGTCCCCATTTTCCGAATCGCTGTCGTCGAAATTCGGAGTGTCCCCATTTCACGGCCGGCGCTCCCGTGCGTCGTCGTGCAACTCGATCCGGCCTTCGACGGTGCCGCTCACACGACGTTGCTCGTCCGTCCCGTCGCGCGTGAAGACGACGTCGAACGGCACGATCTCGCCCGACGCCTGCAGGATGACCTGCGGGTAGATCGGATCGCGCTCCGTCGCCGGCTGCCGCGGTTTCAACTGCACGTCGCGATCCTCGAGCCGCAGGCGCAGTCGCAGTCCCGCCGGCAGCGTGCGCTCCCGCAGCAGCGGATCGCCGAGCACCGCGCGCCAGCGCTCGTTGCGGCCGTCGTACTCGAGGAACTCGAGGCTGGTCTCGTCGATCCGCAACCCGAGATCGCGGCTCTGCAGCAGCGCATCCTCGCGTGCCTGGACCAGGATCGCCTGCAACCGCTCGGCTTCCTGCTGCATCTCGTGGTCGCCGCCGAGCACGTTGACCGAGATCACGGCCATCGAGGTGATGATGCCGATGATGACGACGACGACCAGCAACTCGAGCAGCGTGAAGCCCGAGGTGCGAGCGGCGGTCCCGCGAAGCGGGGGGACCTTATTCGATGTTCCAGTTACCGATGTCGGCATCCGGGCCTTCGCCGCCAGGCTGGCCGTCGGCGCCGAGCGTGTAAATGTCGTAGTCGCCGCGCGTGCCGGGTGAGATGTAGGCGTAGTCGTTGCCCCACGGGTCTTTCTTGATGCCGTCGATGTACCCGCCTTCCTTCCAGTTGCGCACGTTCGGGTCGGCCGGACGCGTGACGAGCGACTGCAGCCCCTGCTCGGTGTTGGGGTAGCGGAAGTTGTCCATGCGATACAGGTTGAGCGCGGTTTCGTAGGCGCGGATGTCCTGTTTCGCCTTGGTCACGCGCGCGTCGTCGATGCGCCGGATCACGTTCGGCGCGACCAGCGCGGCGAGGATGCCGAGGATCACCACGACGACCATGATCTCGATGAGCGTGAAACCGAGGGTGCGGCGGCGGGTCGGGTGCGAAGTCGTGATGCTGCGTGGTGCGAATGTCATGTCTCGGGCCGTGGCTGCCGGTAAATTGAGAGAATCATAGCAAACACCCGGACCCGGGCCGGCGCGCACCTCGATGGACCTCGACCGCCTCGCACATGCCGACGTCCGTGCATGGCGCGCGCCGCTCGCGCTCGCGGCGGCGCTCGTACTCCTGCAATGGTTCGGCACGGTCGCGGGGCCGGCGCTGCGTTACGACCGTGCCGCCGTCGTCACGGGCGGCGAGTGGTACCGGTTGATCTCGGGGCACCTGATTCACCACGACGCGACGCACCTGGCCTGGAACCTCGCGGGCCTCGCACTCGTCGCGTGGCTGTTCGTGCGCGAGTACACCACGCGCCAATGGCTCGTGATCCTCGCCGCTTCGACTGCCGCCGTCGACCTCGGGTTCCTCGCGCTCGAACCGCAGCTCGCGTGGTACGTCGGCTTTTCGGGCGTGCTGCACGGGTTGGCCGCCGCGGGCCTCGCGAGCTGGTGGATGCGCCACCGCGACTCGATGACGCTGATCGCCTCGGCGGTCCTTGCGCTCAAGCTCGGTTGGGAACATTCGTTCGGCGCAGTGCCGTTCACGGCGGATACGCTGGCGATCCCGGTCATCCACGCCGCCCACACCTACGGCGCGGTCGGAGGGGCCGTGGCCGGTGCGTGGCTGTGCCGGCGAGGGCGTCAACCGGCGCCGTCGCTATAATCGCCCGTCCGGCCGGGACGGTCGTCACTGGACTTGGTCTGCACATGAGCTTGGCATTCGTTTTTCCCGGCCAGGGATCCCAGTCGGTCGGCATGCTGTCGGAGCTCGGCACGGCCGAGCCGGTCGTGCGCCGGACGTTCGACGAGGCGAGCGAAGTCCTCGGCTACGACCTCTGGGCACTGTGCCAGCACGGACCGGAGTCGGAGCTCGGGTCCACCGAGCGCACGCAGCCGGCCATGCTCGCCGCCGGCGTCGCGACCTGGCGGGTCTGGCTCGACAAGGGCGGGGCCCGTCCGTTGGCCATGGCGGGGCACAGTCTCGGGGAGTATTCGGCCCTGGTGTGTTCCGACGCACTCGACTTCCGCACCGCGATCGAGCTCGTGCGCTTCCGTGGCCAGGTCATGCAGCAGGCCGTGCCCGTCGGGCAGGGGGCCATGGCGGCGGTTCTCGGCCTCGACGATGCCGACCTCGACGCCGCCTGTCGCGAGGCTGCGCAAGGCGAGGTGGTCGAGCCGGTGAACTTCAACGCGCCGGGCCAGGTCGTGATCGCGGGTCACGCCACGGCGGTCAGTCGCGCCATCGACGCCGCCAAACGCCGCGGCGCCAAGCGTGCGGTGCTGCTGCCGGTGAGCGTACCGTCGCACAGCAGCCTGATGGTCGGCGCCGCCGAGCAGCTCGCCGCGCGACTGGCCCACGTCGACGTGCGACTGCCGAACGTGCCGTCCGTCTACACGGTGGACGTGACCACGCACTCGAGTCCGGACGGCATCCGGCAGGCCCTCACGCAGCAGCTCTACAAGCCTGTGCGCTGGGCCGACACGGTGCGCGCGATGATCGCGAGCGGCTGCACGGTCTTCGTCGAGTGCGGGCCGGGCAAGGTGCTGACCTCGCTCAACCGGCGCATCGAACGCAAGCCCGAACTCAGGATGCTCGCGCTCGACGACAGCGCATCGATCGCGGCCGCGCTGGCCGCCTGCGGGGAGGTCGCGCCATGACGCTCGCGAACGAAGTCGCTTTCATCACCGGGGCCACCCGCGGCATCGGCCGGGCCATCGCACTCGAGCTCGGCCGCCGCGGCGCCCGGATCGTCGGCACCGCGACGACCGAGACCGGCGCGCAGGCCATCGACGCGTACCTGCAGGACGCGGGACTCACGGGTCGCGGCGTCGTCTTGAACGTCGCGGACGGCGCGGCGGTCGAGGCGTGCTTCAAGGCGGTCGAAGCGGTCGAAGGCACGCCGTCGATCCTCGTCAACAACGCCGGCGTGACGCGCGACGGGCTGCTGATGCGCATGAGCGCCGACGACTGGCAGGCCGTGCTCGACACCGACCTGAGTGCCGTCTACCGCACCTGCAAGGCCGTCATGCGCGGCATGATGAAGGCGCGCAGGGGACGCATCGTCAACATCGCGTCGGTGATCGGCGTGATGGGCAACGCCGGCCAGACCAATTACGCCGCCGCCAAGGCGGGCATGATCGGGTTCTCGAAGAGCCTCGCGCGCGAGGTGGGCTCGCGCAACATCACCGTGAACGTCGTTGCGCCCGGGTTCATCGTCACGGACATGACGAATGCGCTGGGCGAAGCGCAGAAAACAGCGCTGCTCGCGCAGGTGCCGCTCGGTCGACTCGGTTCACCGGAAGACATCGCACACGCGGTGGCCTTCCTGGCGTCGCCGGAAGCGTCCTACGTCACGGGCGAAACCCTGCACGTAAATGGTGGTATGTACATGATATAGAAGGTTTTTCGGGGTAATTGGACCCCCGGGGAGCCTTAACATAGAATACGCGCCCCATGTCGGGCCGACCCAGGACGGCCCGTGTTCGGGTTTATTTCCTTCCAAAGGATTCCAACGACAATGAGCAGTATTGAACAGCGAGTGAAGGCGATCGTCGCCGAGCAACTGGGCGTCAAGGAGGAGGAGGTCACCAACGAGTCCTCTTTCGTCGACGATCTCGGTGCTGACTCGCTCGACACTGTCGAACTCGTGATGGCGCTCGAAGAAGAATTCGAGACCGAGATACCGGACGAGGACGCCGAGAAGATCACGACCGTCCAGCAGGCCATCGACTACATCAACGAGCGTCGCACCCAGGCCTGAGTTGCGCCTCGTCGCCAGACCGCCACGGAAGGCGGCGACGGCTCCGTCAATCAACGCGTAGCGTATTTCCGGGGGGACTCAGCTTGTCCAGGCGCAGGGTCGTCGTCACTGGTTTAGGCATCGTCTCCCCCGTGGGCAGCACCGTCGCGAAGGCCTGGGACGGCATCGTCAACGGTCGCAGCGGCATCGGCCCGATCACCAGGCTCGACGTGAGCGCGTTCCCCGCGCGCATCGGTGGCGAAGTCAGGGACTTCGACGCCGAGGAGTACATGTCGACCAAAGACGTCCGCAAGTTCGATCCGTTCGTGCCTTTCGGCTTTGCCACGGCGGTGCAGGCGATCCGCGACTCGGGCATCGAGATCACGGAAGCGAATTCGGCGCGGATCGGGGTGGCGATCGGCGCCGGGATCGGCGGCCTCTCCACGATCGAGGACAACACGGCGAAGTGGCTCGAGGCCAGGACGCCGCGCCGGATTTCGCCGTTCTTCATCCCGGGCAGCATCATCAATGCCGCGGCGGGTCAGGTTTCGATCCACTACGGGCTGCGCGGCCCCAACATCGCGCTGGTCACGGCGTGCACGACGTCCACGCACACGATCGGCATCGCCGGCCGGCTGATCCAGTACGGCGACGCCGACGTCATGGTCGCGGGCGGGGCCGAGATGGCGTTCACGCCGCTCGGCGTCGGCAGTTTCGGGCAGGCCAAGGCGCTGTCGCTGCGTAACGACGAGCCCGAGCGCGCGAGCCGTCCCTGGGACAGGGATCGCGACGGCTTCGTGATGTCCGAGGGTGGCGGTGCAGTCATTCTCGAGGAGTACGAGCACGCCAGGGCCCGCGGGGCGCGGATCTATGCCGAGCTCGCGGGTTTCGGCATGAGCGGTGATGCGCACCACATCACGGCCCCGCCCGAGACGGGCGAGGGCGCGCGGCTCGCGATGGCGAACGCGATCAAGGACGCCGGGCTCGGGCCGCACGAGGTCGACTACATCAACGCGCACGCGACGTCGACCGAACTCGGTGACATTGCCGAGACGGTCGCGATCAAGCGTGCGCTCGGCGACCACGCGCGCAAGGTCGCGGTGAGCTCGACCAAGTCGATGACGGGCCACCTGCTCGGCGCCGCGGGCGTGGTCGAGGCGATCTTCTCGATCCTCGCGATCCGCGACGGCGTGCTGCCGCCCACGATCAACCTCGAGAATCCCGATCCGCAGTGCGACCTCGACTACGTGCCGCTGACCGCCCGTCAGGCACCGGTCCGCGTCGCGCTGTCGAACTCGTTCGGCTTCGGCGGCACCAACGGCAGCCTGGTCTTCCGCGCGCTCAGCTGACGCGTGGACGCCGCGGCGATCCCGACCGGCGTCGACCTGCTCGCGCTGCACGAGCGCTTTCCCGGTCGCTATCCCGTCCTGCTCGAGAGCGTGAGCGGCGCCGAGGCGCTCGGTCGCACCGACCTGCTGTTCGCGTTGCCCGGCGCGCGGCTCGTGCAGCAGCCCGACGGTACGCTGGGCGGCGATGCGCCTGCCGAGCCCGGCGCGCGCTTCCTCGCCGCCCTCGACGCGTGGCTCTCGAGAGAGTTCGGAAAATGGGGACACTCCGAATTTCCGCAATCCCGGAAATTCGGAGTGTCCCCTTTTTCCGAAAAGTCACCATTTTCAGGGGGTTGGTTCCTGTACCTGGGGTACGAGCTCGCGCAGGACATCGAGCCGACGCTGCGCCTGCCGCGTTCGAGGCTGCCGCGTGCGGTCGCGTGGCGCATGCAGGGGGCCGTGCTGCGGGACCGCGCGAGCGGCGCGGTGACGGTGCAAGCCGAAACCGAGGCTCTGGAGACCGCGCTGTCCGCGCAGGTCCGGGCCGACTTCGACGCGATTGAGCACTCGGCGCCACGTGCCGCGCCGGGCGTCCTCGCGGTCAACGTGAGCGAGCAAGCCCCGGCCGAATTCACCCGCGGCGTGCGCGAAGTGCTCGAGGCAATCGCACGTGGCGACGTCTACCAGGCCAACCTTTCGCGCTCGTGGCAGGCGCAGCTCGCCCCGGGCGCGACGGCGACCGACCTGTATCGCGCCCTGCGTCGCGCGAACCCTGCGCCGTTCGCCGCCATTGCCGCGCTCGGCGACTTCACCGTGCTGAGTTCCTCGCCCGAGCGATTACTGCAGCTCCGTGACGGCATCGCGAGCACGCGACCGATCGCAGGGACGCGCCCGCGCGGACGCGACGCCGCGGCCGACGCCGAACTCAAGCGCGAATTGCGGCTCAATGAAAAGGAGCAGGCCGAGCACGTGATGCTCGTCGACCTCGAGCGCAGCGACCTCGGGCGCATCTGCCGGGGCGGCACGGTGCAGGTCGACGAGTACATGACGATCGAGACCTACGCGACCGTGCACCACATCGTCTCCAACGTGCGCGGCGTGTTGCGCGACGACGTGACCCCGGGACAGGCGATCGCGGCCGTGTTCCCGGGCGGCACGATCACGGGTTGCCCGAAGGTGCGCTGCATGCAGATCCTCGCCGACCTCGAGCGCGGGCCGCGGGACGCGTACACCGGGTCGCTCGGCTACCTCGACCTCGATGGCACGCTGGACCTCAACATCCTGATCCGCACGCTGACATTGCAGAACGGTGAGATCGGGTTTAGGACCGGCGCGGGCATCGTGGCAGACTCGGTACCCGAGGCTGAACTGGCAGAAACGCGCGCGAAGGCGAACGGGATCCTGCGCGCACTGGGAGAACGCTCGTGATCGGACGGAGACTCGTGAACGGCGTCGAGGGCGGCACCATCTCGGCGGACGACCGTGGGCTGCAGTACGGTGACGGCCTGTTCGAGACCATGGCCGCCGTGAACGGCAAGGTGCGACGACTGGACATGCACCTGGCGCGCCTCGCCGAAGGCTGCCACCGGCTTCGCATGCCGATGCCGTCGTCGGACCAGATCGAATCGGACTGCGCGCGGGTGCTCGAAGGCCTGGGCTCCGCGGTCGTGAAACTCGTCGTCACGCGCGGACCCGGCCCGCGCAGCTACATCCCGCCCGCGCAGCCCACCCTCACGCGCATCGTCGTGTCGACGGCGCAGCAGGTGTCCGAGGTCGAGTCGGGGCGCCCGCTCAGCGTTCGGATCTGCGAGACACGTCTCGGCCGCAACCCGCGCCTCGCCGGCATCAAGCACATCAATCGCCTCGAGCAGGTGCTCGCCGGCGCGGAGTTGCGCGAGCCCCTGGTCGACGAAGGGCTCATGCGGTCCACCGACGATCGCCTGGTCTGCGCGACCGCGGCCAACCTGTTCATGGTGCACGACGGCCGCTTGCTGACGCCGCAGATCAGCGACTGCGGCGTCTCGGGGGTCATGCGCGAGTCGGTGCTGCGGCTTGCGGCGCAGCTGGGGCTCGACGTCGACATCGGTGACTTCACGCTGGCCGACCTCGAGCGTGCCGACGAATTCTTCCTGACCAACGCCGTGCGGGGCATCCGCCCGGTCGGTTATGTCGAAGGGCTCAAGACCTTCGTGCCCGGCCCGATGATCGCGCGACTGCGCGAGGCGCTCGAAACGCAATGATGAAGCTGCTGCGGCGCCTGCTTGCCGTCGCGGTGGTCGTGGCCGCGCTCGCGCTCGTCGGAGGGTACCTTTTCCTGCGGAACTGGCTCGACACGCCGCTCGCGATCGGCAACGAGCCTGTCACGGTCGACGTCGCGCCGGGTCAGTCGCTCACGGCGGTGGCGCGCGACCTCGCGGCGGACGGCGTGCTAACCCATCCACGACTGCTCGCGCTTTACGGTCGTTTCACCGGCGCCGACGCCCGCATGCGTGCCGGCGAGTACGCGATCCAGCCGGGCGTGACGCCGGAGACGCTGCTGCAGCTGTTCGTGAGCGGGGCGGTCGTGCAGCACTCGGTCACGATCGTGGAGGGGTGGACGTTCCGCGACCTGCGCAAGGCGGTCGCCGATGAGCCCACGCTCGACCACACGACGGCCGACCTTTCCGACGCCGAGATCATGACGCGCCTCGGCGAGCAGGGGCGGCATCCCGAGGGGTTGTTCTTTCCGGACACGTACCTTTTCGGCAAGGGCACGCGCGACATCGACCTGCTCCGGCAGGCGCGCGACCGCATGCGCAAGGAACTCGCCGACGCCTGGGCCCGTCGCAAGCAGGACCTGCCGCTGCAGGACGAATACCAGGCCCTGGTGCTGGCCTCGATCGTCGAGCGCGAGACGGGCGTGGCCGATGAGCGGGCCCGGATCGCCGGCGTCTTCATCGCACGGCTGCGACGCGGCATGAGGCTGCAGACCGATCCGACCGTGATCTATGGTCTTGGGGAAAAGTTCGACGGCAACCTGCGGCGCGCGGACCTCGAGCGCGACGGACCTTACAATACGTACACACGCGACGGGCTGCCGCCGACGCCGATCGCGCTGCCGGGAAAGGGGGCGATCGACGCTGCCGTGCAACCCGACGAGCGCGGCGAGCTCTTTTTCGTCGCGACCGGCACCGGCGACGGCGCGCACGTGTTCTCGAAGACGCTCGCGGAGCACGAGGCCGCGGTGAAGCAGTACCTCGTGCGCTATCGGCAGCAGGTGCAGAAGGATCGTTGAGTGGCCGGCAGGTTCATCACGTTCGAAGGCGGCGAGGGCGTCGGCAAGTCGACGCAGCTCGAGCGCGCCGCCGGCTGGCTGCGGGCGTCGGGCGTGCCGGTCGTGGTCACGCGTGAGCCCGGCGGCACGCCGCGCGCGGAACTGCTGCGCCGGATGCTGCTCGAGCGCTCCAACGACGAACCGATGCCGCCCTCGTGCGAACTGCTGCTCATGTTTGCGGCACGCGCGACGCACCTCGCGAACCTGATCGAACCCGCGGTCGCGCGCGGCGCCTGGGTGCTCTGCGACCGCTTCACCGACGCGACCTACGCGTACCAGGGCGGCGGCCGCGGCGTCGCAGACGCGGACATCGACGCGCTCGTGCGGATCGTGCACCCGCGGCGGCAGCCGGATCTCACGCTGCTGCTCGACGCACCGGTCGAGCTCGGCATGAAGCGCGCGCAGGCGCGCAACGGCGCCGCGGGCCCGGATCGCTTCGAAACCGAGCGCAGCGAGTTCTTCGAGCGTGTGCGGCAGCGCTATCTCGAGCGTGCGGCGCGTGAGCCTCAGCGCTTTCGCGTGATCGACGCCGGCGGTACGCCCGACGCGGTGGAAGCGAAAGTCCGCGCCGCGCTGGCCGCGTTGCGCGAACCCGCGGTGGGCGCGTCGTGACGTCTCCGTCCACCGAACGCACGGACGACCAGGACGACGACGTCCTCGCGCCGCCGCCGATCGACCTGCTGCCCTGGCACGCGACGGCCTGCGACCGGCTGAGCGGGGCCGTGGCGGCCGGGCGCCTGCCGCACGGCCTGCTGCTGCAGGGACCGGCCGGTGTCGGCAAGGAGCGCTTCGCGTCGGCGCTCGCGGCGGCGTTGTTCTGCAGCGGTCGTGGCGCCCGGCTCGAGGCCTGCGGCCAGTGCGCAGAGTGCGCGTTGAGTCGCGCCGGCAACCATCCCGACGTGCACTGGGTCCGGCCGCTCGAGGACAAGAAGACCATCGGTGTCGACCAGGTTCGAGAAGTGTGCGAGCAACTCGCGATGACGAGCATGCGGCGCGGGTATCGAGTCGCGATCGTCACGCCGGCCGAGCGCATGACGACGCAGGCGCAGAATGCGCTGCTCAAGACGCTCGAGGAGCCGGCGCCCCGCACCGTGCTCGTGCTGGTGACCGCACGCCCGTCGGCGCTGCTGCCGACGCTGCGCAGCCGGTGCCAGCGCGTCGAAGTCGCGCGCCCCGACGCGGCCGTGGCCGCTCGCTGGCTCGCCGAAACGCTGGGACGGCCGACGTCGCCGCGCCTGCTCGCAATGGCCGGCGGCGCTCCGCTCAAGGCGGTCGGACTGGCGCCGCACTTCGACGCTCTCGAGCAGCAGATGATCGCGCTGCTCGATGCGTTCCTGGGCGATCGCATCGACGTCACCCGGGCGGCCGCGGACATGCAGGGCGAGGGGCTGCCGGCCCGCCTCGACTGGCTCGAAAGCTGGCTCGGCACGGCCGTCCAGCGCGCGGCCGGGGTGGGCGATGAGACGGCCCTCACGGTTCGTGCCGGTTCTCCCTTGCAAAGGGCCACCACCGAGTTGAACATAACTGCGGCGTTCCAGGTGCTGGACCGCCTGCGCGAGGCTCGCCGACTGCTGGAAGGCTCCGCCTCCGCGCCCCTGGTGGTCGAGACCGTGCTGCTCGAATTGCGGGCCGCGGTCAGGCCGCGCTGACGGAGCCACAAGGAAAACGATGGCCGCGCCCGCGACGAGACAGCCGAACAAGCCCGGTCTGCTGACGCTCACGATCAAGGACAAGAGCGCGCTGTACCTCGCCTACATGCCGTTCGTGAAGAACGGCGGGTTGTTCATTCCGACGAGCAGCAACTACCGCCTCGGCGACGAGGTGTTCATGCTGCTCAACCTGATGGGTGAGGACGAGAAGCTGCCGGTGGCCGGCCGCGTGATCTGGATGACTCCCAAGGGCGCCCAGGGCAAGCGCACCGCCGGCATCGGCGTGCAGTTCAGCGAACAGGACCGCGGCCAGACCCAGCGCAAGATCGAGTCTTACCTCGCCGGGGCCTTGGGCGGCGACAAGCCGACGCACACGATGTAGTGGCCAGTGGCTAGTGGCTAGGCTAGTGGCCAGTAAGAAAAGAGGCCGGCTATGCCGGCCTTCTTCGTTCCGACTATCCGCTATCCGCTATCCGCTATCCGCTATCCGCTTCCGGTGGTCTGTATCAGCGCCTCGGCCAGCTCGGTCTCGCCGATTCCGCCGCGCAGCACGTACGCTTCGAAGCCGCGCTCGCTCAGGACGTACGCGGCCGCCGAGCTGCGGCGGCCGTTGTCGCAGACCACGACGTAAGGGATGGACGGGTCGAGCGTCTTGATCTTGAGCCGCACGAAGTAGAGCGGCACGTTGATCGAGGGCTCGAGGTGCCAGTGCTCGAACTCGCTCGGCAGCCGCACGTCGAGCCAGGTGCCGCCGGCCGCCACGATCTGCTGTGCGCGCTCGAAGTCGACCCACTGCAGCAGCGGCTCCTCGAGCAGCGTGTTGAAGTCTTCCTTGGCGAGTCGCATGAGCGCGCCGTCGGTCAGCATCGTGATCGTCGCGTTGCGCCGCGCGCCCGAGATCAGCGCCTCTTCGCCGAAGCTCTCGCCCTTGCCGAGTTCAGCGAGCCGGATGCCTTCGCGGTTGAGCGGTGTCTCGCGACTGACCGAGCAACGGCCCTCGACGATGACGTAGAAGTAATCCCCCTCGTCACCCTGGCGGATCACCGTGTCCCCGGCCGCATAAGCGATGCGCTGCATCCGCATGAATACGGCCTGCAGGTTCGCGGGCGGGATCCGGTGAAACGCACGGCTCTGCAGCAGCATCGTCATCCAGTCGTCGCCCACGCCGTCGCCCGCACGCAGGTCGCCGACTTCGTAGGTGCCGGTCTGGTCCCACGTGATCAGGACATCGAGCATGTCGCTGTCGATCGAGACGTATTCGATGCGCTCGGAGGCGACGCGCGCCGAGCAGCGACGCGGCAGCACGGGTGCGATCGGGTGGCGCGCGTCCGGCGTGCCGCCCCGGATCGTGCCGACGACGCGCCCGTTCGTCATCAGCTCGAGTAGCCCGGACGCGAGGTAGTACGTGCGCTTGTCGGCGTCGCCTTCCTTGAACAGCAGGCGGCCCTGGCTCAGCTCGCGCACGGTCGTCTTGCGCGCGAGCGCCCGCAGGTTCTCGTTCTTGAGCCCGTCGAGTGGCGAGAAGGCTCGGAGGAAGGCCGGGTCAAGCGCGCGATCGGTGCTCATTCAGTAGGCAATGGCAAAAGATTCCGAATGGTATCACGCGGACTTCGACGCGAACTGCTGCCAGCCCGGATCGGGGCGGAAACGCTCGCCGTACCGTCCGGCGAGGGCCGCGAGCGTGGCGACGACGTCCGCGACGCCGCGGTCGCGCGCGTACTTGAGCGGGCCACCGCGGAACGGCGCGAACCCGGAGCCGAAGATCACGCCGGCGTCGACGAGGTCTGCATCGCCCACCACGCCTTCGCGCAGCACCGCCATGGCTTCGTTGACGAGTGCGAGCATCAACCGATCCGTGAGATCGCCGGGCACCTTCGCCGCGGGATCGACGGGCGGCTTGATCGCCTTGCCCTCGCGCCACTGATACAGCCCCTGGCCGCTTTTCTTGCCGAGTTTGCCGGCGTCGACCAGCGGCGCCACCGCGTCGGGCGCCGGGCCGCCGAACGTGGCCGAGAGGATGCGGCCGACGTGCAGGCAGACGTCGAGACCCACCACGTCGGCCAGCTCGATCGGCCCCATCGGCATGCCGAAACGCACGGCGGCCTCGTCGATCGCTGCAAGCGGCACGCCCTCGTGCGCGGCGAGCATCGCCTCGGTCATGTATGGCATCAGCACGCGATTGACCAGGAAGCCCGGGGCGCTGCGACAGGGCAGCGGCAGCTTGTCGATCGCGCGGGTGAACGCGAGCGCCGTGGCGCGTGCCTGCGGCTCGGTGACGCCGGACTCGACGACCTCGACGAGCGGCATCTGGGAGACCGGGTTGAAGAAGTGCAGCCCCACGAGACGTCCGGGACGTGCCAGCGTTTCGGCCAGCGGTTCGAGCATCAGGCTCGAGGTGTTGGTGGCGAGCACGGCGCCAGGCGCAAGCCTCGGCTCGAGCCGGGAGTACAGCTCACGCTTGGCCTCCGCGTTCTCGAAAATCGCCTCGATCACGACGTCGGCGTGCTCGACGCCGCGGCCCTCGACGTCCCCCTGCAGTCGCGCGGCGTACTCGGCCGCCTTGCCCGGAACCCGCGCGCGCTTTTCGAAGAACGCTTTCGCGCGATCGAGCGCGGGTTGCACGAACTCCTGCCCGCGATCCTGCAGCGTGACGTTGAACCCGCGCACCGCGCACCACGCCGCGATGTCGCCGCCCATGACGCCCGCGCCGACCACGTGCACGTGCCCACTCTTCGGCACGTCCTTGCCGCCGAGGCCCTTGAGGCGCTCCTGCAGGAAGAAGACGCGCACGAGGTTGCGGGACGTCGGTGTGCAGACGAGTTCTGCGACCGACTGCGCCTCGGCTTCGTACGCCGTGCGCGGGTTCGTGCCGTGCCTGCGCCAGAGGCCGACGATCGCGTACGGCGCCGGATAGTGGTCTCGCCGCGCCTTGCGTGCGACTTGCTGTTCGATCCTGCCGGCGACGAGGCCGCGCACGACGGCAAGGTTCAGCAGCCGCTGGCCGAGGGACGCGCCGGCGCGCGGTCGCGGATTGAGCGCGAGCCGCTTCGCCGCGTCACGCAGCTCGCCGGTCGGCACCACTTCGTCGACGAGCCCGACTTTCAACGCCTTGTCGGGCCGGTAGCTCCTGCCGGTCAGCATCAAGTCCATCGCCGTCGTGACGCCCACCGTTCGCACCGTTCGCACCGTGCCGCCGAAGCCGGGATGGATGCCGAGCAGGACCTCGGGCAGGCCCAGCGTGACCTTGGGATCGTCGGCACAGACGCGGTGACGGCAGGCGAGCGCGAGCTCGAGTCCGCCGCCGAGGCAATAGCCGTTGATGGCCGCGACGGTGGGGAACGGCAGGTCCTCGAGCCGCTGCATCACCGCGTGCGCCTTGCGGACCCACGGCACGGTTTCGTCGGGTGAGGGCGCCTGCTCGAACTCCGCGATGTCGGCGCCGGCGATGAAGCCGCTCTTGGCCGAGACGATCACGAGACCGGCCGGCCGCAGCCGTTCGAGCTCCGCCAGGCGGTCGTTCAATTCGTACATCGCCGGACGCGAGAGCGCGTTGGCGCTCGCCCCCGGCTTGTCGAACGTGAGCCAGGCGACGCGGTCGGCGTCGAGTTCGAGCGTCCAGTTCGGCGTCGAGTGCTGCGTCGGGGACGAGCGGGCGGCGGCATTCATGCAGGGATCCTCGTCACGTCGCGCGTCAGCCCGTGACGTGGAAGTCGCAGACCAGCGGGCGGTGGTCGGAGAAGTTGACCGCAGGCACGTCGAACGTATCGATCTCGATGCCGCGGGAATAGAGGATGAAGTCGAGCTCGAGCCGGGGCCTGCGGGCGGGGTAGGAGGGCAGGCTTTCGCGATTGGCGCTGCGCAGTCCGCTCGCCTCCATGAACAGCGCCATTTCGTGCTCGCCCCAGAAGGTGTTGAAGTCGCCCGCGACGATGACCGGCTTGGTCGAGCGGCGGACCAGCTCGTAGACCTGCCGCAACTGCGCGGCCCGGTGGCGGAACTTGAGCGAGAGGTGGACCAGGAAGACGCAGAGGTCGTCCAGTTCGAGCTCGATGATCAGCCGCTTGATGCCGGTGTCGAAGTAGTGAAAGCGTTCACCTTCGACGCGCGGCGCCGCGAGGAACGCGTTGGCCTGCTTGTTGACGATCGGCACGAACGTGTTGAACGAGTCCGCTCCGTACTTGCACTGGTAGGTCGAGTAATGACCGAGCGACTCGGCGATGACCTGGGCCTGGTTGACCCGGCCGCTGCGGATCGAGCCCGTGTCGACCTCGACGAGGCCGACGATGTCGGGGTCCTTGTCCTTGATGAACCGGGTGATGCCCGAGAGCACGCGGGAGTTGCTGCGGAGGTATCCCGCGCCCGGAACCGGAAGGTGGAAAGCCGCGCCCGTGCCCGTCGCGTAGCGGATGTTGTAGAGCAGAAAGCGCATGAGACCGGCAATTCTACGGGGGCGCGGTACGATCCGGAAACGCGCCCACTGCGCTAGACTGTGTGCGACCTTCAGAAGGAGGTGCCATGAGCAGCGTCACGCAGAAGAACCCGATTCGCCTGTTCGTCGCCCACGCGTGGCTGGCGGACGAGGACTACTATCGGATCTTCGAGTACATCGAGAGCACACCCAACTTCTTCTATACCAACACGAGCACGCCGGACCAGCGTCCCTCGGGCGACAGGGAAACGCTGCGCGAAGCGCTGCGCAAACAGATCGGCGACGCCGAAGTCGTGCTCGTGCCCGCTTCGCTCTATCGGCGGAACATGGACTGGATCGAGTTCCAGATGCACTGCGCCAAGGCCTACGACAAGCCGATCATCGTGCTGGAGCCGTTCGGCGGCGCGGAAACCATCGCTCCCGCCGTGCAGGAGCTAGCGGACGACGTGATTCCCTGGGATCAGCGCCAGCTCGTCGATGCGATCAAGCGACAGGCGCGTCACGAAGAGACGACGCGCTTCGACACGATCGAATTCAAGCTCGACTGAGGAAGGCGGGGAGTTCGTCGGCGCGGTCGTGGTCCTCGCGGCGGACCACGCGCAGGCGCGGCGCCGCGGCCGCGTCGAACTCGTTCATCGCGCTCAGCTGCGCGTACATCTCGAGGATGCGCACCGCGTGCTCGGCGGCATCCTTATCCGACATCTTGCGAACGGAGACCTCCGGCGCGGTCATGCCGCCGCTGGCGTGCGCGACGTGCATCGCCGCGTGCACCGTCGCGAGCCGTGAGCGCAGCGGCTCGGGGACGTCCTTTTCGTGCAATGGGGCCAGGTGGTCACGCCACGCCTCGATCAACCGCTGCTTGACCGGCCCCGCTCCGACCAGGACCCGAACCGCGCCGTCGAACACGTCCCACAGTGCCGCCATTGTCTCGCCCCGAAGTACCTAATCCTGTTATAGGTCAACCGCTTGCGGCCACTATTTAACAGTCGACTGATGACTGTGGCGGGCCGCTCAAAACCCTTTTGGAATCAGCAGGGTACGGCTCGAATATACGCCGCCGGGTAGGAACTTCAATCCGGGAAGCGTCCCGTTTTGGCGACATCTCCAGGCGCGTGCCAGGAGCCGACGGAAACGCGGGACAGCGCAGGGGTGTGGGTGATGACGCGCGAGACGCCCCGGCCACGCCGGTCGGACGCGGCCTCCAGGGCGACGCCCCGGCGCACGATCAGCTGCACGTCGCCCAGCGGCCAGGCGTGCGGCACCACGTCGTAGCCGCGCTGCTTCAGTCCCTGCAGCGTGGCGGCAGGCAACGCCGGATCGAACGTGATCTCGGCCGGCGGCAGCAGCTGGTGATGGAAGCGATCGGCGTTCACGGCCTGCTGAGGCGTCAGTTGAAAGTCGTAGACGTTGACGATGGTCTGGAACACGGACGTGATGATCGTCGACCCGCCGGGCGAGCCCGCCACCAGTTCCACGCGCCCGTCGCCGTCGAGCACGATCGTCGGCGTCATCGAGGACAGCATGCGCTTGCCGGGTTCGATCGCATTGGCATCGGCGCCGACGACGCCGTAGAAATTGGGTGTACCCGGCCGGGCGCTGAAGTCGTCCATCTCGTTGTTGAGCAGGAACCCCGCCCCCGTGACGACGACGCCGCTGCCGAAATCGGTGTTGAGCGTGTAGGTGTTGGCGACGGCGTTGCCCCACCGATCGACGATCGAGAAATGCGTGGTGTGGCGCGATTCCGCGAGCCCGGGTGTTACGTCTGCGAGCACTGAGATCGTGTCAGGATTCACCTCCGCCGCACGGCGCGCGATGTACGCGGGGTCGATCAGCGAGTCGATCGGCACGGCCACGAAATCGGGATCCCCCGCGTATTCGGCGCGGTCCGCGAACACGCGCTTTTCCATCTCGGCGACCAGGTGCACGTATTGGGTGGAGTTGCGGGCGAGCCCTTCGAACCGCGCGCCGAGCGCGTCCTTCATGCCGAGCAGTTGCAGCAGCGCGAACCCGCCCGAACTCGGCGGTGGCGACGACAGCAGCGTCCTGCCACGCCAGGCCGCGCGCAACGGCGCCCGCCACGCGGGGCGGTACGACTCGAGGTCGGCGTGCGTGACCAGGCCCTCGCCGCGGCGCATCTCGGCGACGATCAGGTCCCCAGTGACGCCACGATAAAAGCCGTCGGCACCCTGCCGCTGCACGCGCTCGAGCACGGCGGCGAGCTCGGGCTGCCGAAACGTGACGCCGCTGCGCAGGCCGGAGAAATGCGCGGCGAAGTTGGTGCTGGCGAACCGTTCCTGCTGCTCGGTCTCGGCGTACTCGGCGAGGTCGGCGGGCACGACGAACCCGCGTTGGGCGAGCTCGATCGCCGGCTGCACGACGGTGCTCCAGGACAGCTTGCCGTGCCGACGGTGAGCCTCCCAGAGGCCCGCGACGGTGCCGGGGACGCCGACGGCGCGGTGTCCGGTCAGGCTCATCCCTGCGATCACCTCGCCCTTTGCGTCCAGGTACATGTCGCGCGTGGCCGCCGCGGGTGCGATTTCGCGGTAGTCGAGGAACGACGCTTCGCCGTCGACGACGGCGAGCATGAAACCGCCGCCGCCGAGATTGCCGGCCTCGGGGTACGTGACCGCCAGCGTGAACGCGCTCGCGACGGCAGCGTCGACGGCGTTGCCGCCGGCTTCGAGGATGCGGGTCGCGGTGTCGGCGCTGTGCCGGTCCGGCATGGCGATGGCCGCGGCCTCGGTCGCCGTGCGCGGGATGTCCGCCGGCGGAGATGGTGCGGGTGGGGTCGTGCATCCCGCCGCGAGCACGGTCAGGGCGGCCATGCAGGACCACGCACCGGATCTCAGTTCAAGCATCGACCACATCGCGTTTCGCTCCGACCGTCGCGCAGGCAGTGGCCGATTCTAGAGGAGCGCGACGCACAGGCCAGCATTGGCGGGCCTGTCTATAATCCCACGCTGTGCGCCGTCCACACGTCGCCGACGGAGTTCACACGAACATGAATCACGACACCGCCTCCGCCACGCCGTGTCACGGCTACGCCGCACGCGATGCCGGCAGCCCGCTGCAGCCCCATTCGTTCACGCGCCGCGCCCTGCGCCCCGACGACGTGCGCATCGAGATCCGTTATTGCGGCGTCTGCCACACCGACCTGCACCAGGCGCGAAACGACTGGCGCAACACGGTGTATCCGTGCGTGCCGGGCCACGAAATCGTCGGCGAGGTCACCGCCCTCGGTGCCGAGGCGCGTCGGTATCGAGTCGGCGACTGGGTGGCGGTCGGCTGTCTCGTCGACAGCTGCAAGTCGTGCAGTGAGTGCACCGACGGTCGCGAGCAGTACTGCCGCACCGGTGCGACGCTGACCTACAACGGCAAGGACCGCCACACCGGCGAGATCACGTTCGGCGGCTACTCGACGGACATCGTCGTACGCGAGGACTTCGTGCTGCGCCTGCCGCAGGGCCTCGACCCGGCGCGCGCCGCACCGCTGCTCTGCGCCGGCATCACGACGTGGTCGCCGCTCCGGCACTGGCGCGTCGGCCCCGGCTCGAAGGTCGCCGTGGTCGGCCTCGGCGGGCTCGGTCACATGGGCGTCAAGCTGGCGCACGGCCTGGGCGCGGACGTCACGGTCGTCACGCGCTCGCCCGACAAGGCAACCGAGGCGCACTCGCTGGGCGCGCAGCGTGTGCTGATCTCGACCGACGGCGCGGCGATGAAAGCGGCGTTCGGCACGTTCGATTTCGTGCTCGACACCATCCCCGTGGTGCACGAAATCGACGCCTACCTGCGACTCGTGCGGCCGCAGGGCGCGATGGTACTCGTCGGCGTGATCGACACGATCCCCGCTTTCACGAGCCGACTCGTGATCGGCGGGCGCAAGACGCTCTCGGGCTCCGCGATCGGCGGCATCGCCGAGACGCAGGAACTGCTCGACTTCTGCGCCGCGCGCGGCATCGTCGCCGAGTGCGAGATGACGCCGATCCAGCGGATCGACGAGGCGTTCGCGCGCATGGAACGCGGCGACGTCCGCTACCGTTTCGTGATCGACATGCAGTCGCTGCGGTCGCAGGGCTGACCGCGACGCATGGACATCCGTGAACACTCGATCACGCTCGTCTCCGTGATCGTCGGCCTCGGCCTCACGGAGCTGCTCGCGAACTTGAACCGGCTGATCCGCTCGCGTCGCGACGTGCGCTGGTACGCGCTGCCGCTGCTGTGGGCGATCGTCTGCCTGATCCTCGTCGTCAACCTCTGGTGGGGCATTTACCTCGGCGCGATCGGCATCGCCACGCCGTCGAACGCGGGGGCGTTCCTGCTCTACCTCGTCGTGCCGGTACTGCTGTACCTGGTCTGTGCGGCGGCGCTGCCGGAGGTGCGCAACGCGGGGGCGTTCGACCTGCGCGCAAGCTATTACGCGTCCAGCCGATATTTCAGCGCCTTGCTAACTGCCTACGTGGCCGCGACGATGCTGCAGGCGTACCTGGCGGTCCGGCACCTGCAGTGGGACGTCGTGACTGTCGTGCTGCGCGTCGGCATCCTCGCCATACTGCTGCCGCTGGTGTGGGTGCGCCGGCCCTGGTACCACTGGTTCGCGGCGCTGTTCATGCTCGTGGTGCTGTCGCTGCGCATGATGACCCAGACGTTGCAATGAACGGCGTACGACCGACGAGCGGCGGAGCCCGGACGTGATCATCTCGACGACGTTGACGGGCAGCAATGCGGACATCATCGGCGACGCGGTCGCTTCGGTCGTCGAGCACGTGGACCGCTGTCTCGTGATCGACACGGGCGCCCGCGACGCGTCGGTCGAGGTCGCGCGCAACACGGCCGGCGAGAAGTTGCTGCTGCGGGAATTGTCCTGGAAGAACGACTTCGCGGCCGCGCGCAACTTCGCCCTGCAGGCGGCGCACGAGGCCGGGGGTCACTGGGCGGTCACCGTCGACACCGACGAGCGGTTGCTGTTCGATCGAGGCTTCGACCTCCGCGCCGCTCTCGGTCGCACGCGCTCGAACGTGCTGCTGGTCAGCGACGACGCCGGCACGTACGCCAAGGAGCGCATCGTCCGGCTGCCCGCCACGGTGCAGTGGAACGGCCCGACGCACGAAGTGCTCGAAGGGCAGCGCACGGGGTCGTCTGAAACACTGCCCGGCGTGCGGTTTCGCGAGTTGCCGAAGGACGCGACCGCACTCAAACGCAAGCTCGAGCGCGACGTGGCGATCCTGAAGAAATACACGCGGCAGCATGGCAAGCAGCC
>DASUMQ010000335.1:0-19072 GCA_036277615.1 Steroidobacteraceae bacterium
GTGCGAGCGTGGTCTTGCCGACGTTGGTGTGCGAGAGCAGCGCGACCTGGATGACCTGCCCGTTCATGCCGCCACGGTCCGGGCCGCAGCGCGCACGCGCGACGCGAGTTCCGGCGACACCTGCTCCGCCCGATCGAGCACGGCGAGGTCGACCACACAGGCCTCGCAACCGTGTCGCGCCGCGAATTCGCGCCACGCGACGCGACGCTCCTCGATCCTTGCAGCCAGCGACGTGTCGCCACGCAGGTGTGCAACGAACGGAGATTCGTCGACCACCAGCAGCAGGCGTGCCGCCGAGCGTGCCCGCGCGAGCGCATCACGGGCGGCGGCCAGGATCGCGCCGTGGTTTTCCGGCTCCGGCGTCGCGGCCAGGGTGAACAGCACCACCTCCAGTCCGCCTTCGTCCACCCCGGGCAGGCGCAACGCGTTTTCACTGCCGTACGCGACGGTCTCTGCGAGTTCCATGCGCGCGCCGGGCCCGTAAGCCACCCGCAGCAGCGTGTTCAGGCCCGCGAGACTCGCCGTCGCGGGCTGATAGGCGTAGGGCGTCACGCGTGCCGACACCGGCGCGGGCGCGGCGTCGCTCGTGCCGAGCACTGCGCGCGCGTACACCAGCAGCGCCTCCGGCGGAGCGAGACCGCGCGAGGCACGCAGCAGCGCACCCGTGCTCCACGTCGCCAGCACCAGCCGCGGCAACACGACGAACAACAGCGCCGTCGTGGCGATCAGGTGGATCCACCCGGCGGCCGGACCGCCACCGCTGCCGCCGCGCCAGCGCAGCGCCTCGATCGCGGCGTCGTCGGCCGGCAGCACGACCCCGGTCACCACAGACGCCGGCGCGTAGAGCACGTTCAGCACTGCACGCACCTGCGTCGGCGTGAGGAACGTGCTCTCCCAGCCCGCGCGGTACTCGAGCGCGATCCCGCGCACGTACAGCCCCGCGACCAGGCCGAGCGCAACGGCGGCCGCGGCGAGGTGAAACAGGCGCTTGCCCTGCAGCGCGAGCAGCGGTTGCGCGAGCGGCCACCAGTCTTCCGAGAATCGACGCAGCGCGGCCGCCAGCGGCCGGTGGTAGAACGAGGCCTGCCGCACGAGGCCGGCCGCGCGACGCCAGCCCCAGCGCAACGGCCACGCCGCCCAGCCGGCCGCGTCGGCCACCGCGCCCGGCGCGCGCGGTCGCGTCCGTCGCAGCGCCGCGAGCGCGAGCAGCACGTAGACCGCAACGTTCCAGAGCACGAGGCCGAGCAGCGGGAACGCCACGATCTCGATCCGGACACGGCTGTCGAGCACGGACAACACGAGGCCGAACACGAACGCGACCAGCAGCACGACGAGCGATGCCTGCGACGCGCGCGATTCGAGCATCACCGTGCGTGCGATGACCGGGTGACGCTGCACGAGCCGGTCGTAGAGTTCGCGCGCCCGGCGGTCGAGGACTCGCCAGGTGCGGGCTTCACGTTCGGCGGTCGTCGCGGCGCCGGTCCCGGCCGGATCGGCCCGCAACGCGTCCCGGGTCGCCGCGTCGCGCTCCGCGAGCGTCAGCACCGCACCGTCGGCGTCGTGGTCCTCGACCGACCTGACGAGCAGGATCTTTCTCAGCGCGTCCGCATGCATTCGAACCGGCCGTCGATGAACCGTGGGCACGGCGAGTCTAGGGCCTGCCAACACTCATTGTCATGGGCTGGCCCGGCAGGGCGTCCGTGCTAAGGTGATCGGCGAGGGTGCGCCGCGTGTTCCGCAAGTTCGAAAGCCTGGTCCAGACCTATCCGGACACGAAGCCGGCGACGCCGCCGCGCGCATTCTTCGCGTTCCTGTGGGACTGCACGCGAGGCATGCGTCCCTGGATCTTCGGCATGACGTTCTGCGGCGCGATCATCGCGGCATTCGAGGCGCTGCTGTTCGCGATGCTCGGGCGCGTGGTCGACTGGCTGTCAGAGGTCGAGCCGGCGCAACTCTGGGCGCAGGAGCGCAACAGCCTGCTGCTGCTCGGCGCGATCATCGCGGCGAGTCCGCTCGTCGTCTGGGCGTTCTCGCTGATCAAGTACCAGGTGCTGTTCGCGAACTTCCCGATGCGTCTGCGGTGGAACTTCCACCGGCTCATGCTCGGCCAGAGCATGAGCTTCTACCAGGACGAGTTCGCCGGCCGCGTCGCAACGAAGGTCATGCAGACCGCGCTCGCGGCGCGCGACGCCTGGATGACGACGATGGACATCCTCGCGTTCATCACGATCTATTTCATCACCATGCTTTCGGTGGTCGGCACGTTCGACCTGTGGCTGCTGGTCCCCTTCCTCGGCTGGCTAGTTCTTTACGTCACGTGCCTGCGCTTTTTCGTGCCGCGGCTCGGCAGGGTCTCGGCCGCGCAGGCCGACGCGCGCGCGCTCATGACCGGGCGCGTCACCGACGCGTACACGAACATCGCGACGGTGAAGCTTTTCTCGCACGCGAGCCGCGAGGCCGGCTACGTCAAGGCGTCGATGCAGGAGTTCATGCAGACCGCGTACGCGCAGATGCGACTCGTGAGCGGCTTCGAGATCGCGAACCACGTGCTGAGCATGGTGCTGATCGCGAGCACGGCCGGCATGGCGCTGCTGCTCTGGACGCGCGGTGAGGTCGGCATCGGCGCCGTGGCGGCCTCGACCGCGATGGCACTGCGCCTCAACGGCATCTCGCACTGGATCATGTGGGAGATGGCCTCGCTGTTCGAGCACGTCGGCACGGTGCAGGACGGCATGCGCACGCTCTCGAAGACGCACACGGTGGTGGACGCCCCGGGTGCCCCGCCGCTCGCGGTCACGCGCGGCGAG
The DNA here is from genome assembly GCA_036277615.1 of Steroidobacteraceae bacterium. Lineage (GTDB taxonomy): Bacteria > Pseudomonadota > Gammaproteobacteria > Steroidobacterales > Steroidobacteraceae > RPQJ01. The sequence goes on from DASUMQ010000335.1 coordinate 2,808, forward strand.
GTCCGCTTCGAGCACGTCACCTTCGGCTACGGCAGTCGCCGGGCCGTCGTCGACGACCTCGACCTGCACATCCGCCCGGGCGAGAAGATCGGCCTGGTCGGGCGTTCGGGTGCGGGCAAGAGCACGGTCGTCAACCTGCTGCTGCGGTTCTACGACGTCGAGCACGGCCGGATCCTGATCGACGGCCAGGACATCGCGTCGGTGCAGCAGGACAGCCTGCGCGCGCAGGTCGGCATGGTCACCCAGGACACCTCGCTGCTGCACCGCTCCGTGCGCGACAACATCGTCTACGGCCGACCCGACGCGACCGACGAGGACATGGTCGCCGCGGCGAAGCGCGCCGAAGCGCACGAATTCATCCTGCAACTGGTCGATGCGCGGGGGCGGCGCGGCTACGACGCCCACGTCGGCGAGCGCGGCGTGAAACTCTCGGGCGGCCAGCGCCAGCGCATCGCGATCGCGCGCGTCATGCTCAAGGACGCGCCGATCCTGCTGCTCGACGAGGCGACGAGCGCGCTCGACAGCGAGGTCGAGGCCGCGATCCAGCAAAGCCTGTACCGCCTGATGGAAGGCAAGACCGTGGTCGCGATCGCGCACCGGCTGTCGACGATCGCGGCCATGGACCGGCTCATCGTCATGGATCGCGGCCGCATCGTCGAGGAAGGCGACCATCGTTCGCTGCTCGCGCGCGGCGGGCTCTACGCACGGCTCTGGGAGCACCAGAGCGGCGGCTTCCTCGGCGAGGAAACCGGGGAAGAAGACGACGAGCCTGCGACCCGAGCCGCCGCTTCGGGCTGAGGACCCTGACATCCGACCGCCGCGCTGGAGGGCGCATGCCGCACCTGCTTCGTGCCTGTTTCGTCGGGGTGACGATGGTCGCCATGGGCGCGGTCGCGACCGCCCGCGCCGGCGACGTGCCGTCGATCGTGCGCGACTACGACGCGTTCGCGCGCGCGCAGGACCCGGTGCGTGCCGCGCAGCGCGGGGATCCCGAGGCCGCGCGGCGCTGGCCGGACAATTCGCCGGCCGCCGTCGCCGCACGCCGCGACGCGCTGATCGAGTTCCAGCGGCGCCTGCAGGCCGTGCCGGCCGCCGGTCTCGCCGACGAGGACGCGCTGAACCGCGGGCTGCTGCTCGATCGAACCGCCTCTGCGCTCGAAGGGCTCGGGTTCGACGAGGAGCGCATTCCGTTCATCAGTGGCGACGGCTTCTACACGACGGCCGATTACGCGGCGCTCAACACGCGGCTGCTGGACGAGGCCTCAGCCGAGGCCTGGATCGCGCGGCTGCAGGCTTTACCCGCGTTTTACGCGCGCGAAATCGAGAACATGCGTCGCGGACTGCAGACAGGCTTCACGCAGCCGCGACGGACCGTCGAGCGCGCGATCGCCGACGTGCGCGCGCAGTCGGCGCTGGAGCCGGCCAAGTCACCTCTGCTCGCGCCGTTCCGGACGTTGCCGGAGTCGATGCCCGCCAGGCAGCGCGAAACCCTGGCCGCGCGGGGGCGCGCGACGTTCGAGCAGGACGTTCGACCGGCGCAACGCGCGCTGCTCGAGTTCTTCGAGCGCGAATACCTGCCGCGGGCACGACCCGGCATCGGCATCGGTTCCGTGCCGCAGGGTCGTGAGTACTACGCGTACCTCGCGCGCCGCCACACCTCGACCGCGATGACGCCGGAGCAGATCCACGCGCTCGGCTTGAAGGAAGTCGCGCGGATCCGCGCCCGCATGGACGAGACGATCGCGGCGACGGGTTTCCGCGGATCGTTCCAGGATTTTCTCGCGGCCGTCCGCAAGGATCCGCGTTTTTACGTCGACGGTGCGGAGTACGGCAAGCGGTGCAGCGAAGTCGCCAAGCGCGCGGACTTCCTGCTGCCACGCTATTTCGGGGTGCTGCCCCGCCTGACCTACGGCGTGCAGGCGATCCCCGAGGGCCTCGAGAGCAGCGCCAACGGCTACCTGTCGGGCAGCCCCGAGCAGGGCGTCGCCGGCATGGTCGTCTACAAGCCCTGGATGGCGGAGAAGATGCCGACGTTCGGCATTCCTGCCTGGGTGCTCCACGAGGGCGTACCGGGTCATCACCTGCAGATCGCGTTGGGACAGGAGCTCGAGGACCTGCCGGAATTCCGCCGCGCCGACGACGTGACCGCCTACGTCGAAGGCTGGGCGCTCTATGCCGAGCGGCTCGGCGAGGAAATGGGCATCTACCGCGACCCGTACGAGCAGTTCGGGAGGCTGTCGCTCGAGATCTGGCGCGCGTGCCGGCTCGTCGTCGACACCGGCATGCACGTGATGGGGTGGTCGCGCGAGCGTGCAATGAGCTGCCTGCAGCAGAACAGTGCGCTTGCCGCGACGGAAATCGAGTTCGAAACGGACCGCTACATCGCCTGGCCCGGCCAGGCGCTCGCGTACAAGATCGGCGAGCTCAAGATCGTCGAGTTGCGTGAACGCGCGAGCCGGCGTCTCGGCGAACGGTTCGATCTTCGAGCGTTCCACGACCTGCTGCTCAGCGCCGGCGCGATGCCGCTCGCTGTGCTCGAGTCCCAGGTCGATCGGTGGATTGAGACGCAGGTCCCGGCGCAGCGCACGGCCCAGCGCTAGATTCCTCCCCATTGCGGATGTATCCGGGGCGCGTTGCGGGGTCGCGACGCTAGCCTAGCCGGGATGCAAGGGCGAGGCCCGCCCGCACGGTGATCGACGCGACGATGGGTGGGTGGAGCGCTTAGCGATGGGCATCAACGAACTGGTTCTGGTCGGCACGGGCTTCGTGGTCGCACGGATCGTCTACCTGTTCTACTTCACGCAGAGAAAGGCAGCCGAAGCAGACAGTCGCTGACGGCCTGAGAGCGACCTCAGCGTCCGCGCTCGATCTCGACCGTCACGTGCACGAGTTCCTCGTGCACCTGCAGCGCTTCCCGGACGGCCTCTGCCTGCAGCCCGTCTTCGGCGCCGAGGCTGACGATGCACGCGTACTTGCCGCGGCCGACACGCCACACGTGCAGGTCGCGCAGGCGGGGCGTACCCGGCAGGCCGGCGACCACGTCGCGCACCTCGGCCACGACCGGCGCGTCCATCTCGGCATCGAGCAGCACTCGACCCGTGTCGCGCAGCAGCCCGATCGCCCAGCGACCGACGAGCACCATGCCCGCCAGGCCCATGATCGGGTCGAGCGACGTGGCGCCGAAGTACTTCCCGCCCGCGAGCGCGATGATCGCCAGCACGGAGGTCGCCGCGTCGGCCACGACGTGCAGGTAAGCCGAGCGCAGGTTCAGGTCGTGATGATGATCGTGATGCGGGCCGTGATCGTGGCCGTGGCCGTGATCGTGCCCGGCCTGCCCCGTCGACAGCAGCCATGCCGAGACCACGTTGACGCCCAACCCGACCACCGCGACGACGATGGCCTCGTCGAAGTGGATGGGGCGCGGCTCGATCAAGCGCGCGATCGACTCGTAGCCCATGTAGGCCGCGACGCCGATCATCAGCACGGCGCTCGTGTAGCCCCCGAGCACCTCGATCTTCCACGTGCCGAACGCGAAGCTCGGGTTGTCCGCGTGCCGGCGCGCGAGCCAGTAGGCACCGGCCGAAATGCCGAGCGCGAACGCGTGCGAACTCATGTGCCAGCCGTCGGCGAGCAGTGCCATGGAGCCGAGCAGCGTACCCGCGACGATCTCCACGACCATCATGACGGCGGTGAGCCACATGACCTGCCGCGTGCGCCGCTCGGCGAGCGGGTTCACGGTGTCGAAGACGTGGACGTGGACGTGCGTGTCGGGAATCAGGCGAGGCGCAGTCATGTCCCAATGCTAGCGGATTCCCCGCCCCTCCCGACGCGGCGGGAGAGGCGCAGAAATCAAGGAGCGGTTTCGAGCGCCAGCACCTTCGCGATGGTCCACTTCGCGAGCTGCGACATGTGCACCTCGTCCGGCCCGTCGGCGAAACGGACGAATCGTCCGTAGGCGAACGACGAGGCGATCGGCGTGTCCTGGCACAGGCCCATCGCGCCGTGCGCCTGCATCGCCCGGTCGCAGACGTCCTGGCACATCTGCGGCGCGACGATCTTGATCATCGAAATCAGGTCGGCCGCGCCCTTCGGGCCCTCGCGATCGATCCTGTCCGCCGCCGCGAGCGTCAGCAGTCGCGCCTGTTCGATCTGGCAGCGCGAGCGCGCGATGTCCTGCCGGATGCTGCTCTGCTCGCTGAGCTTCTTGCCGAAGGCAACGCGGTTCTCGACGCGACGGCACATCCACTCGAGTGCACGCTGCGAGGCCCCCACGAGTCTCATGCAGTGATGGATGCGGCCGGGGCCGAGCCGGCCCTGCGCGATCTCGAAGCCGCGCCCTTCGCCGAGGATGATGTTCGAGACCGGCACGCGCACGTTCTCGAGCACGACCTCGCCGTGGCCGCTCGGGCTGTGCACTTCGCCGAACACCTTGAGCGGCCGGAGCACCTTGATCCCCGGCGTGTCGCGCGGGACGATGATCGTCGACTGCTGCGTGTGCCGGGGCCCGTCGAAGCGTGTCTTGCCCATGACGAGCAGCAGCTCGCAGTGCGGGTGGTAGATGTTGCTCGACCACCATTTGCGGCCATTCAGCACGTACGAGTCGCCGTCGCGTGTGATCGAGCACTCGACGTTGGTCGCGTCCGACGAGGCCACCTGCGGCTCCGTCATCAGGTAGGCCGAGCGGATCTTCCCGTCGAGCAGCGGCTTGAGCCAGCGCTCCTGCTGCTCGGGCGTGCCGTAGCGCGCGAGCACTTCCATGTTGCCGGTGTCGGGCGCACTGCAGTTGAAAACTTCCGGTGCCCACTCGATGCGGCCCATGAGCTCGGCGAGCGGCGCGTACTCGAGGTTCGTGAGCCCCGGGCTCCACTGGCCGTAGTCGTGTGGCAGGAACAGGTTCCACAGTCCTGCGGCCCTCGCCTTGATCTTGAGCTCCTCGACGATCGGCGGCTGCTGCCAGCGATTGCCCGGGTCCTGCACGAACTCGTCGTGCGCGTGCTCGATCGGGTAGACGTGCTGTTGCATGAAGCCGTCCACGCGCTTCATCAGGTCCTGGACCTTGGGGCTGTACTCGAAATCCACGGCGCTCTCTCCCACGACAAGGGGTCGGTCGTGCGCCAGTCTAGGCCTCCCGTCGGATTTGCCTAGTGCAATGTTTTAATGCTTAATCATTCGAATCATGCATCTATCGCGGATCGACCTGAACCTGCTCGTCGTCTTCGACACCGTCTACTCCGAGGGCGGCATTACGGCCGCGAGCCGCAAGCTCAATCTCTCGCAACCCGCCGTGAGCCACGCGCTCGCGCGGTTGCGCGAGGTGTTCGAGGAGCCGCTGTTCGAGCGACAGGGGCGTGGCATCGCGCCGACGCCGCTCGCCCGCACGATTGCCGGGCCGGTGCGCGAGGCGCTGGCCGCCATGGAGCGCACGCTCGGCGAGGCCGGCCGGTTCGAACCGTCCACCGCAGACCGCGGCTTCCGGATCGGGTTGCGCGAGGCGCTCGAGCCGAGCGTGCTGCCGCGGCTCAGCCGTGCGCTCTGCGCCGCGGGGCCCAAGCTCACGCTCGCCACGGCGCGGCACGACCGTCCGCGACTGGAGCAGGACCTCGCGGCCGGCGAATTCGACGTCGCGCTCGACGTGCTGATGCCGATCGCGGACCGGGTGCCGCACGAACGCGTGCTCGTCGACCGGCTGATCGTCGTCGCACGCAAGGATCATCCGGCGCTCAAGCAAGCACTGCGCCACGGCGCGTGGAGCGTCGACGCGTGGCTCGCACTCGAGCACCTCCAGGTCTCGTCGCGACGGCGCGGACCGACGCTCGAGGACATGGCCCTGCGACCGCTCGGCCGCTCGCGCCGTGTTCGCGTGCGCTGCCAGAGCCACGCAGCGGCCTGCGCGATCGCGGCCGGCACCGACCTCATCGCGACCATCCCCGAGGCGTATGCCCAGCACGTGATCGACCGGGACGTGCACCGTGTGCTGCCGCTGCCGCTCGAAGGATTCGCGCTCGAAACGTACATGTACTGGTCCGATAACGCCGCAGCCGACGCCGCCAACCGCTGGCTGCGCGAGCAGGTGCGGCGCGCGATGAAGCCGCCGGGGAAGGGCTGACGGTTTCGCGAGCGAGCGTCGGCCAACTACGTCGCCGCCCTAAAGGGCGCGTTCTAGGTCGCCGCAGCCTGGCTCAGCTCGTCGAGCGATGTCCGCACGGCGCGCGCCCATGCCCGCACGGCACGACGGAAGTCGGGATCCTGCACGACCGTGTTGGGGACGTGCAGCATGCCCAGTCCGCCCGTCTCCCGTGCGACGTAACGCGCGATCACACGGGTCGTGGCCGCGTCACTCAGTTCCATCACCAGCGTCATGCGATCGTCGCGGCGCCACGGCGCGAGGCCGCGCTCCGGGACGTCCATATAGATATCGACGAGCCCGGGGCTGAGCCGAACGGTGTCGAGCTGCGCCTGGTCGACGACGCGATAACCGCCCGCTTCAAGTTCCACGGTGAGGATTCGTCGGACCGCCGCGCCGATGACGTCCTTGACCTCGGCGACGTTGCGGCTCGACAGGTGACTCGGCGCGATGCCCTGGCCGACGGGGAGGGCGTACATGATCGGATCCCAGCGCTCGTCGATCGTGACGATCGGTGGATCGATCATCACGGTGCGCCAGGCCCTCGGCTCGAGTCCGGGACGGACGTACCAGACGGTGGACGCGGTGCCCGATCGGTATTCGAGCCCGTCCCAGACGGCAGGCGGCTCGAAGGGTTTGCTCGCGCAACCGACCGAGAGTGCGAGCAGGGTGACGAGCAGCGTTATCGTGGTGCGCTTCACGCACGTCGACGGCACCTGCATGCGCCTCTCCTTGCGCCGGGTGTCGTGCCCCCGGCATGGCTTACTGTAGCACCGTCGGTTGTGGCCGTTCGCGGCCGGCCTTTCCGACCCAGAGCGGAAGTCCGCCGATCCGCCGGCCATAAACAGACATTCTGTCGCCACTGGTTGACGTCACATGCCCTACGCGTCGGGCAAGGCGGCTGCGGCGTATCAAGAGATAGGTCCGCAACTGGCCGTTTCACCCGTTCGGTAAGTATCAGAGCACCAGCGTCATGCGGACGAGCTCCGGCTCGTCGACGTCGGCTTTGGTCGCGAACCCGAGCGAGCGCGACAGGTCGATCATGCGCGAGTTCTCGCGCAGCGTGATCCCGGTCATGATTTGCAGGCGACGCTGGCGGGCCACCTCGATCAGGTGCTTGAACAGCTGTCGCGCGATGCCCTTGCCCTGCCACTCGTCACTCACGACGATCGCGAATTCGCACGTTTCCTCGTCGGGCAGCGTGATGTATCGCGCCACGCCGATCTGCTGCTCCGCGCCGTCCGCGCCGTGGCGCACCACGATCAGCGCCATCTCGCGGTCGTAGTCGATCTGCGTGAACCGCGACAGCATCGCCGGCGTCAGGTCGTGCAACCCGAACATGAACCGGAGGAACCGCGAATCCTCGGACAACCGGTGCACGAATTCCTGCTCGATCCGGGCATCTTCATGGCGGATCGGGCGCACCGTGCCGCGCTCGCCGTTCGGCAGCTCGATCGAGAAGTGGTAGCCGCTCGGGTACGGATGGATCGCCATGTGGCGGTACGGCAGGACGCCCGGTGGGTTGCGCAGCACGCCGATGCGCGCATCGACCACGACCGCACCCCTGGCCGTGACCACGACCGGGTTCAGGTCGATCGGGCCGACGTCCGGCAATTCACAGACGATCTCGGAAACCCGCAGCAGGATGTCCTCGACCGCGTCGCGCGCGGCGGCCGGCGCGCCGCGCAACGGCTGCAGCGCCTGGCTGGCGCGCGTGCGGCGGATCAGGTCGCGCGCGAGGTAGGGATTGAGCGGAGGCAGCGCGACGGCGCGGTCGCGGATCACCTCGACCATCGTGCCGCCGAGGCCGAAGCTTATCGCCGGCCCGAACACCGGGTCGCGCACGACGCCGATCATCAGCTCGCGACCGTGGCGCTCGAGGTACATCGGCTCGATCAGCACGCCCTCGAGCCGCGCGTCGGGCCGCGCCAGCGCGACGTCGCGCATCATGTTCTCGTAGCCGTCACGGACGCTCTTCGCATCCGCGCGACCGAGCCGCACCCCGCCCACGTCCGTCTTGTGCGCGATGTCGGGCGACAGGATCTTGATCGCGACCGGAAAGCCGGCCGCCTCGGCCACGCGCACGGCCTCGTCGGCGGAGTGCGCGGGGACGGCACGCACGACCGGCACGCCGAATGCGGCCAGCAGTTCCTTGGACTCGGCCGGATTCAGCCACTCGTTTCCCGCTGCGAGCGCCGCGTCGAGCAGCGCCTGTGCCCTGGTCTTGTCGGGGGTCGACGAGGGGCCAAGCGGCGCCGGCACCTGCAGCAACTGTTCCTGGTTGGACGTGAACAGCCCGAGCGCGGCGATCGCGTCGACCGCAGCTTCGGGCGTGCGGTAGCTCGGGATGCGGTTCTCGGCGAAACGCTGACGACTCTGCACGACCGCGCCGTCGCCCATCCAGCACGTGAACACGGGTTTTTTCTGCGCCCGTGCCACCTCGATCAGCGCGTCGGCGAACTCGTCCGGGTCCGTCGTCGCGAACGGCGCCATGACCGCGAGCAGCGCGTCGGTCTTCGGGTCCGCGAGCACGTGGCGCGAGGCCTCGGCGAACTGCCTGGCGGAGGCATCGCCACGCACGTACACAGGATTACCGTGCTGCGTGCTCGGCGGCAGGAACGAGTGCAGCGTGGCGAGCGTCCGCTCGGAAAGCCACGCAAGCTGCAGGCCTCGGTCCGCGGCGCGGTCGGCGGCGAGCTGGCCGGGGCCGCCTGCATTCATGACGATGCCGAGACGCCGGCCCGTCATGCGGACGCCCGCACCGAGCGTGCCCGCCGCGCTGTACAGCTGCGAAAAGGCCCGGATGCGCAGCACGCCCGCCCGGCGCATGGCCGCGTCGAAGACGTCGTCGCCGCCGACCAGCGAGCCCGTGTGAAACGCGAGGCTTGCGTCGGTTTCGGCGGCGCGTCCCGCCTTCATGACCACGACGGGCTTGACCCTCGCGGCCGCGCGCAGCGCGCTCATCAAGTGCCGCGCCTCGGCGACGGCTTCCATGTACAGCATGATGCTGTCGGTGGCGCCGTCGCGCACGAGGAAATCGAGGATTTCACCAAACTCGATGTCGTCGGACACGCCGGTGGAGATGACCGTCGAGAACCCGACGTGGCGCGAAGCGGCCCAGTCGAGCATCGCGTTGCAGAGCGCGCCCGACTGCGACACGAATGCGAGTCGTCCCGGCTTGGGCAGCGACGGTCCGCACGAGGCGTTGAGATGCGTGTCGGTCCGGATCACGCCCAGGCTGTTCGGGCCGAGGAACCGGATGCCGTACCGTCGGGTCGCGTCGAGCAATTGCCGTTCGAGGTCCGCGCCACGCTCACCGCCCTCGCGGAAGCCGGCGGCGGCGATCACCGCGCCGCGTACGCCTTTCTCGCCGCACTGTGCGAGCACGTCGGGCGTCACGTCCGCGGGCGTGAGCAGGAACGCGAGGTCGACCGGACCCGGCAGGTCCCGAACGCTTGCGTAACAAGGCTCCCCGGCGAGCGTCCCGTGACGCGGATTCACGAAGTAAGCGTGGCCCTTGAACCCGCCCTCGCGCAGGTTGCGTCGTGCGATGTCGCCCAAGGTGCCGGGGACGTCGCTCGCACCGACGATCGCGACGGACGACGGGTTCAACACGGCGGCGACGCGTCTCGCGGTCATGGCCAAAGTGTACCCTGCGCGCCGGGGGGTCCACCGGGATGCAGGGAACCCACCGGATGGCGGATCATTGGGATCGACCGCACCGGAGATGCCGATGGCCGTCGCCTTCATCACGCACGCACACTGCCGGCTCCACGACATGGGGCCCGACCACCCCGAGCGGCCTGCACGGCTCGACGCGATCGAGGACGAATTGCACGTGCGTGGCCTGCACGACCTGCTGCTGCATCGCGACGCGCCGCGCGCGGGCGTCGAGCACCTGCTGCGCGTGCATCCGCTGCATTACATCGAGGAGGTGGCCAGCCGCTCGCCGGCCGAGGGACTCGTGCACGTGGACCCGGACACCTGGATGTGTCCCGACACGTTCGAGGCGGCGCTGCGTGCCGCGGGCGCCAACGTGCTCGCCACCGACCTCGTCCTGACCGGCGAAGCCTCACGAGCCTTCTGCAACGTACGCCCGCCCGGTCATCACGCGGAGCGTGCGACGACGATGGGATTCTGCTTCTTCAACAACGTCGCAATCGCCGCGCGTCACGCGCTCGACCACCACGGGCTCGCGCGGGTCGCGGTGCTCGACTTCGACGTGCACCTCGGCAACGGCACCGAGGACGTGCTCAGGGACGACGAGCGCGTACTGCTGTGCTCGTCGTACCAGTACCCGCTCTGGCCGAACCTGAATCCGCCGACCGTGCCCGGGCGCATCGTCAACTGCCCGTTGCCCGCGGGCAGCGGCAGTGACGCGTTCCGGCGGGCAGTGACCGATCACTGGCTGCCCGCCCTCGATGCATTCCGGCCGCAGCTGCTGCTGATTTCCGCGGGCTTCGACGCACACGCGGCCGACGACATCGCGACGCTCCGGCTCGCGACGAGCGATTACGGCTGGGTGACCGAGGCGGCGTGCGCGATTGCGGCGCGCCACGCCCATGGCCGCATCGTGTCCACGCTCGAAGGCGGCTATGACCTCACCGCGCTCGCGGCGAGCGCCGCGACACACATCGAGCGACTGATGCTGGCGTGATCCTCAACCCACCAGGCTCGTCGCCCACGTGGCGATCGCGAGCCAGGCGGGCGTTCCGGCGAGCGCCAGTCGCAGCGGCTGCGAGATGATCAGCGCAAGCCCGCCCCAGAGCGTTACGGGGTGCAGCCGGCCACGCGAGCGGAAGTCCCACACCGCGAGCGCGACGACGAACAGGTCCGCCAGGCCCATGAACACGAGCGGGTTGGGGATCGAGATGACGCCGGGCCAGCGTGCGACGGCCGCGACCAGCAGGCTGGCCGTGGCCAGGACCATCCAGCGCTTGTGCGCCTGGGCTTCGCGCCGGCGCAACACGGCCAGCGTGACGAACGTCGCGAACAGCAGCATGTCGACGATCGGAACGATCAGGAACTGCAAGGACGGAACCGGGACACCGACGAACCCCGTCGGGCGATCCGCGGCGATCAGTGCGCCCGTGACGCCGAGGACGACCATCGCCGCGGCGAGCACCGCGCCCACGGTCCCGAGCTTGCGATGCACGCCGACGCGGCCGAGCCCGACCAGCGAGGTCTGCAGCACGAGCAGGATCGGCCAGCATGCGAACACGACGCCGTGGAGCAGGAAGAACGGTTCGGTCGGCGCGGGGGCGTCCGGGAACAGCGGCCGCAGGAAAAACGTGCGCGCGAACCCGACGTAGACGACGACGAGCGCCGCGAGGCTGAGGCCGGTGAAGAAACGTCGCTCCGCCGACCAGCGGGCACGGCCGGCAACGGCTGCGGTGACCATGGCGACCCCTCCTCTTCTTCTTTTGTCGCAGTCAACGCGAGCCTAGCACGGCGCCGTTGCCGGCGAAAAAGGCTCCTCGCGCCGTGGCGGTGTGGACGTGCGACGACTGCCGCGGTAGAGGTCGAACAACAGCAGCCGGCACGGAATGCTGCCGTTCATGAGCTCGACCGTCCGGCGGGGTTTGAGGCCGATCGCCCGGTACGGCGATGCCTCCGCGGCGAGGATCGCCGCGCCCCAGCCCGCGAAGCGCTGCTTGAGCGCGTCGCCCACCTCGGCGTAGAGGCGACGCACCTGGTCATCGTCACCGCCGATGCGATCGCCGTAGGGCAGGTTCGTCACGAGCACGCCGTGCCCGGCCGGCGGTTCGACGTCCTGCACGCGCGCGGTCTCGAACCGGATGTAGCGCTCGACGCGCGCCTTCAGTGCGCTCTTGCGCGCCATCTCGACGTAGCGCGGCTCGATGTCGGACGCAATCAGCGGCGCCGGCGGCGTGTCGAGCTTCTCGGCCCGAACGCGATCCTGCGTCTCGCGCCAGAGCGCGCGGTCGAAGTCGGCAAGCCACTCGAAGTGGAATTCGCCCTTGCGACGGTGAATCTGCGGCGCCTTGCGCACGGCGATGGTCGCGGCTTCGATCGCGAGCGTCCCGCTGCCGCACATCGGATCGAGGAACGGCTGCGTGCCGTCGTAGCCCGCGATTCGCAGGATCGCCGCGGCGAGCGTCTCCTTGAGGGGCGCGGGGTGTCCCGCCTCGCGGTAGCCCCGCTTGTGCAACGACTTGCCCGAGGTGTCGAAGCTGAGCGCACACCGGCCACGCGAGAGGTGCGCCACGATCACGACTTTCGGGTCGTCCGTGTCGACGCGGGGCGCCGACTGGCCGGCGGCCGCAAAGGCTTCGCGCACGCCTTCCCGCACCTGCGTCACGACCTGCTTCGCCGTCATGGCCCCGTCGGCTTCGACGCCTACCGTCTCGACCATGAACCCGTGCCGTGCATCGAACCACTCGGGCCAGCGCAGTCGCCGCACCTGCGAGTGCAGCATCGGCGCGGAGTGCGCAGGCACTTCCTTCACGACGCGCAGCAGGCGGCTCGCGGTGCGCAGTCGCAGGTGCAGTTCGTAGCCGAGCGCCGGCGTGGCCTCGAATTCGATCGCGCGATACAGGGACCGCAGGTCGGCCGCCCCGAGTTCAGCGAGCTCGGCCGCGAGCACCGGCTTGATCTCTTCGGGACAGGTGGCGATCAGTCGCAAGAGGTGCGGTCCCGGCAGGCGCGCCGGCGCCCGTCTCCCGTTCAGTCGGCGTCGGCCCGGTGGAGCGACAGCGCCAGCGATCCGTCCGCACGGCGCAACTCCAGCCGCTCACCGTCGACCTTGGCGCTTGCGACGCTCCGCAGCGCGGCGACGAATGCACGCTCCTGCTCCATCACGCCCGGTTGCAGGCAGGCCATGCGTGTGAGCGCGGGCTCCTCGATCCGGAGCGCATTGCCGTCCGCGACGTAGCGCGCGCTGTACCGGTTGCAGCCCGCGACGCCGCTGACACGCCCCTCGGCATCGAATGCGAGCGTGACTTCGGTGCCCTGGACCACCTCGACCACGGCGCCCCGACCCGTGTCGATGCCGCTGGCGCGCCAGGCGGTGCCCGCGAGTGGCGGCACGCTCGCCTCGGGCCCGGTCATGCACGCGGCCAGGAGCGCCAGGCCCGCAATCGCGATGACTCGCGCAGGTTCAGGCATTCGCATCGGCGGAGTGCTCCCGTGTCGATCGATGGCTTCCTCGCTCCAAGTCTAGACGACAGCCGGAGCGGTACACACGGCGGTCTGCCAGGCAACTCGTGACGCCGATCAACGGTTACTGCCCGCCGACCTTCCGCGCGAGCACGCCGTCGCCTCGAAGTTCCGTCCGGAAGCCCTCGACGCGGAGCCGCCGGGCGACCTCGTTCGGGACGTCACGGCCAGTCGTGAGCTTGTTCGGCGTGCCCGTGTAGTGGAACAGGCGACCGCCCGGCCGCAGCACGCGCGAGAGCTGCGCGTAGAACTCGGACGAGTAGAGCTCGCCGGCAATACCGAACCGCGGCGGGTCGTGCAGCACGGCGTCGAACGCGGCCTCGGGCAGGTCCGGCAGGCGCTCTGCGATGTCGTCGTGCACGAGTTCGAGCGCACCGCCGGGCCGCGGCGACCACGGGTTGAGCGTGCGCAGCCAGAGCACTTCCGCGTTCTTTTCGAACGAAAGCACGTGCGCGGCGCCTTGCTCGAGACAACACGCCGCGTAGTAGCCGAGCCCACCGCAAGTGTCGAGCACTGCCCGTCCCCGCGGCCGCACGGACTCGACCTTGCGACGCGCATCGTCGTACGGCGAGACCTTCGACGTGGGCAACATCTTGATGCCGTCCATCTCGAACGTCGGCGGTCCCCACTGCGTCGGCACGAGCTTGATCAGTGCCGCGCCGTAGCGTGCGACAGGCTCGAACGCCTCGCCGGTCCAGTGATACACGGTACGGTCCCGGCAACGCTCGAGGTATGGGTAGTGTTCTCCGTCACAGCCCCAGGACTCGCCGTCGAGCGTCAGCACCGTCTGCGTGCGACCGAGGTCGACCGAGGCTTCGAGAGACGTCGGTGCGTGCCGGCGCGCCGCGAGCAAGGCCTCGTGCAGCGGCAGCGTCACAAGCGGTGCGGGCATGCGCGAACTATAGCGGCCATGCAATCTGCGGGGCGGCCGCGGCGGGTGGATCCGGGTCAGCGCAGTTGGCTGGCGAGCGAGTCGACGTCCGGGTCGGCCGGAAACCGCTCACGCAGCATCGTCACCGTGCGACGTGCCGCCTCGAGGCGGCCCGCGCCGGCCTGGTAGGAGGCGAGCGCGAGGCCGATGTCGCGGTCGCCAGGCCAGCGCCGAACGGCCTGCTCCAGCAGCGCGATCGCCGCGGTGGGTCGTCCGGTGGAGTGCATCGCCACGGCATGGACGTACGCATAGCGCGGCACGTCGGGCGCGAGCTCCGTAGCCCGCCGCAGCGACTGCAACGCCGCCTCGGTCTGCTGCGTGCGCACTCGGGCGAGCCCCAGCGCGTGATGCAGCGAGGCGCCGCCGGGCGCCTGTTGAAGGCCCCGTTCCAGCATGGCGACGGCCTCCGCCTCGCGCCCCTGCGCCCGCAGCACGTCGGCCGCGTTGACGTAGGCCGGCTCGAACGCCGGGTCGATGCGCAACGCCGCGGCGAACGCAGCCTCCGCCTGTTCCGTCTGCCCGAGCACGGCGTGGAACCCACCGAGCGCGACGTTCGACTCGGGCCGATCCGCGTTGAAACGCAATGTCGCGACGTACTCCGCCGCGGCTCGCTGCCACGCCGCCTGCGCCTCGGCCGGCAGCGAGACCCGCGCCTCGGCCAGCACGCGCGCGGCTTCGACGCGCACGGCTCGATTCGGATCGTCGAGCAGCGACACCAGTGCGCCGCGGCTCTCGGGCGGCACGATCGACCCGACGCCTGCCGCCGCCAACCTCACCAGGACATCGGTATCCGCGACGGCTCGCCGGACCGCGACCGCGTCATACGCGCCGATCGTGCCCAGACGTCGCAGTGCCGAGGCGCGGACGATCGCGGGTTGCGCCGCATCCGTCGCGACCTCGGCCAGTCGCCGTGCGGCGTCCGGCGCTCCTCGCTCGGCGGCGTGAAACGCCGTCGCAAACGTCTCGAAGCCGGTGGCGTCGCGGCCGAGCCACGAACGGACCTTCGCTGTCGCCCAATCGGCATCCTGCTCGCGGTGGCACCGGTTGCATGCGTTCGGCACGCCGAGTGCGACGCTCTGGTCTGGCCGCGGCACGCGCATGCTGTGATCGCGACGGCCGTCGATGACCATGTAGTTCGTACGCGGCATGTGGCACTCGACGCACTGCGCGCCCGTCGAGCCTGCGGGATGACGGTGGTGCGAGCGGGCGTCGTAGGTCGCGGGGTCGTGACACTGCGCGCAGACCGCGTTCCCCGGCGCGCGCAGCCTTTGCGTGTGCGGATCGTGACAGTCGCTGCAGGTCACGCCTGCCTGGTGCATGCGGCTCTGCAGCCACGATCCCCAGACGAAGACCTCGTCGCGCTGCTGACCGTCGGCGTGATAGAGCGGCGCTTCGAGCAGGGCCGGCAGGTAATGGTCCGCGAAGAGGGCGCCGGCCATGTACCCGTCCGCCAGTTGCGAGCGGCGCGCGTGGCAGGGGGCGCACACGTCGATTTCGCGCTGCGAGGTGCGCGGGCGTGTGCGCTCCGGGCGCCCACTGTCCGCGTCGCGCGTCCACGTCACGCCTCGCCGCTCGTCGAGTTGCACGGTGAGTCCGCGTGTCGGGTCGTCCCCCTTCCGCGCGGCCCAGGCGAGGTGCGCGGAGCCGGGACCGTGGCACGCCTCGCAGCCGACCGAGATCTCCGACCAGGCGGTGGCGTACGCGTCGTTCGCGGCGTCGTAGCGCTTCTCGACGTGGGTCGAGTGGCAGTCCGCGCACATGAAGTTCCAGTTCTGCTGGCGACGCGTCCAGTGGAGTTCGTCGCGGTGGTCGATGGTCTCGTCCGGATACAGGTGGAACCAGCGCTGCCCGCCCTCCGCGGCCGGTCGCGCGTCCCACGCAATCGACAAGGCCTGCAAGTGGCCGCGCGGCCGTTCGACCAGATACTGCTGCAGCGGATATACGCCGAACGTGTACCGGACCTCGAAATCGGCCAGCGTGCCGCCGGGACCGTCGGTGCGGACGAAGAACCTGCCGTCGCGGCGGAAGAAC
>DASUMQ010000336.1:0-28433 GCA_036277615.1 Steroidobacteraceae bacterium
ACCTGATCGCGCTGACGGGCTGGGGTCAGGACACCGACCGCGAGCAGACCCGGGCGGCCGGCTTCGATCACCACCTCGTGAAGCCCGCCGACCCTGCGGACGTCGCGGCAAGACTGCGCCGGCCCGGCGCGGACGACTGAGCGTCGATCAACCAGCGACGGCGCTTTCCGCCTCGCGCGTGCGCGCCCGCTCGAGCACCTCGACCAGCTGCTCCATCGACACCGGCTTGACCAGGTGCGCGTCGAAGCCCGCGTCGCGCGAGCGCCGGCGGTCCTCGTCCTGGCCCCACCCCGTCAGCGCGACCAGCGTGGAGGTTTTCGACCAGGGCTCGGCACGGATCGACGCGGCCGCGTCATAGCCGTTCATGCCAGGCAGGCCGATGTCCAGCAGGACGATCTCCGGCTGGATCTCCCGGGCCAGTCGCAGGCCCTCGATGCCGTCGTGTGCGGAGTGGCACTCGAACCCCATGAGCCGCAGCAGCATGGCCAGGCTCTCGGCGGCATCCTCGTTGTCGTCGACGACGAGCACGCGTCGCCCGTCCGGCGGCAGCGCAGGGGCCGTGGTCCTGGGTGCACTCGCAGACCGACTGGCCGTCTCCGGGATCACCGGCAGGCGCACGACGAATTCGCTGCCCTTGCCGGGACCGGCGCTGCGTGCCTCGACGCGTCCGCCGTGCAACTCCACGAGTTGCTTGACGAGCGTCAACCCGATCCCGAGCCCGCCACGCGAGCGCTCGAGCGACCGGTCGACCTGCGTGAACATCTCGAAGACCTTGGGCAGCATTTCACGCGGGATGCCGATGCCGTTGTCGCGCACCGCAACGACGACGCCTGCCGCCTTGAGCGTCGCAGCCACCTCGATGCAGCCGCCGTGAGGCGTGTAGCGGGCGGCATTGTTGAGCAGGTTGCAGAACACCTGCGACAGCCGGACGAGGTCGCCGTGGATGAACACCGGGGTGGCCGGCAGCTCGACGCGCAACTCGTGCCCGTGCTGCGCGATCAGCGGACGGCTGGCCTCGACCGCGCCCTGCACGATCTCCGCGAGTTCGACACGCTGTCGCTGCAGTTCGATCTTGCCGGTGCCGATCCGGCTCGTGTCGAGCAGGTCGTCGATCAGCCGCGTCATCTGCTGCATCTGCCGGTCGATCACGTCGCGCGCCCAGTGCACCTCCGGCGTCCCCGGCCCCTTGAGCTTGAGCACGCCGAGTGCGTTGCGTATGGGTGCGAGCGGGTTGCGCAGTTCGTGCGCCAGCGTCGCCAGGAATTCGTCCTTGCGGCGGTCGGCTTCGCGCAGCGCTTCCATGGCGGCATGGGTGTCGGTCACGTCGACGAAGACGCCGACGAAGCGGATCGCGCGACCGGTCCCGTCGTAGAAAAAGCGACCCGCGGCACGCACCCACATGATCGAGCCGTCGGCGCGGCGTGCGCGGTATTTCTGCCGGAACAGCTCGCGCGCGCCGAGCGCGCGCAGCCACTCCTTGCGCACCTGTTGCAGGTCCTCGGGCCAGACGACCGACTCCCACAACTCCTGCGAGGTCTGCCGCCCCTGGCTCGGGTCGTAGCCGAGCAGCTTGAAGTAGGTGTCGGAGCTCTTGTTGTCACCCGTGCGCAGGTCGAGGTCCCAGGTGCCCGCGTCGCCTGCCGTGATCGCGAGCTGCACGCGTTCCTCCGAGGCTACGAGATCGGCCTCGTGCCGCGCGAGCACGGCCATGCCGCGCCAGAGGATCACGCCCAGCAGCGCGATCAGCGCGAGCACGAGCAGGGCCGTGGCGAACGAACTTTCGTAATACCCGGCCCGTTCGCCGGCCAGGGTGAGCCAGCCGAGCGCCACCGGCGCCACCAGCACCGCGGGCACGGCGCGCCGGGCGACGACGCCGACGGCACTGCCGCTGACGAGCCAGCGCATGGGGCGGTGCTCGACGTGCACTGCGATCAGGCCCGCGGACAACGCGACGATGAGCGCGGCCGTCTGCATCGCGATGGCCGTGGTTCGCGGAACCGTGAACAGGACGTCGGCCCCGTAGAGATAGCCGGTGGTCGACAGCACGCCGATGCAGAACGTCAGGAGCGCAATGAGCGGCGCGCGCCGACGGATGCCCGGGGACCTGGAGGCCGAAATCACGAGCGCGAGGCCGAGCAACGTCAGCGACGCGCTGGCCGGGATGCCCATGCGGCCGACGAAGACGGCGCCACCGCGTCCCCATTCGCGGTCGAAGGTGAACCACAGGTCGAGGCCGAGGCCGATGCCCGCCATCCATTCGACCAGCGTCGCGCCGCCGATCGCCGCGACGATGACGCCGAACGCCGCGCCGATGTATCGTTGGCCGAGGGCGCCCGCGATCAGCCCCAGGCCCCCGATCATGAGACCCAACGCCGAGTTGGGCTGGGTCGATATGCCCGTGCCGAGCCAGTCGGCCAGGCGAGGAATGTCGAGCGCCCAGGCGAGGAAGGAAATCAGGCCGCCCGCCACGACGATCCCGCCCAACGTGAGGGCGAGCGTCCTTGGCCAGCAGGGATTGGATTGAGTGGTTGTGGGCATGGAACGCGTAATCGTCCCATGCCCGCCGCAGCCACTATGTCAGCGGAGGACTACGCCGTCATGGGCCTGCAGTCCACTCCAAATGCAAGTCCATACCAAGTCAGCGACGCAGTTCGAGCCTGCCGATGCCGGCCGCGCCGGCGATTGCCGAGACGAGGTACAGGCCGACGATCACGATGCCCATGGTGTGCTCCTGGATCATTTCAAACTGGGTGCGCATTTGAAACGATTTAACTCACGAAATTGCCGTGATACGGATGTGACATACCGCAGATCGCCAGATCAATGCATCGAAAACGGATGCATGCGTGTGCGGGGGCGTCGGTGCGGGTGTCGAATGTGCGAGTAGCCCACCTGCCCGAGCGTGGCACCGCAAGGACCAAGGACCGTGGCGACGAAATTGCCGTTGCACCCGGGGCACCCCGAGCGGATCTGCTGGGGTTGCGCGAAGTACTGTCGCGCCGATGACATGGCCTGCGGCAACGGCACCGATCGCGGCCAGCACCCGATCGAGATTTTCGGCGCCGACTGGCTCGAGCACGGTCTCGACGGCACGGTGCCGGACGTTCCCGACCACTCCCCGAAGCAGCGTTGACGCCGCGCTTGTTCCCGCCCGGGGGCACGGGCGACCATGCCCGGACGCGCCGGGAGGAAGCAACGGATGAACGTGACGCTGGGGATGGTCGGGCTGGGCCGGATGGGCGGCAACATGAGTCGCCGCATCGCCCGCGCGGGGCATACGGTCGTCGCCTGGGACCGCGCCGAGGCGGCGCGTTCGGCGCTCGGCGACGAACCCCGCATCGAGACGGTCGCGACGTTGGCCGACCTCGTCGCGCGTCTGCCCGCCCCGCGTCTGGTCTGGCTCATGCTGCCGGCCGGTGCACCCACCGAAAGCACCCTCGCGCTGCTCACGCCGCAACTCGCGCAGGGCGACGCGATCGTCGACGGCGCCAACGCGATGTACCGCGACAGCCAGCGGCACGCCGTCGAGATGGCCGCGCACGGGATCGGTTTCGTCGACGCGGGTGTCTCCGGCGGGGTGTGGGGCCTGGAGCACGGCTACGGGCTCATGGTCGGCGGCGACCGCGCGGTCGTGCAGGCAGTCGCGCCGGTGCTCCGCGCCCTCGCACCGGCCTCCGACCGCGGCTGGGTGCACTGCGGGCGCGCCGGCGCCGGGCACTTCGCCAAGATGGTCCACAACGGCATCGAGTACGGAATGATGCAGGCCTATGCCGAGGGGTTCGCGCTGCTGCGCGCCAAGACCGAACTCGAGCTCGACGTGCCCGAGATCGCCGAAGCGTGGCGTCACGGCACCGTGATCCGATCGTGGCTGCTCGACCTGACGGCCGAATTTCTTGCACAGGATGCGGAACTCACGGACATCGCGCCGTTCGTCGCCGACTCGGGCGAAGGGCGCTGGACCGCACACGAATCGATCGAACTCGGCGTGCCGACCCCGGTCATGACACTCGCGCTGATGGCACGGTTCGCGAGCCAGGGACGGGGCGACTACACCAACCGCCTGCTCGCGCGGATGCGCCAGGCCTTCGGCGGGCACGCGGTCAAGCAGGGCTGACCCGTCAGCTCCCGCGCTGCTGCGGCGCCGCGGCCCGGTCGGCGACCACGACGCCCGGCTCGCGATTCAGCCGCACCGCAGGGGACGTTCCGACGCCGGCGAGCAGCTCCGCGAGCGCCGCAGCCTTGTCGGCGCCCGTCACCAGCCAGAGTCGTTCGCGCGCCGACTGCAGTCGTGCGTACGTGAGCGTCATGCGTCGCGTGCCCTGGTACGGCTGCGTGATTGCCACGTCGCGATCGCCAACCTCGAGCACCGGATCGCCGGGCACCAGCGATGCCGTGTGGCCGTCGGGCCCAAGACCGAGTTGCACGACGTCGAACTCACCGCCGGGCCCGAGACGATCGCGCAGCAGCGCCGCGTAATCGTGGGCGGCTTGCTCGAGGTCGCCACGCTCCACCGGCATGGCGAGCAGGTTCGCGCGCGGCAGGCGCCCCTGTTCGACCAGCCGCGTCTTGAGCGGCGCGAGGTTGCGCCGACTGTCGTCCGCCGGCACGCAGCGCTCGTCCACCTGCGCGACGACGATCGATTCCCACGGCAACGGCGAGCAGGCAAACAGCTCGAATGCGCGCAGGGGTGAGCGACCGCCGCTCAGGGCGATGCACGCTCGACCGCGTTCGGCCACCGCGGCCGCACACGTGCGGGCGAGTTCGCCGGCCGCGCAGCGCGCCGCCTCCTCGAGGTCGCGCGAGACGATCAGCCGCACGGCGCCGGCGGCACCGTGTCGGCAGGCGGGTCGTACCAGCCGCCGTAACGTTCGACCATGCGCGCCCCGGCCGGTGCGCCCCACGTGGCGGGCTCGTACGGCTCCGCCTGCGGACCGCTGGCGAGCAGGCGGTCGACGATGGCCCACGCGACCTCGACCGAGTCCTGCCGCGCGAACAGGCTCGCGTCGCCGCGCAACGCGTCGCCCAGCAGCCGCTCGTACGGCAGCATTTCGTCGGTCTGCGCGTTGCACGCGAACAGCTCGGTTTCGTGGCCCACCATCGCTTCGCCGTGTGCCTTGATGCGCGCACCGAGCGCAATTGCGACGCGATCGGGGCCGAGCCGGAAGCGCAGGTAGTTGGTGCGCGGTGGCAGCGGTTCGTCGAACAGTCGCTGTGGCGGCCGCCGGAACGTCGCCAGCACCTCCGTCGCCGTGACGGGCAACCGCTTGCCGGTGCGCACGAAAAACGGTACGCCGGCCCAGCGCCACGAGTCGATCTCGAATCGCAACGCGGCGTACGTCTCGACGTCGGAACTCGGGGACACGCCGTCCTCGGCGCGGTAGCCCGTGTACTGACCGCGCACGATGTCGCGACGGTCGGGCGCGCGCACTGCGCGCAGCACCTTCATCTTCTCGTCGCGCATGGCCTCGGGTCCCATGCCCACCGGCGGCTCCATCGCCAGGATCGCGAGCACCTGCAACAGGTGGTTCTGCACGACGTCGCGCAAGGCGCCGAGTTCCTCGTACAGGCGGCCGCGGCCTTCCACGCCGAAGCGTTCGGCCATGGTGATCTGCACGTGCTCGACGTGCGTGCGGTTCCAGATCGGCTCGACGAACGAATTCGCGAAGCGGAAGTAGAGCAGGTTCTGCACCGGCTCCTTGCCGAGGAAATGGTCGATCCGGAAGATCGAGTGCTCGTCGAACACGCGCTGCAACGCGCGGTTGATCGTCTGCGCACTCGGAAGGTCGCGCCCGAGCGGCTTCTCGACCACGACGCGCGCGCCGTCCGCGCAGCCCGAGGAGCCCAGTTTTTCCGCGACCGCGGCGAACAGGCTCGGCGGAATTGCGAGGTAGTGGCACGGCCGCCGCGACGTGCCGAGCGCCGAGCGCAACGCCGCGAAGGTCGCGCCCTCGCGATAGTCGCCGTCGACGTAACGCAGCTTAGCCTCGAGTCGCCGCAGCGCATCCGCATCGGTCGAGTCGCCGTGCTGCCGCAGGCTCTCGTGCATGCGCGCGACGAGGTCGGCCGTGGCGAGGCCGCCGCGCGCCACGCCGACCACCACCGGCGGCAGGCGCCCGCGGCGCTCGAGGTTCTCGAGCGCCGGGAAGATCTTCTTGAACGCGAGGTCGCCGGTGATGCCGAAGACGACCAGCGCGTCGGAGTAATCGCCGTTCATGGCTCGTGATCCCTGCGGTGCCGTCCCGGCACCCGGCCGAGCATATCGGCGCGGCCGCCGGTCGTCACGAAGTGCGGGCCACGGGCCTGCGGCGAATACCTAAGTCGATTCGGAGTGCAATTGATCTCGGTCAAGGCAACCGACTTGCCCGGCGACCACCATTCGCGCCGACCCGCGGTAGAGCGCGGGACCGCCACTGGAGTGAGAACATGACCGAAACACGACACCTCTGGAAGATCCTGGGAGCGATCATGGCGCTCTCGTTCGGGATCCTCCTGTTCCTCGGCCGCGAGATCTATCTCACGGCCCCACCCGTCCCGGCCGCCGTCAAGACCACGACCGGGCAGACCCTGTTCACCGAAGCCGACATCCAGACCGGCCGCGAAGTCTGGCAGACCGTCGGCGGGCAGCAGCTCGGCTCGATCTGGGGCCACGGCGGCTACGTTGCGCCGGACTGGTCGGCCGACTGGCTGCACCGTGAAGCCACGGGACTGCTCGGGCTCTGGGCCGCGCGCGAGCACGGCAAGTCGTTCGACGCGCTGACCGCCGAACAGCAGGCCGGCCTGCAGGCGCGCCTCAAGCAGGAGATGCGTACCAATACGTACGACCCCAACACGCGTGAGCTCGTCGTCTCCGAGGACCGTGCCCAGGTCATGGCGCAGGTCGCCGACCACTACGAAGCCCTGTTTGGCAGCGACCTCGAGCTCAATACGCTGCGCTCGCAGTACGCGATGAAGCTCAACACGGTCGCGGATCCCGCGCGCCGCGAAGCGCTCACCACGTTCTTCTTCTGGACGTCGTGGTCGACGACGACGAACCGCCCCGACGACGACGTGACCTACACCAGCAACTGGCCGTCCGAGCCGCTCGTCGGCAACACGCCCACCGCGCCCACGTTCATGTGGACGTTCGTCAGCGTCTTCATGATGCTCGCCGGCATCGGCGCGCTCGCGTGGTATCACGCCTCGGTGCAGGGCAAGGAGCCGGCGCCGGTCGTGCCGGACAGCGACCCGCTCAAGGCGCTCAAGCCGACGGCGTCGATGAAGGCGACCGCGAAGTACTTCTGGGTCGTCACGGCGTTGATCCTCGTGCAGGTCGTGCTCGGCGGCATCACGGCGCACTACGCCGTCGAAGGCCAGTCGTTCTACGGCATCCCGCTCTCGGAGATCCTGCCGTACTCCGTCACGCGCAGCTGGCACCTGCAGCTCGCAGTGCTCTGGATCGCCACCGCGTGGCTCGCGACCGGCCTCTACATCGCACCTGCGATCTCGGGTCACGAACCCAAGTTCCAGCGGCTCGGCGTGAACTTCCTGTTCACCTGCCTGCTCGTGATCGTCGTCGGCGCACTCGGAGGCCAGTGGTTCGCCGTGATGCAGAAGATGGGGCTCGCGGCCAACTTCTGGTTCGGTCACCAGGGCTACGAGTACACGGACATCGGCCGCTTCTGGCAGATCTTCCTGTTCGTCGGCCTGATGTTGTGGCTGCTGCTCGTCGGCCGCGCGCTGTGGCCGGCGCTCAAGCGCCGCGACGACAGCCGCTCGATCACGATGCTGCTGTTCCTGTCGACCATCGCGATCGGCCTGTTCTACGGCGCGGGCCTGATGTGGGGCCGCAACACGCACCTGTCGATGGTCGAGTACTGGCGTTGGTGGGTCGTGCACCTGTGGGTCGAGGGCTTCTTCGAGGTCTTCGCCACGGCGGTCATCGCCTTCCTGTTCACGAAGCTGGGCCTGGTGCGCGGCAAGTCCGCCACGAGCGCCGTGCTGTTCGCCACGGTCATCTTCCTGACCGGCGGCGTGCTCGGCACGCTGCACCACCTGTACTGGACCGGCACGCCGACCAGCGTGCTCGCGTTCGGGGCCGCGTTCTCCGCGCTCGAGGTGGTGCCGCTGGTGCTGATCGGGTTCGAGGCCTACGAGAACTACAAGCACAGCAAGGCCAAGCCCTGGATACAGGCGTATCGCTGGCCGATCCTGTTCTTCGTGTCGGTGGCGTTCTGGAACCTGGTCGGTGCCGGTCTCTTCGGCTTCCTGATCAATCCGCCGATCGCGCTGTACTACATGCAGGGCCTCAACACGACGCCGCTGCACGGCCACACCGCGCTCTTCGGCGTGTACGGCATGCTCGGCATCGGCCTGATGCTGTTCTGCCTGCGCGGGCTCAGCCGCACGGGGTTCTGGGACGAGCGACTGCTCAAGGGCACGTTCTGGACGCTCAACATCGGCCTGGCCACGATGGCGTTGCTGTCGCTCGCGCCGGTCGGCCTGATGCAGGTCTACGCCGCCGTGACCGAAGGCTTCTGGTACGCGCGCTCGGCCGAGTTCCTGCAGCAGCCGCTGATGCAGACGCTCGTCTGGCTCCGCATGCCCGGCGACGTGATCTTCAGCGTCGGCGTCTGCCTGCTCGCGCTCTTCGTCTTCCGGCTCTTCGTCGGTAAGCGCAAGGACACCGTGGCGGTGGGGACCCCGGCGGGCGTCGAACAGGCGGCCTCCGGCTCGGGGCGCTGAGCTCCTGGTCCTTCGGCAGCGGGCGCTCGCAAGGGCGCCCGCTGTCTTTTTGCGGGGGCCGCGCGTGTGTCACCCTAGCCCGTTGAACCCCGTACGACTCGCCTTGTCCCCGAACAAATGAATGCACCTGCACCCTCCCCCGCCGGCCTGCCGCTCGTCGCAGCGCCGCACCGCACCCTGTTTTTCGCGGGCCTGCTGAGCCTGCTCGTCGCCACGGCGTGGTGGGGTCTGCACCTGGTTGCGCGCTACTACGGCGCGCCGGTGTTCGCACTGGTGCTCAATCCCGCGCCGATCTGGGCACATGCATACCTGATGCTGTTCGCAGTGTTCCCGACGATCTTCTTCGGGTTCCTCTACACGGTGTTTCCGCGCTGGATGAACGGTCCCCTCGTGACGCGCACCGAGTACGTCGCGACGGCCCTGCTGTTCGTCACGGGCACGGTGCTGTGGCTCGTCGGGACGGCCGCGGGTCCGCCCTGGCTTCTGCTCGCCTGCCTCGCCACGGGGCTTGCGCTCACCGTGGCGCTCTATGCGCTCTTCCGCGTGCTGCTCGGCGCACCGCAGGTCGTCGCGCACGCCGTCGTCGTGCTGATCGCGCTCTGCGTGCAACTGGTCGCGCTCGCGGGCTTCGCCTACGGCATCGCTCGATCGAACGATTTCGCGCTGCACTTCGCAGTCCGCGCCTCGCTCTGGGGCGGACTGCTGCCGGTGTTCTTCGCGGTGTGCCACCGGATGATCCCGTTCTTCTCGCAGGGCGCCGTCCCCGGTTACGTGCCGTGGCGCCCGCTCTGGGTCCTGGTGGGCGTCATCTCGCTCGCGTACGCACGCCTGTTGCTCGGCACTGCGGGCGCGCTCGGGGTATTGCCGTTGATCGACGCCGTCCTGTTCGCGTTGACGGCGCTCTGCGCCGTGCGCTGGACGTCGCTCCGTGCGCGCGGCAACCCACTGCTCTGGTCGCTCTACGCGGGTTATGCCTGGTTGCCGATCGCCGTCCTGCTGCAGACCGCGCGGGACGCCAGTTTCGCGCTCACGGGCGAGTGGGCCCTCGGCCGCGCCCCGATCCACGCGCTCGGCATGGGGTTCTTCGGCGGCATGCTCGTCGCGATGGTCACGCGCGTGACCATGGGGCACTCGGGGCGGCCGCTGCGCATGGATCGCCTCACGCTCGCCTGCTTCCTCGTGCTGCAGGCAGGCGCGCTGATGCGCGTGCTGAGCGAGGTGCTCGCCGCGCCGTCCGCCGTGCAATGGTTCCTGCTCGGCAGCCTCGCGCTCTGGCTCGGCGCAATCGCCGTCTGGGTCAGTCGCGTCGGCGGCATCTACCTCGCGCCACGCATCGACGGGAGGCCGGGCTGATGGCCTTGTGGTACCTGCAGCTGAGGCACGCGCACATCGCGTTCGCGATCCTCTCGGTCTCGATCTTCACGGTGCGCGGCCTGCTGATGCTCGCGAACTCGAGCCAAGTGAACTCGCCTTGGCTCAAGTACCCGTCGTATGCCGTCGACACGCTGCTGCTCACGGCCGCGCTGATGCTGACGACGGTGATCCACCAGTACCCGTTCCAGACCGGCTGGCTCACGATGAAGGTGGCGTTGCTCGTGGTCTACGTCGTGCTCGGCAGCCTCGCGCTCAAGCGCGGCCGCACGCGCGGCGTACGGATCGCGGCGCTGGTCGGCGCGCTGCTCACGGTTGGGTTCCTGTACACGGTCGCCCGCGCACACCATCCGCTCGGCATTTTCGCGACGCTGTAGCGCGCGCCGGTCAATAAGTACAAGCCGCGAGTCGCGCCGCGCGGTTCCGACCCCGCCGGCCTGCGCCCGCGCCAGCGTCGTCGTGCACACTTGGCGTCATGACCGTGCACGATCCGAACGTGCTCTCCGGGATCCGCGCGCATCATCTGTTCGCGGGCCTGGCCCCGCCGCAGCTGCAGCGCCTGCTCGCGAACGCACACGTCGAGGACGCCGAATCGGGACAGGTGCTGTTCGACCGGGGACAGCCGGCGAAGCACTTCTACATCGTCGTCGAGGGCCAGGTGAACCTGGTGCTCTATTCGAAGACCGGCGAGGAAAAGATCGTCGACATCCTCGGTCCCGGCCAGAGCTTCGCCGAGGCCGTCATGTTCATGTCGGGGCCGGTCTACCCGGTGTCGGCCGTCGCCGCCGTGCCATCGCGGATCGCGCGTTTTTCGAGCATCGATTACGTCGCGATGCTGCGCGAGAGCCCCGAAACCTGCCTGCGCCTGCTCGGTCACCTGAGCCAGCGACTGCACATGCGCATACGCGAGATCGAGTACCTGACGCTGGAGAGCGCCACGCACCGGCTCGTGCGGATGATCGAAGGCCGGATTCCGCCCGGGGCGGACGGCCCGGTCGAGGTGCAGTTGCAGGAGTCCCGCCAGGAGATCGCGTCGCGGCTCTCGATGAAGCCCGAGACGCTGTCGCGGATCCTGCGACACCTCTCGGACAACGGCGCGATCGAAGTGCACGGTCGCAATCTCGTCGTGCCGGACCGCGCCAGGCTGTCTTCCATCCTGGAGTCGCAGAGCTGAAGTTCGCCATGTCGGGCCGCGCTTGATTCCAGTCAAGGCGATGCGGGCCTCCGGTCTCTAGAGTCCACCGGTATCGCCGATCGCAAGATCGTGTTCAGGGATCCACGAGGAGACGAAGAATGGCTTCCCACGTACCCGGACGCAGCAACCACCGCCTCGGCGGCTGGATCGTCGCGCCGCTCGCCGCGACGCTCAGCGTCGCTGCATTCGCACAGCAGCCGTCGACGAGCAGCAGCGCACCACAGGTGCACCAGGCCGAGGCCGCCGCAGGTGCGGCGCCGACCGCCGAACGCATGAAGGCAGGCGAGGAGGTCTACAAGGTCGCCTGCATCGCCTGCCACCAGGCCACCGGCGAAGGACTGCCGGGGGCGTTCCCCCCGCTCGCGAAATCCGACTACCTGATGCGCAAGCCAGACCGTGCGGTCGGCGTCGTCGTGCGCGGCCTCACCGGTGAGGTCACCGTCAACGACGTCAAGTACAACTCCGTGATGCCGGCGATGACGCAGTTGTCCGACCAGCAGGTCGCCGACGTCGTCACGTACGTGCTCAATTCGTGGGGCAACCGCGGCGGCTCGATTGCCGTCGAGCGCGTCGTCGCGGAACGCGCCGCTGCGCTCAAGGAGGGCATTACCCCGCTCTCTCCGACGCAACACGCGACCACGGTGGGCGAGACGCAGTACCAGGGCGGCGCAGCCTCGCCCGCCGGCGCCGAAGGCACGCAGGTCCGTGTCACGCCGGGCGCGCCGAACATGACGATGGCGGAATTCGACAGCGCGCAGAAGATCTATTTCCAGCGCTGCGCAGGCTGCCACGGCGTGCTGCGCAAGGGCGCGACGGGCAAGCCGCTCACGCCGGACATCACGCAGCCCAAGGGCACCGAATACCTGAAGGTGTTCATCAACCAGGGGTCGCCCGCCGGCATGCCGAGCTGGGGCAAGTCGGGCGAACTTTCGCAGGCCGAGGTGGACATCATGGCCCGCTTCGTCCAGCACGAGCCGCCGCAGCCGCCCGAGTGGGGCATGAAGGAGATGAAGGACACCTGGAAAGTCCTGATCCCGATCGAGCAGCGGCCGAAGTCCCAGCAGAACAAGTACAACCTCGACAACGTCTTCGCGGTCACGCTGCGCGACGCCGGCGAAGTGGCGCTGATCGACGGCGACACGAAGCAGATCATCAACGTGATCAAGACGGGCTACGCGGTGCACATCTCGCGCCTGTCCGACTCGCGCCGGTACGTCTACACGATCGGACGCGACGGTCGCATCGACCTGATCGACCTGTTCATGCCGAAGCCCGACCGCGTCGCCGAGATCAAGATCGGCCTCGAGGCGCGCTCGGTCGAGACCTCAAAGTACAAGGGCTACGAGGACAAGTACGCGATCGCGGGCGCCTACTGGCCGCCGCAGTACACGATCATGGATGGCGCGACGCTCGAGCCGCTCAAGATCGTCTCGACGCGCGGCATGACCGTCGACTCGCAGGAATTCCACCCGGAGCCGCGCGTGGCCGCGATCGTCGCCTCGCACGAACACCCCGAGTTCATCGTCAACGTCAAGGAGACCGGCCAGATCCTGCTGGTCAATTACGAGGACATCGACAACCTCAAGACGACGACGATCGGCGCGGCGCGCTTCCTGCACGACGGCGGCTGGGACAGCACCAAGCGCTACTTCATGACCGCCGCGAACCAGTCCGACAAGATTGCCGTGGTCGACTCGAAGGAGCAGAAGCTCACCGCGCTCGTCGACGTCGACAAGATCCCGCACCCGGGCCGTGGCGCCAACGTCATCGATCCGCAGTACGGTCCGGTGTGGATCACGAGCGCGCTCGGCAACGAGAAGGTCACGGCCATCGGCACCGACCCCGAGGGCCACAAGGACCACGCCTGGAAGGTCGTGCGCGTCCTCAAGGGCCAGGGCGGCGGGTCGCTCTTCGTGAAGACGCACCCGAAGTCGAAGAACCTCTGGGTCGACACGCCGCTGAACCCGGACCCGAAGATCGCGCAGAGCATTGCGGTGTTCGACATCACGAACTTCGATGCGGGCTTCAAGGTGCTGCCGATCGCGGAGTGGGCGAAGCTCGGAGACGGTCCGAAGCGCGTCGTCCAGCCCGAGTACAACGCCGCCGGCGACGAAGTCTGGTTCTCGGTCTGGAACGGCAAGGACCAGAAGTCTGCAATCGTGGTGGTCGACGACAAGACGCTCAAGCTCAAGAAGGTCATCGACGACCCGCGCATCGTCACGCCGACCGGCAAGTTCAACGTCCACAACACCGGCGAGGACGTGTACTGAAATCGTTTCGTTGACTCCCGCGCGCCCCTGAGCGCCCTGTGGCCCCGCTCCTCCCGAGCGGGGCCTTTCTTTCGGGCATCCGCCGTCCGGCTGAATCGCACCTGTTCCCATACCGGCCGTCAGGCAGCGCTTCGCTGCGTCGATGCGCTCACCGGACGTCCCGCCGGCCTACCGACAGCCCCGGGTCCGGTTGCTATAGACGCTACCTGCGTTGGGTGCGCACGGAGACCGCATGCACGTCGAAGCGTGGGCGCTGATCATCGGGGCGCTGCTGATCACGATGGCACTGGCCGGCAGCCTGCTGCGCCGCCTGCCCCTCAGCACCGGCATGTTGTACCTCGCCGCGGGCGTGGCGCTCGGCCCGAGCGGCCTGGAGCTCATGGAGCCGGATCCGGGCCGCCACGCGGCGCTGCTGGAGCGAGTCACCGAGGTGGCGGTCTTGATCTCGCTGTTCGCCATCGGCCTCAAGCTCGGCCTGCCGTTGTCCGACGGGCGCTGGCGCATGGCGATCCGGCTCGCAACGGTGTCGATGGTGGCGACGGTCGCACTCGTCGCCGTGATCGGGCACTACGCGCTCGGATTGCCGCTCGGGGCCGCCGTCCTGCTCGGCGCAGTGCTGGCGCCGACGGACCCAGTGCTGGCCTCGGACGTCCAGCTGGTGGACGCGGACGACCGCGACCGGTTGCGTTTCAGCCTGTCGGCCGAGGGCGGGCTCAACGACGGCACCGCCTTTCCTTTCGTCATGCTCGGACTGGGACTGCTCGGCCTGCACGAGCTGGGGCCCGCGGGCTGGCGCTGGATCGCCGTCGACGTCGTCTGGGCGGTCGCGGCCGGTCTCGCGATCGGCGGTGGCTGCGGCGCCGCCGTGGGCCGGCTCGTCGTCTACCTGCGCACGCGGCACAAGCTGTCGGTCGGCCTCGATGAGTTCCTCGCGCTCGGCCTGATCGCGCTGGCCTACGGGATCGCGCTGCTGTGCCACGGTTACGGCTTTCTGGCAGTGCTTGCCGCAGGCGTGGCGCTGCGGCGCGTGCAACAGGGCGACACGGAGGCCGTCGAGGGGAGCCGGGTGGCGGCCCATGTCACTGGTGCGCGCGACACGCGCGAAGCGGTCGCCACCGACGAACAGTCCGCCGGCGCGTACCTGATGGGCGAGGTCCAGGATTTCAACGAGCAGCTCGAGCGGATCGCCGAGGTCGCCGTGGTGCTGGTCGTCGGGGCAATGTTGCACCACGTCGACTTCGAAGCGCAGTTCTTCTGGCTCGTGCTGGCGCTGATGGTCGTGGTGCGACCGCTCGCCGTCGGTGCTGGACTGGTCGGTGCGCCAGTCTCACGCGAGCAACGGCGACTGATTTCCTGGTTCGGCATCCGCGGCATCGGCTCGATCTATTACCTGATGTACGCGCTGAACCACGGCGTACCGGCGCACCTCGCGCAACCGCTGTTCGACATCACGCTCACGACGGTCGCGGTGTCGATCGTGCTGCATGGCATCTCGGTGACGCCGCTGATGAAGTGGTACGGGCGGCGGCAGCGCGCCACCCGATGAGGGCGCCGTCGTCCCGGGCGCGTTCAGAACCCGTAGTGCAGCGAGGCCGAAGCGTTGAAGCCCGGTTGCGTGTAATACGGCACGAGCACGTCGTCGGTCGTGCGGCCGCGCACGTCCGACCACTCGATGTACGACTCGTCGGTCAAATTGAACAGGCCCACGTTGAGGCGCAGTCGCGGCGTGAAGCGCCATTCGGCCAGCAGGTCGACGGTCGCGTAACCGTCCGTCCGGTACAGTTCGGCCTGGCTCGTGTCGACGTCGCGCTGCGCTTCGACCGCCGTCACGACGAGCTCGCCGCCCCAGCGCTGCGACGCTGGAAAGTAGCGCAGGCCGAGCACCATCCGCGGCGGGTCGATCGAGTTGAGCGGTTTGTCGCGCACGAGGTCGTCGCCACGCGTCCACGACGCCGCTAGACGTCCGGTCCAGCCCTCGAGCGCCGGGGTCCACGAGTCGAGGCTCACGAGCGACGCGAGTTCCGCACCGTAGATGCGCGCTTGGTCGACGTTCTGCGACTGGAACAGCGTGACGCCCGCGGCGTCGGGTCCGAGATTGACCTTCGATTCGATGAAATCGTCGTATTCCGTCTGGAACACGCTCGCGGTCAGGCTCAGCGAAGGGCCGGTCACGCGCAGGCCCAGCTCGAAGCCGTCGCTGGTCTCGGGTTCGAGTTCGGGATTCGGCACTGCGCGGACGCGGAACAGCGGAATCTCGAGCCCGATGTTGACGTCCTCCGGCGGTGGCGACCGGAAGCCGTGCGCATACTGGAAAAAGGCGGTGACGGACCCGGACAGCCGGTACGTCGCGCCGAGCTTGGGCGCCAGCGACGTCTCCTCGACGCCGACCGCGGCCGACGACGGGTTGTCCTCGCGGTACGTGCGGTCGACTTCCGGTGAGAGGTCATAGTGGTCGACCCGGAGCGCGGGCACGATCGTCCAGCGCGAGTCGGCCGCGCGGATTTCGTCCTGCACGAAGACGCCGAGTTCGGTGACGTCGGTGAGCGGCATGTCCCGCAACGGAAACGTCTCACCGAGAATCTGGTTCGTGGTCTCCCCGGTTTCGATGGTCGTCTGCAGGCCGTCACGCATTTCTTCGAGCCGCGTCCGAGTTGCCTCGAAGCCGTAGACGAGGTCGTGCGTGAGCGCCGCGGACTCCAGGCTTTTTGCTGCCGTGAACTCGACACCGAGCGTGGTCTCGTCGTAGTCGAACGACCGGTCGAGTTCCACGGCCGGCGTGCGCGGCGGCGCGGCACGCCGCACCTCGAACGTGTCCTGGTCGGTCTCGGTGCCTTGCCAGTACAGTCGCCAGTCAGCCCCGTCGTACCAGTTCCGGAAGGCACCGAGCGTCTGCTCGACGCTCGCGCGAAACCGGTCCATGCGGTCGTCGCCGTCGAGCCGGGTCGTGTTGACGAAGCGGCCGACGCCGAGGAAGGCATCGACCGCGCTCTGCTGCTCGAGTCGACCCCCTTCGATCGCGAACGTCAGAGGACCGCCCGGCGCTTCGGGCAGCACGTACTTGGCCAGCAGCGCATCGCTCGTGTAGTCGCGCGGGTCCGGCTGCACGTCCGCTGCGGTGTCGACCTCGTGACCTTCGCGCCGCACGTAACCGAGCAGCCACTCGCCGGGCCCGGCGCGGTCCGCGACCAGCGCGGCGGCGTGCCAGCCCTCGTCCTGCGAGTCGAAACCGGCCTCCGTCCGCACCGAGAGGCGGTCGCTGCCGTTCGGCAGCAGGTGCCGTGGGGCCAGCGTCGTCATCGCGACGATGCCGCCGATGGCCTCGCTGCCGTAGAGCGACGATGCGGGCCCGCGCAGGAATTCGACGCGTCGGACGAAGACGGGATCGAGGAACGCGCGGCCGCTGTCCGCGTAACTGCCGACGGCGAAGCCTCCTGCCGCAGGAATGCCGTCGATCTCGACCGCGACCCGATTGCCGCCGAGCCCGCGAATCGAGATCGTGTCGAGCCCGAAACGGAACGGGTCGTTGCGCACCGTCAGCCCGGGCTCGTAGCGCACGAGCTCACGCATGTCGGAGGCGAGCGTTGCGTCGATCCGTGCCTCGTCCACGACGGTCACGGTGGCGGCGACGCGCGTGACCGGCGTGATCCGCCTGGCATACACGGTGACGGTCTCGAGTTCGTCGCGGGGCGCCTGCGCCGAGGTCGCGGCGTTCGCGGCGGGAAGAGCTCCGCCGGCGCATGCCAGGCTCGCGATCGCGAGGCGCAGCAGCGCCGATCGGGGAACGGGTCGAAAGGACATCGCGACGTCGTCTCTGGTTAGTGTTTGCGGCGGTGCCGGAGCACGACCGCAGCGTGGACCTCGACCGGTGCAGCCGCCATGACCCAGATCAAGTCCAGATGCGGTACCGGACGCCTTGGCTGCGGTGGGCCGCACGAGACGCTTCTGTACACTCCGGCCGACACCCTGCAACAGACTCGATGATGGAGCCGACCCGATCATGAAGCTCGAGACCCTCGTCGTCCACGCCGGATTCGCGCCGGACCCCACCACCAGGGCCGTCGCGGTGCCGATCTACCAGACCACGTCCTATGCGTTCGACGACACGCAGCACGGCGCCGACCTGTTCGACCTCAAGGTCGCCGGCAACATTTACACGCGCATCATGAATCCTACGACGGACGTGCTCGAGAAGCGCATCGCCGCGCTCGAGGGCGGCGTCGGCGCGCTCGCGCTCGCCTCCGGCCAGGCAGCGATCACGTACGCGATCCAGACGATCACCGAGGCCGGCCAGAACGTCATCAGCTCCTCGGCGCTCTACGGCGGCACGTACAACCTGTTCGCGCACACGTTTCCGCAATACGGCATCACCGTGAAGTTCGCGGACCATCGCGAACCGGCCTCGTTCGAGGCGCTGATCGATGCGAACACGCGAGCGATCTTCTGCGAGTCCGTGGGCAATCCTGCCGGTAACGTGACCGACTTCGCGGCACTCGCCGAGATCGCGCACCGTCACGGCATCCCGCTGATCGTCGACAACACCGTGCCTTCGCCCTACCTGTGCCGGCCGTTCGAACACGGCGCCGACATCGTCGTGCACTCGCTGACCAAGTACCTCGGCGGCCACGGCACCAGCATCGGCGGCGCCGTCGTCGACTCGGGCGCGTTTCCGTGGGCTGCGCACAAGGATCGGTTCCCGCGGCTCAGCAGTCCCGACGTGTCCTATCACGGCGTGGTCTACACCGAGGCCTTCGGGCCGGCGGCCTTCATCGGTCGCGCCCGCGTCGTGCCGCTGCGCAACATGGGCGCGGCGATCTCGCCATTCAACAGCTTCCTGATCCTGCAGGGCATCGAGACGCTCGCGCTGCGCATGGACCGCATCTGTGAGAATTCGCTCGCGGTCGCAAGATTCCTGCAATCGCATCCCAAGGTGCGCTGGGTCAACTACGCCGGACTGCCCGACCACCCGAGCCACGCGCTTGCGCGCAAGTACATGGGCGGCCGCGCGTCCGGCATCTTGACGTTCGGCATCGAGGGCGGCCGCGACGCGGGCGCGCGGTTCCAGGACGCGCTCGCGCTGTTCGTGCGGCTCGTCAACATCGGCGATGCGAAGTCGCTCGCGTGTCATCCAGCGAGCACGACGCATCGTCAGCTCGACGCCAGTGAACTCGCGCGGGCCGGTGTCAGCGAAGACATGGTGCGCCTGTCGCTCGGCATCGAGCACGTCGACGACCTGATCGCGGACCTCGAGCAGGCGCTGGCGGCAGCGTGAGCCCTCCCCTGCTACCATCCTGCGGATGAAAAAGGATGCTTCCACGTTCGCGCTTGCGCGCGAATTGAGCCCGCGCCGCAACACCACGCACGCAACTGCCATCCCGGGCCTGGTCGAGGAGCAGTTGCGCCATTTCTCGATCGACCCGCAGACCGAATTCGGCCGCCGGCTCGGCGAGCTCGCGTCGAATCTCTATGCCGGCAACGCCGCGGCCCACCAGCTCTGGGACGTCGCGGTGCGCGAGCTCGCTTCGCTCGAGCAGCGCGACCGCGTCGCTCGCTTCAATGCCAAGCGCTTCCTGTGCTTCCAGCTCGCGAAGATCCTCGACACGCTGCAGAACCCGTTGCGCAAGACCTATCAGTCGCTGCTGCACGAGCCGTCCCAGAGTGCGGTCAAGGGACCGTACCCGATCTTCGACAACGTCACGGCGCTGTTCAGCGCCACGCCCGTCATCGCCCGCACGGCGACGTACCTGTATGCCTGCACCGAGTGGGTCGAGGACGCGTTCAAGGGGCGCGAGCCGCTGCTCGAGATCTATTCGCGCCTGCTCAACCCGACCTCGATCAGCCTCGCGAACCACATCGTCGACCTCGAGGCCGGTTCACTCGCCGGCGAGTACCTCGCCTGGAATTTCAACTCCGGCATGGCCGCGATCGACACGATCCTCGCGAACCTCGTGGGTTTCCAGGACGTCGTGCTAGCGAGCCGCAACGTCTACGGCGGCACCTACCAGTTGTTGAACGACTGGTACGGCAAGAAGAGCAACCTCGACGTCGCGGTCGAGTGGTTCGACGGCTTCACGGCAGACGATTTCTGCCGCGCACTGGACGGCGTGCGCGTGAAGCACCGCGAGCGGCTCGAGCGCGGACGCGGCGTCTACGTGTTCATCGAGTCACCGTGCAATCCGCACGGCTACGTGCTCGACGTTCCCGCGATCTGTCGCGCGGCACACGAACTGGGGCTGACCGTGATCGTGGACGCGACGGTCGGTACGCCCGTGCTGCAACCCGTGTTGCGCCGGGACGACCCGCTGGAGCGCCCCGACTTCGTGATCCATTCCTACACCAAGGACCTTGCGGGCGCGGGCACCACGACTGCGGGCGTCTGCATCGGCCGCAACGAACGCATGTTCATTCCGAAAGGCGACACCGTGACGGCCCCGGGGCCCGACGGGAAGCCGCGGACTTACGTCTGGGACGAAAGCCTGTTCTGGAACGTCTACTACGTGAAAGGGGCGTTCCTCGATGCCGACAAGGCGTTCGAGGTCATCAACGGCATGCGCACGGTCGAATTGCGCGTGCTGCAGAAGGCGATCAACACCATCGTGCTCGCGCGCGCGCTCGCCTGGCACCCCGCGTTCGGCGTCCGTTGCGGCGCGGTCGAAGGCAACGAGAACTTCGCGTTGCGCGAGCGTCTCACGGTGCTCGGGCTGCCGGCGCCACTGTTCACGATCGACCTCGACACCGACATGGGTCGCCGCGTCGGGCGCGAGGCGTTCCAGCGCTTTTTCGACTGCCTCGAGCCGGCGTTCGGACTGCAGGTGACGCTCGGCCAGTCGAATACGGTCGTGGTCTGCCCGGCGCTCACGAGTCACTCGGAGCTGTCGGAGCAGGCACTGCGCGATGCAGGCATCACGCCGACCACCATCCGGATCTCGGTCGGGGACGAAGACCCGCGCACGCTGCTCGCCCACCTGATGAAATCCGCCGAGATCTCGATCGAGCCCCAGCACCCGGGGTTCATGGCGCACTTCGCGCCGCCGCACGAGATCGACTCCCTCTACGAGTCGGTCTACGTCGACGTGCACCGCCGTCTGGCGGCGAGTCGCCCGCGCATGAAGCAGTTGCTGACCTGAGTCGAGCGGGTCGCCGCGGCCGTTTCCGCGCGCTGCACCGGGCGATTCAGTCGTGCCGCTGCAGTCGCCCGACGGGCTTCGAATACAGGAAACCGTTTTTCGGCTTGAATGCGATGCAACGGCGCGCCTGTTCGAGACGCGCAGCCTCGTCGTCAGCGACCAGCTTCACGGCGGCGGGAACCTGCAACGACCCGTAGCCTGCGCCGAATGCGTCGAGCCCGCGTCGGACGACCGAGCGCCGCGGCTGCACGGGCCCCACGTGCCACGTCGCGTCGGGATCCGTACGGCGCGCCCGTCGGGGCTTCGGTGACGTGCGTATCAGGGGCGCCGCATTGTGGCGACCCGGCACGAAGGGCGACGTGTCGACGAGCCACATCGCATCGGCCCAGGGTCGGCGCAACCACCAGCGCGCGGCGCCGGAGCCGTGGTGGAGGTTCAGGCGGAAGGTGTCACTGGCGGGCAGGGTCTGCATGCGGCGTCGTCACGTGCGCAGGAAGAAAGCGAGCGAACGTGAAGATAGCGAAGGTCGCTGCCGCGAAACGTGCGACGCATCCAGTTTTTTTCGCTGCGTGCGAACGATCGACGCAGCTCCGACGAAGCGCGCCGCGCACGCTCGTGCGCTCAGACCGCGGCGTGCCCTGCGTCGGGTCGCAACGTCCAGAGCACCCACTTGCCGAGCACCGTGAACAAGGCCACGACGGCGAACGCGACCAGCGTGGCCTGCAGGTATTCGGCCGAAGCGTAATTGCGGTCGTCCGACGCGAGCAGCACGAGCACCGGCGTGAACAGGAAGCCCTGCAGCCAGGGACGTCCGCGCCCCGACAGCACGAGCCCCAGCAGCAGCACGACGGCGCAGGCCGCCCGCAAGGCGGGCTCGGTGATCGGCTCGAGCAGTGTGAGTACGACAAGCGTGGCGGCGAGCGCGAGCGCGAGCTTGCCGACGGCACGGCCCGGCGTGCGCTCGAGCCACGGCTCGCCGAGCGCGGCGACCGTGAGCGGCAACCACCACAGTTCGGTGATGGCGGTGACCCGGGCCGTGAACCACGCGACCAGCACGAGCACCGCGAGCAGCATCGAATAGCCGAGCGCGGTCCGGGAGTTGACCGCGACCGTGCGTGCGACGAGACCGCGGGCGACGGTCTGCACCAGCAGCACGCCGTATGCGCACCCCGCGAGCAGGGCGAGCGATTGGGTGGCGACCCCTTTGGCGTCGGCGGGTTCGTACGATCCGATCAGCGCGGCCGCGAGCACGGCCAGCAGGCCCCGGTGATACCCGAGCGAACTCGCCGCACCGGTGGCCGCGGCCACGGCGACGATCAGCGCCGCCACCCCGTTGGTATAGCTCGCGGTGATCGCCGCGGCCGCGTAGACGAACGGAATCAGGATGCCGAAAGGTGCCAGGTGCCGCGCCTGCACGCCCAGGTGAAACGCGAGCACGGTGCCGAGGACGCAGTAATGCGCGAATTCGTCGCGGCCCGTGCCGTACGCCGCGGCTGCCGGCAACAGCAGCAGGACGACCAGACCGAATGCGCGCGCGTTCATGTGTCGCAGTCGCTACGCCCGGAAGCGCTCACCCCACCCCGGCCGTGCTGGCCCGCATCCAGCGCGTGCAAGTTCACTGCCATTCGTGGTCCGGTCATGAAATCAACGACTTACGGTTCGCTGGGCTGTGCGTAACCCGTGATATGTAAAAAACCCCGACGGGCTCTTCAGCCCGTCCTATGGCCGTCCGATCACCGGTGCGGGAAACTCAGGTCCCTCACTGCGACAGGTCCGCCATGCATCGACGTCCCGCCCGGCCATTCGTCGGCCCGATCACTGCTTCCCTCCTCGCCTGCCTGTTCACCGTCCTGGCCGCGTGCGGCGGTGGCGGCGGCGATGGCGGCGGTGGCTCCCCGCGTGGCGCGTGTGGCGAATCCGCGCGCAAGCAGTGGGTGCTCGACGTCGTGCGCGACTGGTATCTCTACCCGGAGACGCTACCCTCGACGGTCGACCTGGCGGCGTATCCGACCGCGGAACAGCTGCTCGACGCACTCACGGCGACCGCCCGCGCCCAGGACAAGGACCGCTTCTTCAGTTACCTGACCACGCGTTCGGCCGAAAATTCCGTGTTGCAACAGGGCGAATTCGTCGGTTTCGGCTTTCGCAATCGCACCGACGACGGCAACCGGATCTTCGTCCTCGACGTGTTCGCCGGCAGTCCGGCGGCGGATGCGGGCCTGCAGCGCGGCGACGAAGTGATCGCGGTCGACGGCGCCGCGGTGGTCGATGCGCTCGCAAATGGCACCACCACGTTCTCCGACCTGATCGGGCCCGCGGAGTCAGGCGTGCGACGCACGCTCACGATCCGGCGCGACGACACGACCTTCGACCGGACGATGACCAAACGTACGGTCTCGCTGGATCCCGTGCCGGACGCGTACGGCGTCCAGGTGCTCCCGCTCGCGGGCACCACCGGCGTGGGTTACCTGCACCTGCGCAGCTACATTTCGACGGCCGACTCCCAGCTGCGGGCGGCGTTCGAGCAGTTGCGGGCACAGAACCTGGGCTATTTCATCGTCGACCTGCGCTACAACGGCGGTGGCCTGGTCTCCACGGCCCAATTGATCGACAACCTGCTCGGCGGCAACCGCAGCAGCGCCGACGTGCAATACCGCCTCGTGCACAACCCCGCCCGCGCCAACCAGGATTCGACGGTGCGGTTCCAGCCGCAGCCGCAATCGGTGAGCCCAATCCGCATCGCGTTCCTCACGACCGACGCGACGGCTTCCGCGAGCGAGATCAACGTGAACGCCATGAAGCCTTACGTCGAGGTTGCGATCGTGGGCAGCGACACGCTCGGCAAGCCGGTCGGTCAGCTCGCGTTCGACCTGACGGGCTGCGAGGACCGGCTGCGGCTCGTCGCTTTCAAGACGGTCAACGCGCTCGGCGAGGGCGACTACTACACGGGGCTCGCCGCGACGATGCCGGGATCTGCCTGCGCGGCCGAGGACACGCTCGATGCGCCCCTGGGTGCGATCGAGGACAACATGACCCGCGAGGCCATGGATTGGCTCACCACCGGCGCGTGCAACACGCTCATGGGCGCGGCCGCCGTCGACGGACGGCTGAAACCGTCCTTCGATCGCGCGACGCCGTACCCGCGGCCGCTCGAGCCGACACCTGCGGAGCACTGGCTGCCCGGCATCCAGTGACGCTCACCTCTCCCGTCCCGCGGGAGAGGCAGCGGGGTTCGCGCGGCTCCCAGGACCGCACTGGCGCTGACCGGCTCGGCGCAACGGTGACCGTCCACATCGGTCACCCGGGAGAGGGTGACGGAGCGTCACCATGCCGGGTCGGTGACGCTGCGTTCCTCCACCGGTCGCCCGAGCCGGACGAGCACGCTCCACTCGTCCGAGCTCGTCGTCGAGATCGACATCGTGAGCGGCCCGAGCGGCGTGCGACCGCCGAACAGCAGCGACGCGCCGACGATCGTCGGATCCCGGACCTGGTCGACCCGCCCGGACATGTCACCCGCGATCAGGCTCGCGCCGGCGTAGAGCGACTGTCCGAACAGCGGGCTCAGGTCCGCGACCTTGTGCAGGTAGCTCGCCTGCGTCGTCCAGTACGAGGTGCCGCGCAGCTGGCCCAGTCCGAGCCCGGGAAAACTGATCGGGCCACCGAGCGTGAACAGGTCGTAGAACGGCAGCTCGCCCTCGAACGTCGCGCCGCCGGCCGCACGCGCGGTGATCAGGTTGTCGTCGATCGGCCACGCGTGCATCAGCACGCCCTCGAGCCGGTCGTACTCGCGACGCGAGCCGAGCTCGTCCATGCCGCGGAAATAGCGCAGCCGGTGCAGCCAGCCCTGCGTCGCGAGCGCCTCGCGGTCGCGGTCGTCGTACGTGAACGATGCGTAGAGCCCGCCGTAGGCTTCTTTCGGCAAGGTCGGCAGCCCGGGAAACGCGATGTCGCGAGTCGCGCGCTGCGAGCCGTTGCGGACACCGATGCGCAGTTCCGCGCTGGTGCCGAAAATGCGCCCGGTGTCGGCGTACGCGTAGGCGGCGTCGAAGTTGTAGCGCGTCGCCGTCTCGCCGTCGACGTACAGGTCTTCCGTCGAGCGCGACATCCGCACGCCCGGCTCGACGAACCAGCGATGCCCGGCATCGACCGGCTGGTACAACGAGAGGTCGAACAGTGCCGTTCGGCCGACCTGCACGAGCCCGTGCACCTCGCCGCCGCGCGAGTTGATCCACGGCCGCAGGTAGTCCGCGGCGAGGACGAACGCATTGCCGCCGGCGGTCCCGACGGCCAGCCCGAGGTCGAAGCGGAGGATGTTCGGCCCAAGCGCCTTCTCGGTGACTTCGACCCGCAGGTCGGGCCGGGCGGGGTCGCCGACGAACGAGTACTGCACGCCGTCGAAGTCGCCGAGCGCGAACACGTCGTTGATCGCGTCGCCGAGCTGCTTCTGGTCGACCTGCTGGCCGGGCTCGAGCGCGAGGTTCGATTCGACATAGGCCGCGTTGACGCGATCGAGCCCCACGACCTCGATCTCGCCGAGCTGCACCTGCCGGCTGTCCGGCCGCCGCGTCGCCTCGCGCCACGTTTGGTACTGCGCGGCCGGCAGCGAGTAACGGCGCAGCGAGTCGCGCTGCTCCTCGGCCGCGCGACGACCGAGCGGCACGGCCTCCGCGACCCGGTCGAAGGAGCCCGAGCCGATGTCGCCCATCGGTACGACGATCTTCACGTCCTGCGGTCCCAGCGACTCGAGCTGCTGCCGCTCGTTGGCGCCGATCAGCACGTCGAGCGTGCGCGAGATCATCGTGATCGGCGACTTGAGCGCTTCGGGCGGCGGCGGCGGCGTGGGCACCGCCACGGCGATCACGACGTCGGCACAGGTCTGGCGTGCGATGTCGACCGCGACGTTACGCGTCAGGCTGCCGTCACCGAGCGTGCGCTCGTCGATCGTGACCGGCGAGAACACCCCGGGCACGGCCATGCTCGCACGCATCGCCTGGGCCAGGTCGCCCTGCGACAGCACCACCATCTCGCCGGTCAGCATGTCGGTCGCGATCGCGCGGAACGGGATGGGCAGCCGGTCGAAATCGCTCGTGCCGAGACTGCGCGAGACGAGGTGGCGGATGGTCTGCTCGATGTTCTGCGTGTTGATGATGCCGCTCGGCGCGGCGACGCTGCCGTCGCGAAAGCCGAACTCGAAGTTGTTGCTGTAGGTACGACCGGC
This sequence comes from Steroidobacteraceae bacterium, assembly GCA_036277615.1. Lineage (GTDB taxonomy): Bacteria > Pseudomonadota > Gammaproteobacteria > Steroidobacterales > Steroidobacteraceae > RPQJ01. Next base: position 25,900 of record DASUMQ010000336.1, read on the forward strand.
GAGCTTGCGCCGCATCGGCAGCTTCTGCCGCCAACCCTCGAACCCGATCGCCTCCGCCCAGGAGATCGCTGCGACCGCCTCGTCGACCTCGGCGGCCGTCATGCCGGCCGCGTAGGTTCCGCCGATCAGCGCACCCATGCTCGTGCCGACCACGCAGTCGATCGGTATCCGCATGTCCTCGAGCAGCGTGAGCACGCCGACGTGTGCAGCGCCCTTGGCGCCGCCGCCGCCGAGCACGAGGCCGATGCGCGGCCGCGACGGCTGGGGCGTGGCGACAGGCGTAGCGCCCTCTTCCGCCACCGCCGGGTGCGGCGAGAAGCCGACGGCCAACGAGGCCGAGACGACCAGCATGCCCCGCAGTGACGCGGCGACGCGGCCCGGAATGGACATCTGAAACTCCTCTCCGCCGGCCCAGGGTCCGGTGACGCGGCGCATCCTACCGCAGCGCCCTCAGGCTCGCGGCGCAGCCGCCTGGAGCCGCAGCAGGGCGAGGCACTCGACGTGATGCGTACCCGGGAAGAAGTCGTACGGGATCACGCGGTCGACTTCGTAGCCGCGCTGCTCGAGCGCTCCGAGGTCGCGCGCGAGCGTACCCGCGCTGCACGAGAGATAGGCGATGCGCGTGGGCCGCAGCTCGTCCGTGAGCGCCTCCACCAGCGGCGTCTCGAGTCCCGAGCGCGGCGGATTCACGTACGCGAGACGCTCGCCCGCGCGCACGAACCACCACGCGCGCACCTGCGGCAGTCGCTGTGCGCAGGTGCCGCGCAGCACCGTCGCGCGTGGCGCATTGCGGCGTGCGCAGGCGACCGCATCGCCACCGAGTTCGATGCCGAGCGTGTCGGCACCCGTGGCCGTCCACGCTCGCAACGAGGCGCCGAGGCCACAGTAGAGGTCCAGCACTGCATCGCCGGGGCCCGGCGCAAGGTAGCGCGCTGCCGACTGCAACGCGTCGGCGTGCAGCGCCGGCAGCAACTGCTGGAACGATGTCGGTCCGTGCACGAGACCTTCGTCGCCGACCGAGTCCGCGTCTCCCCAGAGACGCTGCCAGCCGGACCTTGCAAAAAGCTTGCGTCCCGCCGAGGGATGGCAGTGCAGCCACACGCCGTCGAGACCGACGGCCGCGATGCCGTCCAGCAGGGGCTCGAGCAGCGCCGTGTCGACCGCGCGCGCCTTCGCGATCAACGTGGCCTGTCCCCCGGCCACGTGGACGTATGCGAGCGGGAAGGCCGCGAGGACCGGCAGGCGCTCGCGCAGCCGGGCGACGAATCGGTTGACACGGGGCGTGTGCACGGGACAGTCGTGGATCGCGATCAGCTCGTCCCGGCGCATGAGCCCGAAGCGCCAGCCCGCGCTCGCGTCCCAGCGCGCGTTGAGCGTGACGCGGTCGCGGTAGCCGTAACGGGCCGCCTCGCCCGCCGAGTGCACGGGCTCGAGTCGGCCCGTCCAGGACGCGAGCGCACGCCGGAGATAGCTTTGCTTCTGCGCAAGGCTTGCCTCGAGCGTCAGGCTGCGGTGCCGGCAGCCGTGGCAAGCCGGTTCGCATCCGGCGGGGATCGTTTCGTGTACGCTCACGGCGCTATGGTGCGATGAATCGACAGACGCCGACAGGGGCACGCGACTCGATGACGAAGATCCCCGACTTCGACGACGTCAAGGCCGCCGCGAAGCGCATCGCGGGACACGCGCGGCGCACGCCGCTGCTCGCCGACACTCCGCTCGACCGCCTGACCGGCGGACGCATCCTGCTCAAGCTCGAGACGCTGCAGCACACTGGGTCGTTCAAGTTCCGCGGCGCGTGGAACCGGCTCGCGCAGCTCGACCAGCACGAGCGCGCCGCCGGCGTGGTCGCGTTCTCGTCCGGCAACCATGCGCAGGGTGTGGCCGAGGCCGCGCGCCGCCTCGGCATCCGCGCCACGATCGTGATGCCGAGCGACGCACCGCGCGTGAAGATGCAGAACACGCGGGACATGGGCGCCGAGGTCGTCGAATACGACCGCATCCACGAAAGCCGCGAGCAGATCGCGGCACGGATCGCGGAGGAGCGCGGCGCGACCCTGGTCCCGTCGTTCGACGACCCGGAGGTGATCGCAGGCCAGGGCACGGTCGGCCTCGAGATCGCCGAACAGGCTGCCGATTTCGGCCTGACGCTCGATGACATCGTCGTCTGCTGCAGCGGCGGCGGACTCACGGCCGGCATCGTCATCGCGATGAAGCACCTCGCGCCGCACGTCGGGATCTGGACCGCGGAACCCGAGGCGTACGACGACCATCGGCGCTCGCTGGCGACGGGGCGGCGCCAGCGCAACGAGCCCGGTGCGGCGGCGTCGATCTGCGACGCCCTGCTGGCACCGATGCCCGGCGAGCTCACGTTCGCGATCAACCAGCCGCTGCTGCGTGGTGGCCTGGCGGTTTCGGACGATGAAGTTCGTGGCGCGATGGCCTTCGCCGCACGCACGCTCAAGCTCGTCGTCGAGCCGGGCGGCGCGGTGGCACTGGCGTGCGTGATGACCGGCAAGCTCGACGTGCGCGACCGG
>DASUMQ010000337.1:0-8803 GCA_036277615.1 Steroidobacteraceae bacterium
CGGACAAATCGAACGATCTGCTCGTGACGACGAAGCAGACGACTAAGGTCGGGGACGTGGTCGTGGCCACCGGTCTGGTGAAGACCAACGTCGATTACGGGTCCGGTTATTCGTACCCGGTCGTCATCAACGACGCGAAACTCAACTGAACCGTTCGCGGCATCTCGAGCCGTGCATTACAGGCCCGTCGCAGCCAAACTGCGACGGGCCTGCTCTTCAGTGCCCGGTCAGCTCGCGGTTTCCTGCGAGCGCTCCTCTTCCGCGAGCTCCGTCGTCGCCCGCGCCCGCTCGGCAGCATCGCGCCCCGCGATGAACGCGTGGTCGGAGTTGTAGTACTGCCACTCACTGTAGCGGCCCGCGAGGATGATGTCGTGCCGCGCGCACCAGTCGTCGACGACCTTGAAGTTCTGCGCGCGCGCGTGGTCGTACACGACGTACGCGTACGGCATGTCCACCTGGTTGCGCGCCAGGATCTGGTCGTCCTCCCGCAGCAGGCCCACCCGGATGCAATCGCGGATGCAGAGGTCGATCAGTTCGTCGCCGTCGCAGGGCAGAGGCTTCGACGGCGCGTAGGTGATCTCGCAGGTGAGGCCGAACCCGCCCGGCGCGTTGCAATGCGGGCTCGCGTTGCCCTGCACGAAGATGCGATGGAACACCGAGTCGCCCGGGTAGTAGATCCAGTGCTTGTCGGTGATGTTCTCGCGCGCGACGCCGAGGTTCACGCAGCGCACGGACGTGTGGCGCAGCCTGGACGCCGCGTCACGCACCGTGCCGAGCGCCTCGCCCGACAGCATCTTCACCAGCTCGGGCAACGGCATCGTGCTGATCAGCTGCTCGTACTGGAAACGTCGTCCGTCGGCGAGCACGACCTGATGACGCAGCGCATCCACGGCAACGACTCGTGCGTTCAACTGCAGTTCACCTTCGAGCAGGGGCAGGAAACCGTCCATCAGCGCCTGGAATCCACCGCGCAACGGATAGCCGAAGCGCGCGTTCGGCCCGATCGGCTTCTTCGAGGGTTGCAGCGCGCCCTCGATCATTTCCTCGAGGTCGGGCAACGGCACACGCCCGCCCAGCCACGACGTCTCCATCTCGTTCAGCGGCACGGCCCAGAGCTTGCAGTTGTATGGGATCGCAAAGTGCTTCGCCACGCCCGCGCCCCAGACGCGGTAGATGAACTCCTCGAAGTTCTGCGGCGGCTCCGTGCGCGAGTGCCTCGCGGCTTTGTCGAATGCCACGAGCGGCGCCGTCGCCTCGGCAATGCCGTCCGCACAGCAGTCGGTGATCGATTCGGCCTTGGGATCGCACCGACGCGGGTCCACCGCGACGGGTCGCGCCGGGGCGGCCGCCGGCTCCTTGATCGGTCCGAAGCGCGCCTCGATCGCACCGACGATGCATTCCTTGAGCACGTCCGGGGGCAGGCCGTAGAGCGCCTGCTGGAAGGGGTAGCGCGTGTACACGTCGTGGCTGTAGATCCAGGCCTCACGGTTCTGCCAGTGCACGTTGTCGCCCAGCAGCCGCTCGTACATGTGGTGCACGTACGGATCGTTCGAGAACATGATGTGACCGGCGTGGTCGAACGTGAACCCCTCGTCGACGATCGAACGACACCAGCCGCCGACCGTGTCCCCGGCTTCGAGCAGGATGCTGTCCCGGCCGAGGTGATACGCCGCGCTGAGGCCCGTGGGTCCGGCGCCGATCACGACGGTCTCGACGGCGCGCGCGCGAGGTGCCGAGGAATTGCGCGTCGATCCGGTCGCCGTCGTCGCGTCCGGAGCCGTCGGGCGCCAGGCCGCATCGATCAGTTCGCGCATCGCCTGCGCGGTCGCGTTCCACGACGTCTTTTCGAGCGCTGCGGCGGCGCGCTGGCGACGCGCCGCGGCCTCCTCGGCTGATTCGGCGAGGGCGGCCTCGCAGGCCTCGATGAAGACGCTCTGCGATCCGGCGATCCGGACGACGTCGCCGAAACACTCGACGACGTCGTTGACCGGCGTGCTCACGGTCGCCTTGCCCGCGGCCATGTACTCGAGCGTCTTGGTGGGGCTGATGAAGTGCGTCGCGTCGTTGAGTGCGAACGGCAGCAGGCACACGTCCCACCCGGCGACGAGGTCTGGCAGGTCGTCGTAGCTGCGCTGGCCCAGATACTCGATGTTCGCGCGCCGAGGCAGCGAGTCCGGCGAAATCTTCACGACCGGCCCGACCATGACGAGCTTCCAGTCGGGGTGCGCGTCGGCGATGGCGCCGACGAGCCCGAGGTCGACGCGCTCGTCGATGACGCCGAAGAACCCGAGAGTCGGGGTGGGATTGGGTGGCTTGCGGTCGTCGCGTGCTCTCGCAAAGTGCTCGGCGTCGACCGAGCTCGGGAAGCAGTGCACCGACGGATTGCGGTCGCGCTTGGAGCGGTACAGGCTCGGGCCGCCGGTGAAGACCAGGTCCGCGCGCTTGAGCAGCGCGCTTTCACGCTGCACCAGCTGTCGCGGCGCATTGAGGAACGCCGAAAGCTCGTCCATGCAGTCGTAGACGATTGCCCGCGGCCTCAGCTCATCGATCAGGGGCAAGGCCATCGGCGTGTAGAACCACACGGCGTAGTCCTCCACGTCGTTGGTCTCGAGATGCTGTCGGACGAGGAGCTGCAGGTCGGAGATGTGGTCATCGTGAAAGCCCGGTGCGTGCCTCGGCAGGTGGGGTCGGCATACGGTCACGCCACACGCGGTCTCGATCACCTCGAGGTGTCGGGCTCCCTCGTCGTGGACCGGTTCTTCGACGCAGAACACTTGAAAGTGACGGCCCAGGCGGGCGAGGAGGTGCTGCGGACGTTGATAGACGAAATTCCAGCGAAGGTGAGAAAACACGAGCAACGCACGGCTGGGCATAAGGGATCTCCATGGTTCGGTTCGGGCGACAGGCCTGCTGTGCCCGGGGGCCGAGAACCTATATCGAACGTGACCCGAGGGTCCGTCGCGTTGCGGCCCGATGTTGCGTGGGTCGAAACTTACGTGCTGGCGGCGACCCATGCCTTCGTCAAAGATCCCGCAGCGTTGCGCGCACGCGCCGCAGAATGGACCGCGACTTCCGCTGCAGTTCGCTTGGGTCGTGATCGAAGGAGTATTCAAGCATGTCCTGTGACGTCGAACGCCTCGACGCCGCCTCCTTCAATGGCGAGGCCGTCGAACGCTATCGTTTGCGGGCGGGCGCAGCGTCGCTCGAATGCCTGAGCCTGGGTTGCGTGATCACGCGACTCGACGTTCCCGACCGTGACGGGCACTGCGCGAACGTCGTGCTCGGGTACTCCGATCCGCCGGAGTACGGGGGACGACGCCGCGAATATTTCGGAGCAGTGGTCGGCCGCGTCGCCAACAGGATCTCACGCGGACGCTTGGTGCTCGACGGACGGGAGCACCGGCTGGTCACCAACGATGGCGCGAACCACCTGCACGGGGGCCAACGGGGTTTCGATCGCCGGCCTTGGCGGGTCGTCGCGTCGGCCACAGGCCAACAGGCGAGCGTCCGGCTGCAGCTGACGAGCCCGGACGGTGACGAAGGGTATCCCGGCGACCTCGAGGCCACGGTGGTCTATACGCTCACGTCGGATCACGCCCTGCGGATCGACTACGAAGCGACGACGGTCGCGCCGACCGTCGTGAACCTGACGCAGCACAGCTACTTCAATCTTGCGGGCGAAGGCGGCGGCGACGTGCTCGGGCACCAGATCGAGATCGCGGCCGACGAAATCTGTGCGGTGGATGAGACCCTCGTTCCTACCGGGGAACTGCGAGCCGTCGGCGGGACAGCGTTCGACTTGCGCGCGCCACGCGAGATCGGTCGCGCGCTCGAGTCGCGCGACGACCAGCTCGAGGTTGCCGGCGGGTTCGATCATTGCTTCGCGCTGCAGGGATGGCGCGCGCGCGGGCGCGTGGTGCGCCACGCCTGCACGCTGTCGGAACCTCGCAGCGGCCGGCGTCTCCGCGTCCAAACCGATCAGCCCGGCCTGCAGTTCTACTCGGGCAACTTCCTCGACGGCACGGCGACCGGCACGAGTGGCGTCAATTACATGCGGCATGCTGGCCTGTGCCTGGAGACACAACATTTCCCCGACGCACCGAACCGGCCGGAATTTCCGTCGATCGTGCTGCGACCGGGGGAACGCTACAAGTCCACGACGGTGCTGCGGTTCGATGTCTTACCCTGACGCTGCCCGATCTCCCACAGAGGTTTTTCGCAACAGCCTGCACATTGTCGCTTCACCGTCGTCCCAAGAACCGCATGACTGCAACGACCTCCGGCTCCATCCTGCATCCTCGACCGCAACTGCAGCGTGAGCGCTGGATATCCCTCGATGGGCCCTGGCGTTTCGCATTCGATCCGGAACGCCGGTGGCACCGGCCGGCTGACGTCGACGAGTGGCCCCTGAAGATCCGCGTGCCGTTCTGTCCCGAAAGCAACTCGAGCGGCATCGGCGACACGGGGTTCCACCCGGTGTGCTGGTACGAGCGCGAGTTCGACCTGCCGGAATTGCCGCCCAACGGGCGCCTGCTGCTGCACTTCGGCGCCGTCGACTACCAGGCCCGCGTCTGGGTGAACGACTACCCGGTCATGGAGCACGAAGGCGGGCACGTGCCGTTCGTGATCGACATCACCACGGCACTCCGCCCCGGGATACAGCGTGTCACGGTGCAGGCGATCGACGATCCCGACGATCTCGAAAAACCCCGCGGCAAGCAGGACTGGAAGCTCGAACCGCACGGCATCTGGTATCCGCGCACCAGCGGCATCTGGCAAACGGTGTGGCTCGAACCCGTCGCCGAGACGTACGTGCGCTCGGTGAAGTGGACGCCGAACCTCGAACGCTGGGAGGTGGCATTCCACGCGTACATCGAAGGCGCCCGGGCCGACCGAACCGAGGTGCGCCTGCGGCTGCGTGCGGGCGAACGGTTGCTCATCGACGACGATTACCGCGTCGTCCATGGCGAGGTGCACCGCAGGATGGGTTTCTCGGACCCCGGCATCGACGACTTCCGCAACGAGATCCTCTGGTCGCCCGAGCGTCCCCAGCTGCTGCAGGCCGAGATCGAACTGGTCTGCGACGGTGAAGTGATCGACCGCACGACCTCGTACACCGCGCTGCGCAGTTTTGGCGTCCAGCGCGATCGCCTGATGCTCAACGGCCGTCATTATCAGTTGCGCCTGGTCCTCGACCAGGGCTACTGGCCCGACAGCCTGATGACCGCGCCGGATCCCGACGCTCTGCGCCGCGACGTGGAACTCGCCAAGGCAATGGGGTTCAACGGCGTGCGCAAGCACCAGAAGATCGAGGACCCGCGCTACCTCTACTGGGCGGACGTGCTCGGCCTGCTGGTCTGGGAGGAGATGCCGAGCGCCTATCGGTTCACGCCGCGCACCGTGCAGCGCCTCGTGCGCGAGTGGACCGCGGTCGTGCAGCGCGATCGCAGCCACCCTTGCGTGATCGTGTGGGTGCCCTTCAACGAGTCGTGGGGCGTACCGGACCTCGCGACAGTGCCCGCATCCCGCAACTTTGTCGCGACGTTGTATCACCTGACCAAGACGCTCGACCCGGATCGGCCCGTCATCGGTAACGACGGCTGGGAGAGCTCGACGACGGACATCATCGGCATCCACGACTACGACGACGACCCGAACCACCTGCGTGTGCGTTACGGCCCGGAGGTCCAGCCGCAGGAGCTGGTCGATCGGCGCTGGACGGCCGGCCGCATCCTGACGCTCGACGGTCATCCGCACCGGGGCCAGCCGATCTGCCTGACCGAGTTCGGCGGCATTGCGTTCGCCGACCCCCAGAACCCCGCGCACGAGAAGGAGTGGGGCTACGTGAAGTGCCACACGATCGAGGAGTTCACGGAGCGCTGCCTGACGGTGATCGAGGTGGCGCGCACGACGGGACTGTTCAGCGGCTTCTGCTACACGCAGTTCGCCGACACTTTCCAGGAAGCGAACGGGCTGCTGACCGCGCGGCGCGAACCGAAGATCCCGATCGAACGCATCGCGCAGGCGGTGCGCGGCAACCTGCCGGTGCCCCTGGGCTTCATCGGCTGAGGCGCCGATGGACCGCGTCGAACTGTGCAAGCCGGACGGGCGTTCGCTCACGCTCTACGGCAGGGAGCGGGTCGCGAACGTCGGGCCACTGCTCGGCGATCGGGCGCCGTTCGCTGCGAATCCCCACCTGCGCTGGCACCCGTTACTCGCGACCTGGGTCGCGTACGCCGCGCACCGGCAGAATCGCACGTTCCTGCCGCCGCCCGAATACAATCCGCTCCTGCCGTCGGCGGATCCCGCGAACCCGACCGAATTGCCCACCGGGGACTACGACGTCGCCGTGTTCGACAACCGGTTCCCGACGTTGTCACCGGTCGCACACGAGCCACCTTCGTTCGACGCCGTCGCAACGGCTCCCGCGTCGGGCCAGTGCGAGGTCGTCGTGTACAGCCAGGATCCCCAGCGCTCGCTCGGGCGCCTGCCGCTCGACCACGTCGCGCTGCTGCTCGAGGTGTGGGCCGATCGTACGCGCACGCTTGGGCATCGGCCGGACATCGAGTATGTGCTGCCGTTCGAGAACCGCGGCGTCGAGGTCGGCGTCACGCTGCACCATCCGCATGGGCAGATCTACGCCTACCCGTTCGTGCCGAGCGTGCCGGCGCGCCTGCTCGCGAGCGAACGCGAGCACCACGGCCGCTTCGGGGTGCCGTTGCTGCAGTCGCTGATCGCACGCGAGGAAGCTTCCGCACAGCGAGTGTTGTACTGCGGGGAGCACGCGATCGCGTTCGTGCCGCCGTGGGCGCGGTACACGTACGAGGTCTGGGTCGCGCCGCGACGCGCGGTCGCACGTCTCGACGAGCTCTCGAACGCACAGGTGCGCGACCTGGCCCGCGCGCTCAAGACCGTGCTGCTCAAGTACGACGGCCTCTGGTCACGGCCGTTCCCGTACATCCTGCACTGGTACCAGGCGCCCACGGACAGCGCGGCGTACCCCGAGGTGCACTTGCATGCGGAGTTCTATCCGGCATACCGCGCGCCGGGCAAGCTCAAGTACCTCGCGGGCACCGAGATCGCGGCGGGCATGTTCGCCAACGATGCGCTGCCCGAGGAAAAGGCGCGTGAACTGATGGCCGTGGCCGTCGACGTGGACGCGGTGTCGCAGTGAGCGCGGCGTCGTCTTTCGAGCAGGCCTTCGGGTTTGTGCCCGCCGCCGTCGCTTCGGCGACCGGACGCGTCAACCTGCTCGGCGAGCACACCGATTACAACGGCGGGCTCGTGCTGCCCACCCCGATCGAACCGCGCACCGAGGTCGCACTCGGGCGCAGCCGCGACGGGGCGTTCCACTTCGTCTCGCAGAACCTGTCCGGCGATTCGGCCCACGTCGACTACGCGGACGGCGACGAGCCGCCCGGCGGCTACGGTCGGTACGTGCGCGGCTGCATCGAAGTGACGCGCAGGCTCGGGGCCCAGATCGGGCCGTGCTGCGTGGCGATCCACTCGACCGTGCCGATGGGCGCGGGCCTTTCCAGCAGCGCGGCGCTCGAAGTGGCCGTGCTGCGCGGATTGCGGGACCTCTACGGCCTGGCGCTCGACGACGTCATCATCGCTCGTCTCGGGCAGCAGGCAGAGATCGAGTACGCCGGCGTTCGTTGCGGCATCCTCGACCAGATGGCGGTGAGCGTCGGCGAGTCGGGCAAGCTGCTGTTCCTCGACACGCGGACGCTCGATTGGCGTCTCGTCCCGTTCCCGCCGGGCAGCGAGATCGCGATTCTCGACTGCGGCGTGCCGCGCACGCTCGCCACGTCGGGGTACAACGAGCGCCGTCGCGAGTGCGAGGCGGCGGCCAATGCGCTCGGCGTCGGGTCGCTGCGCGACGCGATCGACAGCCAGCGCATCGAATCGCTGCCGCAGCCGCTGCGCAGGCGCGCACGCCACGTCTATACCGAGAACCTGCGCGTGCTCGAGGCGGCAGCGGGCGTCGACGCCCCGCACTTCGGCAAGCTCATGACGCAGTCGCACCGCAGCCTGCGCGACGACTACGAGGTCTCGATCCCGGCGCTCGACGCACTGGTCGAGGCCCTGCTCGCGCAGCCGACCGTGTTCGGGTGCAAGCTGACCGGGGCCGGCTTCGGCGGTGCCTGCGTGGCGTTGCTCGAAAGAGGATCTGGCACCGAGGTCAAGCGCGGTGCGCTCGAGGCCTTCGCGACCCTCGGCTACCGCGGCAGCGTGCTGCTCTGACCGTTCGCAGCCGCCGGAAGCGCTAGCGGCGCTGCAACCACCCTGGCAGGAAGCTGCGTGCGTCGCTCACGGCGTCACCGGTGAACTCGACGCCGGCCGCCTCGAAAGCACGTTGCAGCGTGCCGTTGCCCCAGGCGTCGATGACGTCGGTGCAGCCTCCGACGAGCCGGCCGCCGACGAAGACCTGCGGAATCGTGGCGATCCCGGTCCGTGCCGTGAGTGCCTCGCGCACGCGTTCGCCCCAGCGCTGGGCCTGGTACGGCACGGAGTCGAGGTCCACGCTCCGGTACCGCACGCCGAGCTTGTCGAACAGCCTGCGCAGCGACCAGCAGAACTCACACCACTCGAGTGCGAACATCACGACGGGTTGCGCCGCCTCACGGATCGTCTGCTCGATGAACGTCGCCGCCGTCGCAACCCCGCCTTCGTCGGCCACCGCGGCCGCGGCCGCCGTGACGGGCGTTGGGGCAGGCGGCGCCGACACTGCCGGGGGCGGCGAGGTCGGTCGGTCGAACCGCGAGCCCGGCGTGGACCGCGAGATCCCCCATTCCTCGTC
>DASUMQ010000338.1:0-10614 GCA_036277615.1 Steroidobacteraceae bacterium
GACCCGCGCAAAGTTCCTGGTAGATGATCCGGTGCACCTCGCGTCGTCGTTCCTGCTCCGGTACCAGCACGTGCAGGCCGTGTCGATCGGCGAGGTGGCCGCGGAAGAACGGTTGTTCCATCGTGAACCCGGTGCCGAGCACGCCCACCGTGCGGGCGCCAATCCGCTCGACGGCTGCGGCCGCGGCGTCGGCGATGTGCAGGAAGGGCAGGGACGTGGCCCCGGCGATCCGGTCTGCCAGCTTGTGCATCGTGTTCGTACAGAGCACGACGCACTCCGCCCCGGCCGCCTCGAGCCGCCGGGCGTCGTCCGCGAGCAGCGCGCCCGCGTCGTCCCAGCGACCCTCGTGCTGGAGTCGTTCGATCTCGCCGAAGTCCACGCTGACCAGCACGACCCGCGCCGATCGCAACGGCCCGAGCCGGTCCCGGACGTCTGCGTTGATCAACCGGTAATAGACCGCAGTCGATTCCCAGCTCATGCCGCCGAGCAGGCCGATCGTTCTCACGGGAGCCTCGCGTGGCGTTGATCCCGGTCCCGTGGGTGTGAAACGGTCGTGCCGAAGCGTCGGTCCGGCGGCGCAGCGACCGCCTGCTTCGTGAAACGCCCCACCTGCGCGAGGTAATCCGTGACCGCGGTTTCGTCGAGTTCGGCGCCGCAGACCGCGACGTGACCGTCGGGACGCAGGACGTAGAACGCCGGGGCCACGATGCCGGCGGCCGCGAAGCGGGCAGCGTTGCCGTGTTGCACCGGCAGCGCATGGACACCCAGTTCCGCCGGCAAGGTCGCGAGCCACTCAGGCCTCGCGCCCTGACCCACGAGCAGCAGGTGATGGTGCAGGTCGTCGAGCCGCGCGAACAGGTCGATGGCCGGTCCGCCCGGCTCGAACACGACACTCAACCAGGGGAACCGGTCGCCGCCGCGCGGTGACGTTTCGGTCGTTCCCGGCAGCGTCCGCGACAGGACGCTGCGCGGATAGGCGACGCCGAGCTGGGACACCGCACGGAAAGCGAGCCGTCGGACACGTTCAAAGTGCATCGCTCGCGCGGCGATTCTCGCGATGACGCGTGTGCGGAGCAGCCCCGCCCACCACGACTTCGACACCACGAACATGAACGCACGGTCGGTCGTCTCGAGCAGTCGTTGCGCCACGGGTTCACGCTCGACCGCATACGTGTCGAGCAGCTCGCTTGGTGCGCGCTGCGTCAGCACCGCCGCGAGTTTCCAGCTCAGGTTGTAGGCGTCCTGCAGGCCCGTGTTCATGCCTTGCGCGCCCATCGGACTGTGGATGTGTGCCGCGTCGCCGAGCAGGAAGCAGCGCCCGGCCCGGAATCGTTCAGCGCGACGATGGTGAATGCGATAGCGCGAGAACCACAGGCATTGCTTGAACTCAAGCCTCGCGCCGACTGCAGCACGGACGTGGGGCTCGACGTCGGCGAGCTCGACCTCGTCGCGCTCGCGCAGGTGCGGCGGCAGGATCCCGATCACGCGCCAGCGGTCGACGCCGCGCATCGGAAAGAACAGGTGAAAGCCGTCGCGCCAGAGATAGACGTTGAGCTCGGCCGGTTTCATCGGGCCCGTCGCGACGGTATCCGCAACGAAAAAGGTGTGTTCGTAGGGCGCGCCGGGGAACCCGATGCCGCAAAACTCGCGCACGCTGCTGCGGGAACCGTCGCAGCCCGCGACCCAGAGTGCGCGCACCTCGAGCTGGGAACCATCCGGCTGCCGCAGCGTCGCCGCCACGTGGTCTTCGTGGTGGATCAGCTGCACCAGCTCGGTGCGCCACCGCACGGCGATGCCGTGCTCGGCGAGCGCGGCGTTGAACAGTCGCTCGGTCTCGTCCTGGCCCAGCATCAGGATGTACGGGTACGGGCTCAGGTCGCGGCCGATGTCGCCCACCGGTATGCGCGCCTTGTGCTCGCCGTTCGCCCACAGGTTGGCGCCCGCCGTCCGGGCGCCCCGGGCCACCGCAGGGGCGGCCAGTCCGGCCTGGGCCAGGATCTCGAGCGTTCGCGCCTGCACGCCGATCGCCCTTGTCTGCTCGGCGGGACCGCCGTGACGGTCGACGATCAGGGCGCGGACCCCGCGCCGGGCCAGGTCGTGCGCGAGCATCAGGCCTGTGGGTCCTGCGCCGATGATCAGTACCTGCGTTTCCATGGACGCTCCTTGCGAGGTGTGCGAGGCATGATCGAGCGCGGTCGACACGGATCACCTACGGATTCGCAACTCTGCAGCCGGTGCAGCACGATCGGGGCTGCGGTAGAGTCACCCCGGCGCGCAGGCCCCGGGGACCCCGCCTTGCCGACGCTCGCGAAGCTGACGCGACCGAAAGCCCACCGCATTCTGCTGCGGAACGGGCTGTTCACGCAGCTGGACGAGGCCTGCGAGCGTCCTCTGGTCTGGGTGCACGGCACCCCCGGCGCCGGCAAGTCCACGCTGGTGGCGAGCTTCGTCGGCGAGCGCAAACTGCGCAATGCTTGGTACCACGTCGATGCCGGCGATGCCGACGTCGGCACGTTCTTCTATTACCTGGCACAGGCGGTGCCGGCGCCGCGGAAGTCGGCCACCAGCGCCCTGCCATTGCTCACCCCGGAGTGCCGGGTCGACCTTGCCGGCTTCAGTCGTCACTTCTTCCGCCAGTTCTTCGAGCGCGTGTCCTGTCTGGTGCTCGACAACTACCACGATCTGCCCGAGGACTCAGCGGTGCACGCCGTGCTGGACCAGGCGGTATTCGAGGTGCCGTCCGGGGCGACCGTCGTCGTGATCAGTCGCGGTGCGCCCCCTGCGAGCCTGCTGCATCACACACTGGCCGGACGTCTCGGCGAGGTGGACGGCACAGCCCTTCGGGTGACTCTCGACGAGACGCGCGCGATCGCGGCCCTGCGCGGCGCACCCGACGACGCCACGGTGCGCCGCGTCCACGAACTGTCCGGCGGCTGGGCGGCGGGCGTGGCGCTCGCGCTGCAGCGCGTCGGCCGCGGCGACGGCGGGACGCTCGGCACGCACGAGGCCGCGGAGGTCCTGTTCGAGTTCTTCGCGCGACAGGTGCTCGAAGCGATGCCACCCGCGCAGCGATCGTTCCTGCAACGGTCTGCATTGCTCCCGGTGATGACCGGCGAGATGACCGATGCGCTGCTCGGGTGCGAGGACAGCGAGTCGCAGTTCGAACAGCTGTACCGGCGTGGTCTCTTCACCGATCGACGCAACACGCACCCGCGCAGCTACCAGTACCACGACCTGTTCCGCGCGTTCCTGCTGCGTCGCCACGCCGGCGACGGCACGGCCGCGGAGCGCGCACTGCTGGCACGCCGGGCCGGCGAGCTGTTGCTGCATGCCGGTCAGCCGGGGGCCGCGATCCGGCTGCTGCTCGAGGCGGAGGACTGGGCCGCTGCCGCGCAGGCGATCCCGGGAGCGGCCCGGGAGGTGATTCCGCAGGGCCGGGACGCCTCGGTCCGTGAATGGATCGCCGCACTGCCGCCCACGCTCGTGCAGCAGGACCCGTCACTCGGCTTCTGGCTCGGAATGTCGCTGGTCAGGAGCGAGCCCGTGGCCGCTCGCGTCGGATTCGAGCGCGCCGCGCGCCAGTTCGCAGCGCTGGGCGTGAAACGAGGTCACGCGCTCGGCTGCGCGGCCGTGATCCTGAGCTATATGTACGAGTTTCGCGACGTCAACCCGCTCGATCCGTGGATCGACGAGTTGCTCGAGGTGCTGCGAGCGGGCGCCGAGCTCGAGGGAGCCACCGAGACGCTGCTCGTTGAGCGGGCGCTGCTGTTCGCGTTGAGTTTCCGCCGCCCCGAGCGCGTGGAGCTCGAAGCCTGCATCGCGCGCATTCTCGCCCTGATTGCGGGCGACGTCTCCGACGACGACGCAGCGATGGCCTGCGGCGTCCTGATCATCCACTACTACAGCATCGGCGACCTCGTCGGCGGTGCGCAGGTGGCACGACGTCTCGAGGCGCTGCTCGCGCACGGGCAGCTCGCACCGGTCACGCGCGCCCTGTGCCTGATCCAGCTCGGACACTTCGCCGACAAGCGTGGCGACCTCGACGGCGCCGAGCAGCGATTTCAGCGGACGCAGGCGCTGCTCGAGCAGCACGCGATCGCGCTGCCGGTGGCCCGTGTCAATGCGCACCTCGGCCTCGCATTCTGTGCGCTCGAACGCGACGACCTGAAAGCCGCCGAGTCGCACCTCGAGATCGTCATGGGGTGGGGTCAGCCCATCCGACGGACGGACGCGTTCGCGGCGGCGCGGCTGCGGTTCTGGCTGGCCTGTCGCAAGCGCCGCTGGGCGCAGGCGCAGGAATACGCGTCGCGACAGCTCGAAAGCGCGGCGGCGAGCGGCGTGTTCTGGATGCTGTTCGAGTCCCAGGTCGAGTGGGCGATCGTCTCCATCGAGCTCGAACGCGACGAAGAGGCCGAGCGGGCACTCGAGCCGCTCGCAGCGCGACTGCGCGGCACGGCCTACGAACACCTGCTCTACGTCGTCGACCTCGTGCGGGCTTACCGGGCACTCCGGCGGGGTGATCTGCCCGCCTGCCACGCGTGGTTGCGCGCGGGGCTGCCGGGCAGTCGTCATGACGAGGCCAAGTTCACGCTGCGCATGCAGCCCGACCTGCTGGCGCGCTTGTGCGCGGCGGCGCTCGCCGCAGGCATCGAGTCGGAGTACGTGGCCGACGTCATCCGCACGCTGCGGCTCCGGCCGCCGGCCGCGGAGCCCGTCGAGTGGCCGTGGCCGTTCCGTGTGCACACCCTCGGCCGCTTCGAAGTCGTGCGCGACGGTCGGCCGCTCGAGTATTCGCGCAAGGCACCGAAGAAAACGCTTGCGGTGCTCAAGGCGATCATCGCGTTCGGCGGCGCGGGCGTGCGCGAGCAGCGCGTCGTCGACGCATTCTGGCCGGACGAGGAGGGCGACACGGCGATCAAGTCGCTCGGTGCGGCCCTGCACCGCTTGCGCACGCTGCTCGGCGACCCGGACGTCATCGTGCAGCACGGCGGCACGCTGTCGCTGAACCCGGGCAAGGTGTGGGTGGACCTGCGGGCGTTCGACGCGCTCGTCGGCCGGCCAGCGCAGGAACGGACCGCCGAGGCATTGCTCGACCTGTATCGCGGCGCGTTCCTGCCCGAGGACGACGGTGAACCCTGGTCGGTCGCGATGCGCGAGCGCCTGCGGGGCCGGTTCATCCACGCGATCGGCGAGGTCGGGACGCGACTGGAAGGCGCCGGGCAGCACGAAGCGGCCATCGCGTGTTACCTGCGCGGGCTCGACGCCGATCCCATGATCGAGCCGTTCTACCAGGGACTGATGCGCTGCTACGCCCAACTCGACCGGCTCACGGAAGCGCTCAGCGCCTACCACCGGCTCAAGCGGCTGTTGTCGATTTCGCTCGGCGTCGCGCCGTCGGCGCAGACCGAGCGCCTGCATGCCGCGCTGCGCCGTTCGGCACGCCGCCCCGACGAGTTTGCGAATCCGTAGGCAATAAGTGTGGACCGCCGGCGCATCGTGCCGGCCCATGAGTCCACGACCACACCCCGAACCCCGTACCTACGTCGTCCGCGTCTATCGGCGCACCGCCACGGCCATGGCCGGCCACGTCGAAGACGTCGAGACCGGGCGCGCCCGGGTCTTTGCTACGCCGGCCGAACTCTGGGCTGCCGTGCAGGGCCCGCCGGCGGCGCTCGTCGAACCGCGCTCGCCGACGATCGATGCGCGCGAACCCACCGAGGAGTCCTCATGACCACGCGTCTCGCCTGGCTTCCTTTGCTGCTTTCGCTGGGCGGCTGCCAGCACGAACCGAGTCCGCCGCCCGAGGCGCGTCCGGTGCGTACCGTGACGGTAGGCACCTTCGCGGCCGGCGAGTCCGGCAGTTACGCGGGCGAGGTACGGTCGCGCCACGAAAGCACGCTGTCGTTCCGGACCGGCGGGCTCGTGCTCGAGCGGTCGGTGCAGCCGGGCGACCGCGTGCAGAAGGGGCAAGTGCTCGCACGGCTCGACGACGTCGACGCGCGGCTCAATGCGACCTCGGCCGACGCCGCGCTGGCGAGCGCACGCAGCGAGTTCCTCCAGGCGGAGGTCGACTTCGAGCGCGCGCAGCGATTGCACGAGCAGCGCTTCATCAGCCCGGCCGAGTTCGACCGCGACCGCGTGCAACTCGACGCGGCCCGGGCGCGGTGGCAGAGCGCGCAGGCCGAGCACGCGCTCGCAGCCAACCAGCGGGAGTACGCGCAGCTGCGTGCGCCCTGGGACGGGATCGTCACCGAGGTCGACATCGAGTCCGGCCAGGTGGTGTCGGCCGGCCAGCCGGTCGTCACGCTGGCGGCCGACGAGCGGCGTGAAGTACAGGTCGCCGTGCCCGAGTCGCAGCTCGAGACGTTTCGCAATGCGTCGCGGTTCGACGTCGAACTGTGGGCCCGGCCTCAGCGCCGCTATGCCGGTCGCCTGCGCGAACTGGCGCCGATGACGGACGGCCGCACGCGGCAATACATGGCGCGGATCGCGCTCGACGACGCAGACGCGGACGTCGGGCTCGGCATGACCGCGCGGGTGCACGTCGTGGGAAGCGACGCGCGGCCGCTCGTGCGGCTTCCACTCGGCGCGCTGCTGCAACGCGGTGACGCAACCTACGTCTGGGTGGTCGCCTGGTCCGAACAGCAGGTGCACGCACGACGGATCACGGTCGACAGCGTGAGTCAGGAGTCGGTGCTGGTCTCGGCAGGACTCGCCGTCGGCGACGAGGTCGTCACCGCCGGCGTGCATCAGTTGACCGAAGGCCAGCGGGTCCGGCGCGCGAGCGTCGCGACCTCGCCCGCAGCGTCGGAAAGGGCCTGAACATGCGCGGCCCCAATCTCTCGCGATGGGCGCTGGAGCACCGTGCGCTCGTGAAGTTCCTGCTCGTGCTGCTCGCGCTGGGCGGGTTCTACGCCTACGGGAACCTCGGTCGCAAGGAAGACCCCGAGTTCACGTTCAAGGCCATGCTCGTGCAGACGTACTGGCCCGGTGCCAGCGCACGCCAGGTCGCCGACCAGGTCACGGACCGGATCGAGAAGGCGCTGCAGGAGATCGCCGAGATCGACTACACGCGCAGCTACTCCCGCGCCGGCGAATCGCAGGTCACGGTGAGCCTGCTCGAGTCGGTGCGCGCCGAGGACGTGGCCGACGTCTGGTACCGCGTGCGCAAGAAGGTCACCGACATCGAGCACACGTTGCCCGGGGACGTCCGTGGTCCGTACTTCAACGACGAATTCGGCGACACCTACGGCAACGTGTTCGCGTTGACCTGGGACGGGTTCACCTATGCCGAGGCCAAGGAGTTCGCCGAAGCGGCGCGCAACGAGTTAATGCGGCTGCCGGACGTCATGAAGGTGGACCTGCTCGGCGAGCAGGACGAGAAGATCTACGTCGAGACCTCGGCCGCCAAGCTCGCCACGCTCGGCATCGACCCCGCCGCGATCGTCGACACGCTCGACGCGACCAACAGCGTCGAGGCGGCGGGCACCGTCGAGGGCACTGGCGAGCGCGTGCACGTGCGGGTGAGCGGTGCGTTCGATTCGCTCGAGGCGATCCGTGCACTCGGCATCGAGGCCGGCGGGCAGACGTTCCGGTTGGGCGACGTCGCGACCGTGCGTCGCGGCTATGCCGATCCGCCGCTCAGCACGATGCGGTTCCAGGGCCGGGAGGCGATCGGCATCGCGATCAGCATGCGCGCGGGGGGCGACGTGCTGCGCCTTGGCGGGCGCATCGACGAGGTCGTCGGCCGCCTGCGGGCCCATTTCCCGGTCGGAATCGAGCTCCACGCGGTCTCCGACCAGCCCCGCGTCGTGCGCGAGTCGATCGACGAGTTCGTGCGCAGCCTGCTCGAGGCAGTGGTCATCGTGCTGGCCGTGAGTTTCCTGTCGCTCGGCCTGCGGGCCGGTCTCGTGGTCGCCCTGACGATCCCGCTCGTGCTCGCGATCACGTTCCTGCTGATGTACGCGCTCGGGATCGACCTGCAGCGCGTGTCGCTCGGCGCCCTGATCATCGCGCTGGGCCTGCTCGTCGACGACGCGATCATTGCCGTCGAGATGATGTCGCTCAAGCTCGAGCAGGGCTGGGACCGGATGCGTGCCGCGACCTACGCCTACACGAGCACGGCGTTCCCGATGCTGACCGGCACGCTGATCACGGCAGCGGGGTTCCTGCCGATCGGCCTCGCACGCTCGAATGCGGGGGAATACACGTTCTCGATGTTCCAGGTCGTCGGCATCGCGCTGATGGTGTCGTGGATCGTCGCGGTGCTGTTCACGCCCTACCTCGCGTACCTGATCCTGCCCGAGCACGCACACCGCGCCCAGGACGAGGACGCCGTCTACCGCCGACCCATCTATCGCTGGTTCCGCGGCCTGGTGTCCCGCTGCCTTGAGCACCGCCGACTCGTCGTCGTCGGCACGCTCGCCGTGTTCGCGCTCTCGCTCGGGTTGTTCCGCTGGGTGCCACAGCAGTTCTTCCCGGAATCCGACCGGCCGGAACTGCTGGTCGACCTGTGGCTGCCCCAGGCGGCGTCGTACGCCGCGACGGAGCAGGTCGTGCGCCGGCTGGAAACGCAACTCGTCGCCGACCCGGACGTCGTCTCGGTCACGGCGTACGTCGGTGTCGGCAGCCCGCGCTTTTACCTGCCGCTCGACCAGCAGACGCCGAACCTCAATTTCGGCCAGCTGGTCGTGATGACGCGCGACGCAGCGGCGCGCGAGCGCGCATTGCCACGCATCGACGCACTGCTCGCCGAAGGTTTCGAGTCCGTGCGCGGCCGGGTTTCACGGTTGGAGAACGGCCCCCCGGTGGGTTACCCGCTGCAGTACCGCGTGAGCGGCCCCGACGACCGGCAGGTGGCGGTCGCCGCCGGGCGCGTGGCGGCTGCGATGCGTGCCCACGCGAACGTGCGTCGTGTCAACAGCGACGCCGACGAGCGCGCCAGCGTCGTGCGGGTCGACGTCGACCAGGACAAGTCACGCGTGCTCGGGTTCAGCACGCGCGAGATCGCGCGGACGCTGCAGGTGGGCCTCTCCGGACTCGCGACCACGCAGTTCCGCGAAGGCGACGAGTCGATCGACGTCGTGGCGCGGCTCGAGGCGGCCGAACGCACCGACCTCGGCAACCTCGACGACCTCCTGCTCTACCAGCACGACGGGCGCGCCGTCCCGCTCGGGCAGCTCGCGACGCTGCGCCTCG
Organism: Steroidobacteraceae bacterium; assembly: GCA_036277615.1. Classification (GTDB taxonomy): domain Bacteria; phylum Pseudomonadota; class Gammaproteobacteria; order Steroidobacterales; family Steroidobacteraceae; genus RPQJ01. The sequence goes on from DASUMQ010000338.1 coordinate 9,199, forward strand.
ACGGCGAGGACGGTGTGCTGTGGCGACGCAATCGCGTACCGACGATCACCGTGCGGGCCGACGTCGAAGGCGCCCAGGCGAACGACGTGGCCGCCGAACTCGCGCCGGCGATCACGGCGCTGCAGGCCGACCTTCCGCTCGGCTACGCGATCGAAGTCGCGGGCAGTGCCGAAGCCAGCGCGGTCGCCGGCGCCTCGATCGAAGCGGCCATGCCGTACGCGCTCGTGATCGTCATGCTGCTGCTGATGCTGCAGTTGCAGGACACGCGCAGGATGCTGCTCGTGCTGGCGACCGGGCCGCTCGGCCTGATCGGCGTCGCGCTGCTGCTCGCCGTGTTCCGCGTCCCGTTCGGGTTTGTGGCGATGCTCGGCGCCGTCGCACTGTTCGGCATGATCCTCCGCAACTCGGTGATCCTGGTCGCGCAGATCGACGCGAACCTGTCCGCGGGCCTGGCTCCGGAGTCCGCGGTGATCGAAGCCGCCGTGCGACGGCTGCGGCCGATCATGCTGACCGCACTCGCGGCGATCCTCGCGATGATTCCGCTGACCCGCTCGACGTTCTGGGGCCCGATGGCCTGGACGATCATGGGCGGGCTGCTCGTCGCGACGCTGCTCACGCTGCTGTACCTGCCGGCGCTCTACGCGTGGACGCTCCGCGTCCCCAACGCGCGCAACGTCGCCCGGCCCACCCCGACTGCCACGCTCACTTCCGTTCGAGGAGACGAACGATGCGCTGCCTGATTCCGGTCATGCTGGGGCTCTGTCTGGCGACGCCGGCAGGGGCTGTCGACCTGCTCGAAGCGTTTCGCAGCGCGCGCGATCACGACGCAACCTTTGCTGCCGACCGGGCCGCGGCCGGGGCCGGTGCGGAGTACCGGGCCCAGGCGCGGGCAGCGCTGCTGCCGCAGGCGAGCATCAGTGCGCAATACGGCCGCCGCACGAGCCGCACCCAGCTCGGGCTCGCCGGCGAGCTTGCGAGCGAGCTCGACGCAGAAGACGGCGGAACCGTCCACGGCTATGGCCTGCAGATCACACAGCCCGTGTACCGCCCCGACGCGGTGGCCGACTCGCACCGACTTGCCGCACAGGCAGAAATCGCGTCGCTGACGTTCGAGGCCGCGCAGCAGGACCTGGTGCTGCGCGTCGCCCAGGCGTACGTCGACGTGCTCGCCGCGGACGACGAGCTGGCGTACGCGCGCGCGCAGCAGCGTGCGGTCGCGGAGCAGCTCGCCAGTGCCCGCGCGCGGTTCGATGCCGGTCGCGCCCGCGCGACCGACGTGGCCGAGGCGCAGGCGCAATACGATTCGCTAGTCGCGGTGGAGATCGCGGCTCGCAACGAGCTGCGCGTCCGGCTGGAGCGCCTGCGTTCCTTGACGGGACTCGAGGTCGACTCGGTGGAATCGCTGCCAAAGAGTGC
>DASUMQ010000339.1:0-12142 GCA_036277615.1 Steroidobacteraceae bacterium
CGGCTCCGCGGCGATCAGCATGTCGATCTGCTCGCGGGCCTGCTTGTGACGGTGCAGGGCGATCAGCGCGAGTACGTAGTCGTGCCGAGCTGCGCGATAGCCAGGAGAGGCTTCGAGAACGGCCTCGAGCAGCGTGGCCGCGTCCCGCGTGAACTCGTTCTGGTGCGCGACCTGAGCCAGCACACGCAGCGCCTCGATGTCGTCCGGATTTCGCTGCAGATAGCCGCGAATCACTTCCTCGGCCTCGACGAGGTTGCCGTCGGCCAGCATGCTCCGGGCTGTCACCACTTCGGTGGGCAGGCTCGCCAACTTGGCGACGTGCCGCGCCGCGTTCGCTGCTTCCTGCGTGCGTCCGACCATCTTGAAAAGCGACTCGAGCAGTCGCCAGCTCGCCGGCAGCGCCGGGTTCAACTCGACGGCTCGCGAGAACGCCCGGATCGCCTCCGGCGCCTGCCGCAGGAACACGTGGCAATGGCCGCGCTCCTGGAAGAGTCTGGGGTAGCTCGGATGCGCATCCTCGAGCAGGTCGAGCGTCGCGAGCGCCTCCGGGACGCGTTGCAGGTGGCGCAGCGCCACGGCACGCATGTAGAGCAGGTCGCGGTGCCAGGGAGACTGCCCGAGCAGGCGATCGCAGGCGGCGAGGGCGTCGTCGAAGCGATGCTGCTCGATCAGCTGCTGCAGTCCGGGCAGTTCCGCTTCGGGGTCGGACGTCGAGGCGACGGAACTCATTCCGGGATCATGAAGGAATCAGCTCCAACGTGAAAACGGACCGGTGGGTCTCCCCACCGGCCCGAATCGTGGCGCTCTGTGCCGGTCAGTTGCCGCCGAAGCTGTACCCGAAGCGTAGTCCGATGGTCTGCGGACGCATCGGCACCTCGGCGATGATGAACTGCGTGGCGGACGTGTACACGCTCTTGTCCTCGTCCGTCAGGTTGGTGACGTAGAGCTCCGCGTTCCAGGCGTCCCTGCTGACGCCGACCGACGCGTCCATCGTAGTCCAGGACGGCTGCAGGTACCGATTTACCGCGGTTGCAGACGAGAGCGATTCGTCCTGGAACTGGATCGCTGCGCCGACATAGGGATTGTATTCGCCCCAGGCCCACTCGTACCGCGCGCGGATGTTGAATTGTATTTCGGGCGCGTTGGCCATCTCCGTTCCAGGTACGCCGAAGATGTTCTCCACGCTCACCACGTCGGTGCAGACATCATCTGCGTCGAATGCGACGCAAGACTCGGTGATCGGCTGGCCGAACGTCGGACTCTCGGGGACGTTACTGAGGACTGGCGGCGATTTTTCCAGTTCGGCCTTGTTGTACGAGCCGGCCGCCGAGATCAGCAAGCCATCCATCGGCTGGACGGTCAGGTTGAATTCGAGACCCTGGACCTTGTATTCGGGACCGGTCAGGAAGGACTGCAGGTTCGGGAAGCCGAGGTGCGGCGCAAACAGGCCGGTCTGCGCGTCCTTCCAGGTCACCTCGTAAATGGCAGTGTTGAACTGCGCGCGCCCGTCCCAGAACGACGTCTTCCAGCCGAGCTCGATGTTGGTCAGGTCGTCCGACTGATAGGAAAACGGGAAGCACCACTGGTTGATGCCGGTCGCCGGATCCGCGACGCCGCAGGCCGACCCGCGGTTGAAGCCGCCGGGCCGATAGCCTTCCGACCAGGTCGCATAGACCAGATTGTCGTCGGTAATGCGCCAGGTCAGGTTGACGCGGCTGCGGAATCCGTCGGCCTGGTTGTCGTTGTCGGACTGCTTGGTGACGTTGGTGCCGTACGGCGAGTCACCGGTCTCCGGTGGGTCTCCCTCCCCGTACCCGGAAGTCGTGCCATTGCACGGACCGGAGGCGCCGGAACCGTACACCTTGCAGAAGAAGCTACCCATGTTCGCGCCGACCATCGAGTTCTCGATGTCGAAATAACGCGTACCGAGCGTCAAGGTCAGGTTCTCGAGGATGTCGAAGTCGACCGACGCGAACGCCGCGAACTGCGTGTACTCGCGCTCGAAGTCGTTGAAAAAGCCGATGTCCGAAGCGCGCCGATTCGGATTGCCCATGTCCGGCACCGCTGACTCGAATTTCGGGGCGGCACGAGGATCGAGGTACAGGAAGCAGCTGCCGGTAGATACGCCGCTGTCCGGACACTCCGGCACCGACTTGTAGTGCCAGTCCGTCCGGGCCTCGACCGAGCGATCCTCGTAGAACAGACCGCCCACGAAGCGCATGCGCCAGTCGCCCGGACTGCTCAGGCGCAGCTCGTGGCTCATGTTCGTACTGTCGGATCGGTCGTCCCAGAAACTCGCGGGCGTATAGCACTTGTCCACGCTGCCGCCGGAGTAACCCGTGCACTGGTAGTACGAGCCCCAGACGCCGCGCGCGTAGTTGGTGTAGTCCGAGATCGATTGCGCTTCGCGAGTGAGGTAAGCGCCCGCGTAGACCAAGTCGAGCGGGCCCACCTTGCCGTTGACCGTCAGTGCGGTATTGACGAACTCATCCTCGGTGGATGCCGGGGTGAAGACCGTCGCTTCGAGCGGCTTGAGCCGCTGGGTCGATTCGGGACAGCTCTGTGGCAGGGTCCCACTCGCCGGATCGTAAGAACAACCGGACTCCGAACCGTTCGGGTGCTGGTAGAACACGCCTTCGCCTTCGATCTTCTGGTAGGCGACTGCGAGCAGGGCATCCCAATCGTCGACGATCTGCCACTTGAGGCTGGCACGGGCGCCGTTGTACTCGACTTCGTTGATGTCCGAGCCAGCGATGTCACTGTTGTCGATCACCACGGAATCGAGTGGAACGTTGCCGCTCGTACGTCGCGCGAAACCCAAGTCCGTACCGCGGCGCGTAAAGGTGCTCTCGACGTTGTCGATGTAACCGCCGCGCTTGTCGTGATAGGCCACGAGGCGCAGCGCAAGCTTGTCGTCGATCAGCGGCACGTTGAGCATGCCCTCGGCGTTGTAGCTTTCGTCGCCGTGCGCGGTCGTCGCGACACCCGCCTTGACGCTGGAGGCGAACTCATCGAGCCGCGGCTTGTTGGTGATGTAGCGCAGCACGCCAGCCTGGGCGCCAGCACCAAACAGGGTGCCCTGCGGTCCCGTCAGCACTTCGATGCGCTCGAAGTCGGCCGCGTAGACGTCGAGGTTGCGACCCGGAACCTGCGTGGATTGTTCGTCGAGATACACGGCCACGTTCGGCCACGGCCCGTTGGTGCCCGACCCCTGCGTGCCGAGCGTTCCGACGCTGAGGCCGCGCATGTAAATGTTGCTCTGCCCCGGGCCCAGGGTGGCCGTCGTGACGCTGGGCACGAACCTCACGAACTCCTCGACCGTCGTGATGTTCAACTGCGACAGTGTCTCGCCCGTGAGGGCCTGGATCGCCAGCGGCACGTCCTGCAGGCTCTCCTCTCGACGCTGCGCCGTGACGATGATCTCCTCGAGTCTTCCGCTAGACGACGGTTCCGTGGTCTGGGCCAGAACGCCTTGGGTCGGGCTCGCTGCCAGCACGGCAGCCACCGCAGATGCGAGTCGGTAGTTCATGCGTGTTGAAACCCCCAGGTTTCAGGTGCGTGTTATCGACGCAACGGTTCGCCGCAGCCGAGCCGTCGTCCCCAGTGTTCTTCGCTTGCTCGCACGGACCCCTACGAGTCTGTACGAGGTCGGCCGGACCATAACAAGACGAAACCGCGCCCGTCCACAACAAACTCGTCCCATCCCGAAAAAGCATTCAACGTTCTGAAAAAAAGCATTGCCCGCGCTGTCGCGAATGCGCCACGCTTGCTCGCTGAACCAGGCGGTATCGCGGCGGCGGCGAACCTCACCCAGATGAATTCGGCACGAGCCGAAGCGAGGCGCGGGATGGACAAGGTGCGAATCGATCGGCGCTGGCTGCCGCTCAACGCGCTGCGGGCGTTCGAGGGCGTCGCGCGGTACGGCAGCTTCACGGGGGCCGCGAGCGCGCTGAACATAGCGCAGAGCGCGCTCTCGCGTCACGTGATCTCGCTCGAGAACCTGGTCGGCGTGAAGCTGTTCGAGCGCCGTCCGCATTCGATCGCGCTGACCGCGGCGGGCCAGCACCTGTTGCCGGTCGTCTCGCGCGCGTTCGACCGGCTCGAGCACGCGATCGAGGAGATCCGCGATTCCCGCACCCAGCGCTTGCGGACGTTGCGCGTGCAGATGCCGCCGACGTTCGCCGAGCACCTGTTCGTGCGGATCCTGCACCAGTTCCGTCGCGAGAATCCCGAGGTCGAGATCGATCTCGTGAGCCCGTACGGCATCGGCCCGCCGGCCGGCGACATCGACATCGCCGTCCTGTATTCGCGTCCGGCTGTGACCGACCGGGTCAAGGACCTGCTCTGGCAGTGCAGGCTCGGCATCCTCTGCCACCCCGACGTGGCAGCTCGCGCGAAGGGTCGGAGCCTCGAAGCATTCATCCGCGACACCGAACTCGTGCACATGCGGGTCGAGGGGCTGCCGCGACGGCATTTCTGGACGCAGTTCGTGCAGCAGGCGGGCTTGAGCGGACTCGAGGTCGACCGTGGGCTCGTGTTCGACACCGAGATCCTGACCGTGCAGTACGTGCTGAGCGGCGCGGGCGCCGCGCTGGTCGACCTCACGCTGTTCCGCGACCACGTCGCGGCGGGGCGTCTCGTCTGTCCGTTCGACGTCACGCTCGACGACGGGTTCGGCTACTACCTCGTGACCGACCCGGAGGCGCTGAGCGATACGGCGACGGCGCTGTTCCGCTCGTGGCTGATCGACCAATTTGGCGACCAGGCCCCACCGCCGCCGACCGACGAGCGTGCGGCGGCCCCCAGCGGCATCGAGAAGCCATGAGCGAGGTCGATGCGACCGCCGCTCGTCGCTCCGGTCGGCGTCGCCCGGTGACCGGCCCCGCAGGCACGCCGGCACCCGACCGTTCGCGTGCGTATCGACACCTGACGAACCCATACGAGCCGATCCGGGTGTTCTCGGACGACCAGGTCGCCTCGATCCACGAGGCAGCGCTGACCGTGCTGGAAACCCAGGGCATGCGGGTGCTCTCGGCGCGCGCGCGAAAACTGTATGCGCAGCACGGCGCTACGGTCGACGAGGCTTCCCAGGTCGTCAGGATAGACCGCGGTCTCGTCGCGAAGGCGCTCGTGACCACGCCGAGCGAGTTCACGCTGCACGCGCTCGATCCCGAACTGAACGTGAAGGTCGGCGGACGCCACGTCGTGTTCGCCTGCACGTCCGGCCCGCCGAACGTGATGGATACGGTGGGTGGCCGCCGCGCCGGCACGGTCGAGGACTTCCGCAACTTCGCGAGGCTCTGCCACGCCTTCGACGTGATCCACTCCAACGGCGGGTCCGTCGAGCCACAGGACAGCCCCGTGCACTTGCGTCACTACGAGATGATGCGAGCGCAGCTCGAATTGTCGAACAAGGTGCCGTTCCTCTACGCCCGCGGCTCCGGTCAGATCGCCGACGGACTCGAGATGCTGCGGATCTTCCACGGTCTCGACGACGCGCAGCTGCGCGAGCGGCCCTACGTCTGGACGGTGATCAATACCAACTCGCCGTTGCAGCTCGACATCCCGATGGCGGAAGGCATCATCGACTTCGCCGAGGCGGGACAGGTGTCGATCATCACGCCGTTCACGCTCGCCGGCGCCATGGCGCCCGTGACGATCGCCGGTGCGCTCACGCTCGCGCATGCCGAGGCGCTCTCCGGCATCACGCTCGCGCAGATGTCGCGTGCGGGCGCGCCGATCCTCTATGGCAGCTTCACCTCGAACGTGGACATGAAGTCAGGTTCGCCTGCCTTCGGCACGCCCGAGTACACCAAAGCCGCGTTCGGCGCCGGCCAAATCGCGCGCTACATCAGGGTGCCGTGGCGTTCGTCGAACGCGACGGCCTCGAACGCGCCCGACGCGCAGGCTGCGTATGAGTCGCAGATGAGCCTCTGGGGTCCGTTGCTGGGCGGCGCAAACTTCATCCTGCACGCCGCCGGTTGGCTCGAGGGCGGACTCACGGCCGGTTACGAGAAATTCATCATGGACGTCGAGATGCTGCAGATGTTCGCCGAGGTGTTCCAGCCGGTCGGGGCGTCCGGCGGCGACATCGCGCTCGACGCGATCGCCGAGGTGGGTTACGGCGGGCATTTCTTCGCCTGCGCCCACACGATGGAGCGCTATCGCAACGCCTTCTATTCGCCGCTGCTCTCGGACTGGCGCAATCACGGCCAGTGGAGCGCCGACGGCTCGAAGACCGCGACCGAGCGCGCGCACGACATCTGGCAGCAGACGCTGGCCGGTTTCACGCCGCCCGCACGCGACCCCGCCGTGCTCGAAGCGATCGACGCGTTCGTCGTGCGCCGCTCGGCGGAAGGTGGGGCGCAGCCGCCGGGGTGAGGTGAGTGCGGGACTGGCTCGAGCGATAACGACGACGACGGGGACACGTGCGGGCGGGGGAATCGATGCGGAACCATGTGCAGGTGGCGGTGATCGGCGGCGGCGTCGTGGGCGCGAGCGTGCTGTATCACCTGACCAAGGCCGGCTGGACCGACGTGCTGCTGCTCGAGCGGGCGGAGCTGACCTCCGGGTCGACCTGGCATGCGGCCGGCGGCATGCACACCGTCAACGGCGACCCGAACGTCGCCAAGCTGCAGCAGTACACCATCAACCTGTACGAGGAGATCGAGCGGATCTCCGGGGTGAGCTGCGGCGTGCACCTGACGGGCGAGCTGATGCTGGCCGGCACGCCCGAACGCGTCGACTGGCTGCGCATGGCCGTCGCGCGCGGCCGTTACCTCGGCATGGAACTGCAGCCGATGTCGGCCGCCGAGGCGAAGAGGATGTTCCCCATGCTCGAGGAGAAACACTTCCTCGGGGCGGTTTACGACCCGGCCGGCGGCCATGTCGATCCCTATGGCGTCACGCAGGCGTACGCGAAGTCCGCGACCATCGCCGGCGCGGAGATCGTACGGCACACGCGCGTCCTGGAGACGAAGCCGCGCGCGGACGGCACCTGGGACGTCGTGACCGAGCAGGGCACCGTGCACGCCGAGCACGTCGTCAATGCCGGCGGGCTGTGGGCGCGCGAAGTCGGCCGCTTCGTCGGCCTCGAGCTGCCGGTGCTCGCCATGGAGCACCAGTACTTCATCACCGAGGACCTGCCGGAGCTGCGCGGGCAACCCGAAGTCGTCGGCGTGATCGACTTCGAGGCCGAGGTCTACATGCGCCAGGAACGGCAGGGCATCCTGCTCGGCACCTACGAGCGCGCCGGCGTGCCCTGGTCGCCGCACACGACGCCCTGGGACTTCGGGCAGGACCTGCTGCCGAACGATCTCGAACGCATCGCGCCCAGTGTCAGCGTCGCGTTCGAGCACTACCCGCGGCTCGAGAGCGCAGGCATCCGCAAGGTCGTCAACGGACCGTTCACGTTCGCGCCGGACGGCAACCCGCTGATCGGCCCGGTGCGAGGGCTGCGCAACTACTGGGTCGCGTGCGGCGTCATGGCGGGCTTCAGCCAGGGCGGTGGCGTCGGCCTGTCGCTCGCGCACTGGATGGTCGACGGCGACCCGGGCGCCGACATCTGGGCCATGGACGTCGCGCGCTACGGCGATTGGGCCAACCGTTCGTACACCAACGCGAAGGTGCGTGAGAACTACTCGCGACGCTTTCGCATCCGCTTTCCGAACGAGGAACTCGAAGCGGCGCGGCCACTGCGCACGACGCCGATCTACGAGAAGCTGCAAGCGGAAAACGCGGTGTTCGGCGATTACTGCTCGCTCGAGCATTCACTCTGGTTTGCGCCCCGGGGCACGCCCGCGCACGAGAACGCGACGTTCCGCCGCTCGAACGCGCATCCGCACGTCGGCGAGGAGTGTCGCGCCGTCCGTGAAGCCTGTGGCCTGATCGAGATCTCGAACTACGGCAAGTTCGAGGTGACGGGCCCGGGAGCCGCCGAATGGCTCGCCCGAATCATGGCGTGCAGGGTGCCGGCCGTCGGTCGCATTGCACTGTCGCCGATGCTGAATGAACGAGGCCGGCTGATCGGGGACTTCACGCTCTGTCGCCTCGGCGAGGAACACTTTTTCGTCGTCGGTACGTACGCGGCCGAGGTGTACTACCTGCGCTGGTTCGAGCGGCACCTGCCGCAGGACGGCAGCGTGCGCGTGCGTCCCTGCGCTATGGAGTGGCTGGGGCTCTCGATCGCCGGCCCCGAAGCCCGCAACGTATTGCGGAAGCTTGTCGACGTGGACCTCTCGACCGCGGCGTTCCCGTTCCTGTCGTTCGCGCAGATCGACGTCGGCATGGTGCCGGCGCGGGTCGGGCGCGTCTCGTTCACGGGCGAGTTGGGTTACGAGGTCTGGGTCACCGCGGAGTACCTGCGCACGCTGTACGACGTGTTGATCGACGCCGGAAAGGGCCACGGGTTGCGGCTTTTCGGCGGCCGCGCGCTCAACGCGTTAAGGCTCGAAAAAAGTTTCGGCAATTGGGCGCGCGAGTTCCGGCCGATCTACGGGCCGTACGAAGCGGGACTCGGTCGCTTCATCGACCTCGACAAGGGCCCGTTCGTGGGGCGCGAAGCCGCGGCGGCCGAAAAGGCGACGGGCGGCTCGCGCAAGCTGGTCACGCTGGCGGTCGATGCCGACGACGCCGACGCGATCGGCGACGAGCCGATCTGGCACGCCGACCGGGTGGTCGGCTGGGTCACCTCGGGCGGCTACGGTCACACCGTCGGTCGATCGATCGCGCTGGGCTACGTCGACACGTCGGTGGCGAACGAAACGACCGGCTTCGCCGTAGAGGTGATGGGCGACCGGCGCGCGGCCGTGCGCAGTCCGGGGCCGTTGTTCGACCCCAGGGGCCTGCGGATGCGTGCCTGAGCGCGAGCGGGGGTTGTGCGCGCAGCGCCGTGCGGCGTCTCCGGGCCAGATCGGGTTCGGGGAACCGTCACGAGCCATGGACGGCGAGTGCGAGGCTACAGGGACGTACTTGCGCCGTGTTCCCCGGACCCGATGTGGACCCGGGGGCGCCGCGAAAACGTCCCGCTTATGCGGCCGAGTGCCTCCGAGGCTGCCGCTCCGCGGTCGGCGGCCGTCCGTAGTGCGCGCGATAGCACTTCGAGAAATGCGGCGGCGACTTGAAGCCGCAGGCCGTGCTGATCGCCATGATCGGCATGGAGGTCTGCAGCAGTAGCTCGCGCGCACGCTTGAGCCGCAGCTCGAGGTAGTAGCGCTTGGGCACGCACATCACGTGCCGCTGGAACAGCCGCTCGATCTGCCGGCGCGAAAGCCCGGACTGGCGCGCGATGGCCTCGAGCGGCAGAGGGTTCTCGATGTTCGCCTCCATCAGCGACGCGACGGTGATCACGCTGCGGTGCACGTTGCCGACCTGCGCGCGCAGCGGCACGTACTGGCGGTCGTCGGCGTCGCGAATGCGCTCGACGATGAACTGCTCCGAGACGCGGCGCGAGACATCCGTGCCCAGCTTCTGCTCGATCAGGTTCAGCATCAGCTCGAGCGGCGCGACCCCGCCCGAGCAGGTGTAGCGGTTGCGGTCGATCGAGAAGAGGTGGTCCGAGATCAGCACGCGCGGGAACTGCTCGCGCAGCGCCGAGAGGTTCTCCCAATGGATCGTCGCGTGATGGCCGTCGAGCAGCCCGGCCTGCGCCAGTGCATAGCCGCCGGTGCAGAGCGCGCCGAGCGGCATGCGCTTGGCCGCGAGCCGGCGCAGGGTCGTGGTCAGGGCGGGTGAGACCGCCTCGCGCACGTTGACGCCGCCGCAGACGAACACCAGGTCGACGGCGCCGACGTCGGCGAGCTTGCACGTCGGCGTGAGCATCATGCCGTTGCTGGCGACGGCCGGCGTGCCGTCGAGCGTCGCAATCACCCACTCGTACGCGGCCTGGCCCGACACGCGGTTGGCCATGCGCAGCGGCTCGACTGCGTTGGCGAGCGCGATCATCGAATAGTCCGCCAGCGTCAGGAATGCGTAACGCGTGCGCGTCGTCGTCGCCCCGTTTCCGCCCGCGCGAGGTGAATCGCCCGCCATGCCGTTTCCCCGTCACCGCCAGCCGTCGACGCCTTTCGAGTATACGGGCGGCTGACGCGTTTGCATCTGGTCTTGTCGCAAACGGAGCGGTCACGCCGGGTGCCGTTGCTAAACTGCAGCCAAACCGACGAGCCACGACGCGCCGGAACCCGCTGTGCGCGGACGCGGGCCGGCCGAGGAGCCCCGGATGAGATCGCATGCCCGAGTCGTGGTCATCGGCGGCGGCGTGGTGGGCGTCAGCACGCTCTACCACCTCGTGAAAAAAGGCTGGACCGACGTCGCGCTGCTCGAGCGCACGGAGCTGACCGCCGGCTCGACCTGGCATGCCGCGGGGCTGCTGCCGCTCTTCAACATGAGCTACACGGTCGGCCAGCTGCACAAGTACTCGGTCGACCTCTACAAGAAGCTGCCCGCGGAGACCGGCCAGGACGTCAGTTTCCACGTCACGGGCAACCTGCGGCTTGCGACCTGTCGCGACCGCATGGACGAATACCTCAAGTACTGCGGCACGGCCAACACCATCGGCGTGCCGTTTCGCGTGATCTCGCCCGCGGAAGTCAAGGAGCTCTGGCCGCTCGTCGAGCTGGGTGACGGTCGCGACACGCCGCCGATCGTCGGCGCGCTCTACCACCCGGACGACGGTCACATCGCGCCGGCCGACCTGACGATGGCGCTGCGCAAGGCCGCGCGCACGGCCGGGGCGGAGATCTACGAGCAGACCGAGGTGACCGGTGCGACGCGCACTGCGAGCGGCGAGTGGAAGCTCGCGACGACCCGCGGCGAGATCACGGCTGAGCACGTGGTCTGCGCGACGGGTAACTACGCACGCCAGACCGGACGCGTGTTCGGGCTCGACGTGCCGGCGATCCCGGTCGAGCACCAGTACATCGTCTATGACGCCTCGCCCGAACTGAAGCAGTACCGTGCCGCCGGCGGACGCGAGCTGGCGGTGCTGCGCGAGTCGGACAAGTCGTATTACCTGCGCGAGGAGCGCATGGGCTGGATCCTCGGCCCCTACGAAGCCGGCGCGCCGGCGCGGTTCGCCGACGGCGTGCCGGACTGGTTCGGCAAGAGCCTGTTTCCCGGCGACCTGGACCGGCTGTTGCCGCACGTGGAGGCCGCCCAGCGACGCGTGCCGGCGCTCGAGCACTGCGGCATCAAGGACATCGTCAACGGACCGATCTCGTACACACCCGACGGCGGGCCGATGGTCGGACCGGCCTGGGGTGCGCGCAACGTCTGGCTCAACGAAGGCCACAGCTTCGGCATCACGGCAGCCGGCGGGGCGGGCTGGCAGCTGGCCGAGTGGATCGTCGAGGGCGAGCCGGGCATCGACATGCTCGCAGTGGACCCGCGACGCTTCGGTCCGTACGCCGGCAAGCGCTACGTCGTCACGAAGAACGAGGAGACGTACCGCAACGTCTTCACCGTGCATTACCCGGACGAGGAGCGCGAGGACGCACGTCCGGTGAAAACGAGCCCGGTGTACGACAAGTTGAAACGCATGGGCGCGGTGTTCGGCCAGCGCTACGGCTGGGAGCGCGCCAACTGGTTCGCGCCGGACGGCGTCGAACGCAAGGACGCCTGGAGTTTCCGTCGCACGAACTATTTCGAGCACGTCAGCAACGAGTGCCGGCGGCTGCGCGAGAAGGTCGGCGTGATCGACCTGACGCCATTCACCAAGTTCGAGGTGACGGGTCCGGGCGCCGAAGTCTGGCTCGATGGCCTGGTCGCGAACAAGGTGCCGGTCAAGGTCGGCCGCATCGCGCTGTGTCACGCACTCACGCAGCGCGGCGGCATTCGCACCGAGTTCACGATCACGAAGCTCGGCGAGCAGCGGTACTACGTCGTCAGCGCCGGCGCGGCCGAGCGCTACGACAGCGACTTCCTGCACAAGCGCCTGCCGACCGACGGTTCGGTGCACCTGCGCAACGTTACGGGCGCGCGCGGCTGCTTCGTGCTCGCGGGTCCACGCTCGCGCGACGTGCTGGCGAAGCTCACCGACGCACCACTCGACAACGCCTCGTTTCCATGGCTCACGGGGCAGGTCCTGGAGGTCGGTTTCGCGACCGACGTCTACGCCCTGCGTGTCAATTTCGTCGGCGCCCTCGGC
>DASUMQ010000340.1:0-11415 GCA_036277615.1 Steroidobacteraceae bacterium
CTGGAACACCGCACCCGCGATCGCGGTCGGCGGCGCCGAATAGCCGCGATCGCATGCGGGCCTGAGTTCGGCCGGGCAGACGTCCGGCGCGGCGGCGAACCAGGCGATGGAGCCGTCCTGCGGCGACAGCGCGAACAATCCCGGTTTCGTTTCGCCGCGTTCCGTGGGTAGGAACGTCGTGTCGGCGTTCGGCGCGTACAGCAGCGACGGCGCGGCGGCCATGCCCCAGTGCACGCCACCCGCATAGCCGCCGCGTCCGTACTTGACCTTCCAGCGCAGCTTGCCGTCATCGGGGTCGAGCGCGAAGACGTCCGCCGATTTCTGGCCGACCAGCAGCACGTCGTCGCCCGACGGCAGGTGATGCAGGATCGGCGGGGCACCGATGTCGAGGTCCGGGCCGTTCTCCCGTGGACAGTTGGGGCCGCCACCGATAAAGCAGGCCATGTTCCAGGCGTCCTTGGCGAGCGACTGGTGCCACCAGAGCATGCGGCCGGTGTCGAGGTCGTACGCGATCACCGCGTCCGACTGCGGTGCGGCGGGGGAGGTATAGCCCTCGCCGGTGCCGACGTAGAGCCTGCGGCGCTTCGCGTCGATGGTCGGCGCGTTCCAGACGGGCGCGCCCGCGGGGTGACGCCGCAGCGTGCCGGCCGACGTACGCTCGCCCGTGGCCCTGGGTTCCTCCGGGATCGTGTACGAGCGCCAGACGACGCGGCCGGTCTTCGTGTCGAGCGCGGTGACACCACCGCGGAACGTGCAGCACTCGTACGCGGGATCGGCGGCGGCGGCCCACTCGTTCGACGACATCGACACGTACAGGCGCTCCTCGAACAGCCGCGGCGAGCCGGTGATCGTCACGCGCGGGTGCGCCTCGACGCGCGTCTTCCATTGCAACCGGCCGGTCTGCGCATCGACGGCGTACGCGTTGCCGTCGAAGTCGCCGAAGAACAGCCGCGGTCGCGCGCCGCCGTCGCCTCGCCGCCAGGGTTCGAGCGTCGGGCTCGAGCGCACCTCGGCGTCGGCCTGGAACGTCCAGCGCACGCAACCGCTGTCGAAATCGAGCGCGTATACCGTGCCGTCCTGGCTGCCGAGGTAGACGGCGCCTGCCCCCACCGTGGGCTGCGAGCGCGCGCGCGTGGCGCCCGGAAACGCGAACGCCCACTTGAGTTCCAGCTTCGGCACGTCCTGCGCCGCGAGCCCTGCGTGCCCGGCATCGACGTAGCGCGTGTTCTCGAGGGTCATGCCCCATCCCGCGAGGGGAGGCGGGCGATCGAAGTCGAACCAGCGCGGCGCCGCGTCACAGCGCTTGAGCTTGACCTCGCGCGATGCAGGCAACGACGCGCCGCCCAGGAATTCAGCGAGTGAGCGCCGTTCGTCGACCGTGAGCGCGGCGCCCTGCGTGCGCATGACGCCGGTTTCGAGCGCATTCAGGATCGCGACGGGCCCGAGCATCTGGAACTTCACGGCGTGCGGCGCGCGCGGCACGCCGCCCTCGTGGCAACTCGCGCAGTGAATCTTGTACAGGTCTGCAGGGAGCCGGTTCACTGGCGCGGCGTTCGTGTTCATCGCCGCACAACCCAACCATCCAGCGAGCGCCAGCGCCGCCACCACGCGGTTCACCATCGAAATCCCACCCCGGTTATGTTGCACAGCACAAATTAAAACTCTGCCAGTACAGAAACTTAGCCCCAGATTACCAAAAAAAACAGTCAGGATTGCTTTTAATCTTCAGGGTCAGTATCGTCCGCACACGGTGAAAACAAACAGGCCTGCCGGTTTTTATTCGGCAGGTGCAGCAAGGGTGACCGAGCGCGCGGGCGCAAGGCACGTACACACACAGCAGGGGTCCAGAAACATGCAGAACCATCGAATCGCGTCTCCGGGCAGCCGCCTGGTCGCGGCGGCCATCGGACTTGCCCTGGCCGCTGCCGCGCAGGGCCAGGAAGAGCCGCCGGCGCCGTCGAGCACCGGTGGCCTCGAGGAAATCATCGTGACCGGCACGATGCGCGTGGAGTCGTCGCAGGACGTGCCGATCGCGATTTCCGCGATCAGCGAGACGGCGCTGCAGAACGCCCACGTGAACGACGTCCGAGCCCTGCAGAACCTCGCGCCGGGTCTCGTGCTCTCCAATCCCGCGGGCTTCAACGCGACGGGCGGCGGCATGCGCGGCACGGGCACGAACATCATCCTCGTGACGCAGGACGCGCCGGTCAGCTTCCTGATGGACGACTTCGCGCTGAGCCACGTGACCTCGCAGTTCGTGTCGCTGTTCGACACGCAGCAGGTCGAGGTGTATCGCGGACCGCAGGGCACGCTCTTCGGCAAGAACACGACCGGCGGCGTGATCAAGATCACCTCGAAGCGACCGGTGCTCGGCGAGTACAGCGCCGAGACGCAATTCAACTTCGGGCAGTGGGACAACAACGGGACCACGCGCAGCGTGATGGGCGCGGTCAACGTGCCGTTCGGGGACACGCTCGCGATGCGCATCGCGGCGATCTACGACCAGGACGACGGCTTCTACAAGGACAACAAGAAGACGGCGACCTTCCCCGACAACGTTCCGCTGTGGGGCGTGCTCAACCAGGCCGTGCCGGGCGGCCTGCCGCCGGGCTCGGAACCGCCGCCGGAACTGAACGCGAACGTGCGCGGCGGCGGCGGCTACCTCGGCGGCAAAGACGTGATCGCGGGCAAGGTGAAGTTCCTCTGGGAGCCGACCGACTGGTACTCGGGGTACCTGATCTACGAGAACGTCAAGGACCGCTCGGACAGCCCCCCGGGCGTCAACGAAAGCATCGCGACCGACCTGCTGCCGCTGCTCGGCTTCCCGGGCATCAAGGACGCGGGCGAAAAGGACGTCTTCAGCACGCTGATTTCGCACAACCAGAACATCTACATGGACGAGGGGCACAAGGTCGACACCGAGGGTGTCTACCTGAACCAGTCGTTCGACGTCCCGTACGGCGAATTCATCTCGATCACCGGCTATCGCGAGCAATACCAGCGGCTGCCGAGCACGTATACGGGCGAGGCGTTCCTGACGCTGTTCGACTCGACGCGCAACACGTCGCGGCGGACGACGCAGCAGGAGTTCCGCTTCGTCTCCGACCTCGACGGCCCGTTCAACTTCGTCACCGGCGCGAACTACTTCCACGATTCGTTCGACTTCATGGCCGTTTTCTCGGTCGGCCTCACCTCGCTGATTCCGGCGTTCAATGCGGACACGGGCAACTTCCTGCGCGACGACGGTTACGTGAACCTCGACCTGCGCGCGATCAGCGACTTCCAGACGCAGGGCACCGAACAGACGCGCGACGAGTACGCGGCGTACTTCGACGGCTCCTTCGACGTGACCGACACCTTCAAGATCTCCGCGGGCGTGCGTTTCAGCAAGGACGAGAAGGAGTTCCTGCGCTTCGTCGACGGCGGCGGACCCTGCACGGCGGCGACGGACCCGATCGATGCGGTCACGCTCGACGACGGCAGCTGCATCGACACGCGTTCGCAGTACCTCAGTCGCGCCGGCAAGGTGGCGGCCGAAGTCACCGGCATGCATTCGCCGCTGCCGCTGTCGGCGTACGGCACGGTCGTCGACGAGAAGAACGACTGGCAGAAGACGACCTATCGCGTCGTCGCGGACTGGAAACCCGGCAACGACATCGGCATGTTCTACCTGAGCTACGCGACGGGTTTCCTCTCCGGCGGCTTCTCCGAGACGTGCGCGACGCCGTCACGTTGCGCTTACGACCCCGAGACCAACGAGAACGTCGAGCTCGGCTACAAGGCCGACCTGCTCGACCGCACGCTGCGTCTCAACGCCGCGCTCTACTACACCAAGTACGAGGACCTGCAGCGCGCCGTGGTCGCGACGTACACGGCGGCCGACGGCACGACCCAGCAGGAAACGGTCACGGTCAACACGGGTTCGTCGAAGGCCACGGGTGTCGACGTGGACCTCACCTGGCTGCCCACCGACCTGTGGCGCATCGGCGCCTCGGTGAACTGGCTCGACCAGGAATACGGCAGCGGCTCGTGCCTGCCGAACCTGCGCGGCGACAACCCCGACCCGCAGTCCTGCGACATCGACCTGACGCAGTTCAACCTGCCGTTCTCGCCGGAATGGAAGGCCGGTCTCGACGTCTCGCGCGACTTCGCCGCGGGCGACGCCACCGTCACGGTGAACGCCAACCTCAACTACCAGTCGGAGGGTGAGACCGACGTGTTCAACGGCGCGAACACGCAGATGTCGGAGCGGACGCTGCTCGGCGCATCGGTGACCTACACGGACCCGGACGACCGCTGGTCCGCCACGCTGTTCGGCACCAACCTGACGGACGAGACCTATCGCGTGGCTGCGCTGCCGGTGGCGGGCCTGTGGAACTTCACCAACTATGGTGGGCCGCGCCAGATCGGAGTCAGCGTGAACATGAAGTTCGACTGACCGTCGCCATCCACGGGCGGGCGGGGCAGCGGTGCCCCGCCCGTCGTGCTTCGGGGCAGTGCCGTCCGGCACTCGCAGGAGAGTTTTTCCAATGAACGACCCGCGGATCGACCGCATTCGGGCAGAGCTCGAACGCGAGGGCTGGGACGCCATCGTCCTCACGAACACACACGACGTGGTCTACGCGACCGGTTACAGCTCCATCATGGAGTACTGGACGCTGCAGGAACCGATCTGCGCCGCGATCGTGGCGAGGGACCCGTCGATTCCCGTCACGCTCGTGATGCCGGAAGCGAACATCGCGCTGCTGGCGGTCTCGGCCAATTCCGGCCAGCCCGACCGCGCCGAGGAACTGCGTCTCACGGAACTGCTGACGTTCTGCCGGATGGCGCGCGCGCCCGATCCGGACGCCAAGCCGGGCCCGCTGCATCACAAGGCCATGGAGATCTTCGGTGCCCGCGTCCGGGGCAAGACCCGCCCGAACCTCGTCGAGGGCCTCACCGATGCGCTGGCCGACCACGGGCTTGCGCGGGCGAAGGTCGCGTTCGACGACCTGCGCGTGTGGCTCTGGGTGCAGAAAGACGCGCGCTTCGCGGGGTATGCGCCGCTCGACGGCGTCGACGCGATGGTGCGCGCCCGCAGCGTGAAGACGCCCGTCGAGATGGCGGCGGTCCGACGCACCGGGCCCAAGGCCGACGCTGCGATCCAGTTTGCCGCCTCGCAATTGCAGGCCGGCCTCAACTGGACCGACCTGACGCTATCGGTGGCCGGTTTCATGGCTGCCAACGGCATCACGCCGGTCGACGAAGGCACGATGCTGTTCGGCGGTGCGTACGACGGCGAGTTCATCCCCGAGCTGTTCCGGACGCGCTACGACCGCCCGTTCGAGCGGGGGCAGATCGTGATCCTCGAGACCCTCGGCAAGACCGAGGGCTTCTGGATCGACATCAACCGCACGGCCGTGATCGGCACACCCACGCCGCAGTACCAGGCACTGCACGACACGGTGCGTGACGGCTACCTGCGGCTGCTCGAGTCGTTGAAACCCGGTTTTCACACCGGGGAGCTGACACAGATGGGGCACGATTACATGCGGAGCCAGGGCATCTCCGCGCCGGAGAAACTGCTCGTGTTCGCGCATGGCGTCGGCATGATGCCGGTCGAGTCGCCGGTGCCCGGCCCGTCGATGGGAACGCGCGGCGCGGCCGGCTTCACGCTCGAGCAGGACATGGTCGTCTCCGTCGACTGCCTGTTCTTCGGAGCCAGGATCGGGCCCTGTCACATGGAGAACGTGTTCATCATCCACGCGGACGGACCGGAACCGCTCTACAAGACGCCGCTCGAGTTGATGGGTCCGCGCTGACCCGAGCGCCCTCGAGCATGCGTCCCCGGCGCTCACGCACCGGGACCTTCATCTTGCGGCCTACAGCTGCGCCGGAGCTTCCAGCAGCTCGCGCAACGTGGCCAGGAACTTCGCCCCGGTTGCGCCGTCGACGACGCGGTGATCGCACGACAGCGTGAGCGTCACGACCTTTGCAACCGCCGGCTGGCCGTTGCGCACGACGACGCGTTCCTTGCCGGCCCCGACCGCGAGGATCGCCACCTGCGGTGGATTGATGATCGCGTCGAACCGGTCGACGCCGAACATGCCGAGGTTCGACACCGTGAAAGTACCGCCGGTGATTTCGTCGCGCGTGAGCTTGCCGCTCCTTGCGCGTTCGGCGAGGCCGGCGACCTCCGTCGCGATCTGCGCGACGCTCTTGCGCTCGGCGGCACGGACGATCGGCGTCACGAGGCCGTTGTCGGAGGCCACCGCGACGCAGACGTCGGCCTGCGAGTGCTTGACGACTTCCTCGCCCTGCAGTTGCGCGTTGACGGCTGGGTGCTGCACGAGCGCGAGTGCGGTGGCGCGCACGATCAGGTCGTTGATCGAGACCTTGCCGCCGCCGGCGGCGTTCAGCGACGCGCGGTGCGCGTCCAGCGCCGTGAGGTCGACGTCGACGACCAGCCGGTAGTGCGGAATCGACTGCTTCGATTCGAGCAGGCGTCGCGCGATGGTCGCCCGCATCGAGGTCATGCGCTCGCGCACGGGCGCCGGGGCGCCCGGCGTCGCCTCGGCCGGGCGCGCCGCGTCCGCCGGCATCGAAGAAGTGTCCGCGGCTCCCGCCATCGTCGCGGCGTAGGCCTCGACGTCTTCCTTCGACACGCGGCCGTGCGTCCCCGTGCCCTTGATCCGCGTGATGTCGATGCCGAGCCGCTCGGCGAGCCGTCGTGCAATCGGGCTCACCTTGGCCTCGCCGGTTTCCGCCGTGGCGGGCGGTGGCGTGGACGATGGGGCCGGCGCGGCAGCCGCCCCGCCGGCGCCCGGTTCGAAGCTCGTGTCGGCCGGCCGGAATCCGCTGACGAAGGCGTCGATCTCGGCGTCGGGCACGTCGGGCGCAGCGAACACGGCGATCAGTGCGCCGACGTTCTCCGTGGCGCCGACGTCGGCGAGGATCCGGCGGAGCGTGCCCGGCACCGGCGCCTCGACCGAGTTGACGATCTTCTCGGTCTCGACGTCGAGCAGTGTGTCGCCCTTGCCGACCGCCTGGCCGGGTGCGGCGTGCCAGCCCGTGATCGTGCCCTGCGTCATCTCGATGCCCCACTTGGGCATCGTGATCGGGAAGATGCGTTGACTCATGCGATGCGTTCGCCTGTACGGTAGTTGCGGGCCCTACGCAGCGGCGCTGCCGGCGAAGGGGCAGTAGGGTTCCTTCTCGACGAGGTCGAGCACGAACGAGAGCTTGGCCATCCCCGAGATGACGGCCATCACGACGCCGAGCTCCAGTATCTCGGGTTGCGAGAAGTGCGTGGCCAGCCGGCGATGCAGCTCCGGCGTCATGCGGCCGTCGGGGTTCGTCAGCGCCACTTCTCGTGCGTAGGCGATCACGGCTTTCTCGGCCTCGGTGAACGGCCCCGATTCGAAATCGAGCATCGCGTCGACTTGTTGCTGCGTGATGCCGGCCTCGAGCGCGCCGGGCACGTTCTGCTTGTTGCACGTGCGGCAGCCGTGCAGCAGCGACAGCTCGAGTCGCGCGAGTTGTTTGTAGCGCTGGTCGACCCGTCCCCCGAAGAAAATGCCCGCGTAGAACCGGTTCATGACGAAGTCGAGCATCTCGGGATTCGAGGCGAAGACTTCGACGAACGTCGGCTCGCCGGTCAGGCGATTCAGCGTGTCCCAGGCCAGGTGGAACGGCTCGGGCAGCTCGGACCGCGGGGTGCGCGCGAGTAGCGTTTCGGCCACGTGTTTCTCCTGCTGGCGAAGCGAGTCAGTCGACTTCGAAATAGGGCGGCCGTCCGCCCGGCCACTCGGTGTCGCCCCAGACGCCGTGCCCGCCGTCGATCGCGAGCACCTCGCCGGTGACGAACTTGCCGGAGTCGGCGGCGACGTAAACGACCGCCTCGGCGACGTCGTGCACTTCGCCGAGCCGCTTCATCGGGTTGGTCTGTGCGAAGCGCTCGGGCACGCCGTCCGGATAGACGTTCAACCCTTCGGTCGCGATCGAACCCGGGGCGATGCAATTGACGCGGATGCCGAGCGGCGCCCACTCGGTGGCGACGGTCTTGCTCAGGTAGATGACGCCCGCGCGGGCCGCGCAGGTGTGCGCGACCTGCGGCATGCCGCGCGCGATCGTGGCGACGATGTTCACGATGTTGCCGGCCTGCGCGCGGTCGCGCCATTGCCGCGCGACCGCCTGCATCATGTACCAGGTGCCGTTCAGGTTGGTGTCGATGACGGCGTTCCAGCCCTTGACGCTGAACTCGATCGCGGCCTGCGGGAACTGCCCGCCGCCGTTGTTGACGAGCGTGTCGATCCGCCCGAACCGTTCGAATGTCGCCGCCACCATCGACTCGACCTGTTCCGGCTCGCGAATCGTCATCGCGCACGTCGCGATTTCGCGACCGAGCCGTTGCTTGACGCCGACCGCGGTCTCCTCGAGCTTCTCCGCGCGGCGACCGCAGATCATCACGTCGGCGCCGAGGCGTGCGAGCAGGTAGGTGATGCCGCGCCCGATGCCGCTGCCGCCGCCCGAGACGATGAACACCTTGCCCTCGAGCAGGTTCGGCCGGAAGACAGTCGGGCGCGTGGCCAGCTCTTCGTCATCGAGGCCCCACTGCCGTGGCTCCGCGGCCGGCTTCAGGCGCTTGACGTTTGGATCCACGGGGTCAACCTCTGTGTAAACCGAGCACGGACACGCTCGCGACGTTGCGATTGGGAATGCCGCCCAGGTTGTGGGTGAGCCCGAGGGCCGGCGCCCCGAGCTGGCGTTCGCCGGCCCGCCCGAGCAACTGGTTGTAGATCTCGTACGCCATGCGCAGCCCGGAGGCGCCGACGGGATGACCGAAACACTTGAGGCCGCCGTCGGTCTGGCACGGGATGGCGCCGCCACGGTCGTAGCGGCCGTCGAGCACGTCGTGCACGGCGCGACCGGGCGCGGAAAAGCCCAGGTCTTCCATGACGACGAGTTCGGTGATCGAGAAGCAGTCGTGCACTTCCATGAGGTCGATCTGCGCGGCCGGGTCGGTGATCCCGGCTTCCAGGTACGCGCGCCCCGCCGCGAGCCGCGTCGTGAGCGTATGCGCGCCGTCCCAGCTCGCGTGCCCCATTTCGACGCCGTTCGACGGCGCGAGCGCCAGGGCCTTGATCGTGACCATGTCGCGCTTGCCGAGCGACGCGGCGATCTCCGGTGTCGTGACGATCGCGCACGCAGCGCCGTCACTGACGCCACAGCAGTCGTAGAGCCCGAGCGGATAGGCGACCATCGGGGCCGACAGCACCTGGTCGATCGTGATCCGGTTGCGCAGGTGCGCCTTGGGGTTCGCCGCCGCGTTCTCGTGGCTCTTCCAGGACACGTGCGCCATCGCGCGCTTCACGTCGTCCATCGTGTGACCGTGTCGCGCCGCATAGGCGGCACCCAGTTGCGCGAACGCCCCGGGCGGCGTGAAGCCCGGTTGCCAGAGATCCTCGAACGTGCCCTTGGTCCGTTCGGGCAGGCCTGCGAACCCTGTGTCCTTGAGCTTCTCCACGCCGAACGCGAGCGCGATGTCGACCGCGCCCGCCGCCACGGCATAGGCCGCGCCGCGCAATGCTTCGGTGCCCGTTGCGCAGAGGTTCTCGACGCGGGTCACCGGGACGTTCGGCAATTTCAGCCCGATCGACAGCGGCAGGCCGGACCGGCTCACGCTCTGGTCCTGGTAGAACACGCCGAGCCACGCGGCCTCGATGCGATCACGCTCGATGCCGGCGTCCCGCAGCGCCTCCCCGAACGCCTCGACCATGAGGTCCTCGGGACTGCAGTCCCATCGCTCGCCGAAACGCGAGCAGCCCATGCCGACGATCGCCACCTTGTCCCGGATGCCTAGTGCCACGTTCAGTTCCTCACCGGCACGGCTTTCCAGAAATAGCGATGGAAGCCGCGCACCGCGTCGAAATCCTTGACGCGAAACACGAAGCGCACGGGCGTGCCGACGTCGAGTTCGCCCGGCCGCGTGTCCGCGAACTCGATGAATGCGTTACCGCCGCCCTCGAACTCGACGTTGCCGTAGACGTGCGGTGGACTGCGCGTCACGGCGAGCCAGTCCTCGGTGTACGTCTTGACGCGGCCGACCTTGTCCGCAAACCGTTCCGGCACCTGCGTGTCGAACGCCCGGCACTCGGGGTTCACACACGCGCGCGACCGGGGATATTGCACCGTGCCGCACCTGGTGCAGCGGCCGCCGACGAAGGCGGTGACGTCGCGGTGGTGACGCCACAGCGCCGACTGGGCGGTGCGATTGTCGCGCTCGGCGCGCATGCCCCAGTCCACGTCGACCAGGCCGCAGTTGGCGAGAAAACGCACGTACTCGCGGTTCGCGACGCCGCCCGCGAGCGCTCCGGAGCAGCCGCGCCCGGCGGCGGCACGGCGCCCGGTCGCGCGCAGCACGACGACGTCGCAGCCCTGGCCGAAACCCGCGACCAGCACGAGCGCTCCCGGCTCGGCGCGTTCGAGCACGCCGCCGAGCAGCAGCAGCGGGTGTGCCACGCCGGTGTCGCCGCAGGCCGCGTGCAGGTCGTTCTCCACCGTCTCTGCGCGCAGGCCGGCCGACTTGACCACCGCCTGCGCGAACCGCTGCGGGCCCTGCACGATGCAGTGGGCAACCTCGTGCGTCGCGACACCGGCGCGCTCGAGCGCCGCTGCGATCGCGCGTGGGACCAGCGCGAGGTAGCCCTCGTCGCGCACCCAGCGCTCCTCGTAGGCGTAGTCATAGTCCCCGTCTGCGCCGCGATAGTGATCGACGAAATCGGCGCGCAGCGACGCCTGGCCGACCAGTTCCGCCGCGAGATCGTCTCCACCCGTGACCAGCACGGCGGCGGCGCCATGGCCGAAGCGCGACTCCTGCTCGCTCCCGGCCCGGGCGATCCTGCGTTCCGCCGCAACGACGACCGCGGGACCGTTGCCTGCGTCCACGCCGCGCAGTGCCTCGAGCAACGCGGCGACGCCGGCCCGCTGATGACCGGCGGCATCGCTCGTGTGCATCGCTTCATTGAGATCGAGCGCCTCGGCGACGACACCGGCGTTGCAGCGGTCGGCAAAAGGGTGCGTCGTCGACGCGAACACCAGCGACGAAACCGTGCTGCGATCGTGACCGACGAGACAGTCGCGCGCGGCTTCGACCGCCATCGTGACGCTGTCTTCGTCCCACGCGCAGTAACTGCGCCGGCCGTTCGGCTTGCCGCCGCGCAGTCCGGAGGCCCAGCCGGTCGCGGCCGCGATCGCCTCGCGCTCGAGGCGCAGGCGCGGCACGTACGCACCGAAGCTCCTGAGGCCGGACCGCGTCATTCGGCGTCAGGCCTCCTCGCAATACTGCTCGAGTCGCGGCTCGACGCGCAGGTGTTGCGGCAATTCGATCCCCGCCGCGCGGATGCGCCGGTCGAGTTCCTCGTGCCAGTGATAGAT
>DASUMQ010000341.1:0-2803 GCA_036277615.1 Steroidobacteraceae bacterium
CGCGAGGATCTCGGGCAGTGGCGGCGCACGCACGCCGAGCCGGTCGAGCTCGCGTTCGAGCATCTGCTTGCCCTGCTCGCGGTTCTGCGACTCGTCCTGCTTGCGGAACCACGCCCGCACCTTGGCGCGATTGCGCGGTGAGGCGAGGAACCCGAGCTGAGGCACGAGCCAGTCGCGGCTCGGGTGCGCGTTCTTGGCCGGAATGATCTCGACGGTGTCGCCGTTCGAGAGCTTGTAGTCGAGCGTCACCATGCGGCCGTTCACGCGCGCGCCGCGACAGCGGTGACCGAGGTTCGTGTGTACCTGGTAGGCGAAATCGAGCGGCGTGGCGCCCTTGGGCATGTCGACCACTTCGCCCTTTGGGCTCAGGGCATACACGCGGTCCTCGAACACCTCGGCCTGCAGGCCCGCGAGCAGGTCCGGCTCGGCGCCCTCGCGCTGCGACGGCTCGAGCAGCTGGCGCAGCCAGATGATCTTTTGCTGGAAGCTCGCCTGGACCTTGCGCCCCTCCTTGTACTGCCAGTGTGCCGCGACGCCGAGTTCGGCGTGGTCGTGCATCTCGCGCGTGCGGATCTGCACCTCGAGCGGCAGCTTGCCCGGGCCGATCACGGCCGTGTGCAGCGAGCGGTAGTTGTTGTCCTTGGGCGTGGCGATGTAGTCGTCGAACTCGCCGGGAATGTAGGGCCACAGGCCGTGGACGCTGCCGAGCGCCGCATAGCACTCGGCGATCGTGTCCACCATCACGCGCACGGCGAGCACGTCCATCACCTGCTCGAACCTGAGCGACTTGCGCTGCATCTTGCGCCAGATGCTGTAGATGTGTTTCGGCCGGCCGGTGATTTCGCCGGCGATGCCGAGCTTGTCGAGCTCACGGCCCAGTTCGCGCTTGACGTCCTCGATGTACTGCTCGCGCTCCGTGCGCTTGGCCTTGAGCCAGCCCGCGATGCGCTTGTACTCCTCCGGCTGGCTGTAGCGGAACGCGAGGTCCTCGAGTTCCCACTTGAGCTGCCAGATGCCGAGGCGGCTGGCGAGCGGGGCGTAGATCTCCTGCGTCTCGAGCGCGGCGCGGCGCTGCTCGGGCTCGGGCCGGTCCTTGATGCGCCGCAGGTACACCAGCTGCAGCGCGAGCCGGATCAGCACGAGCCGCACGTCGGAGGCGAGCGCGAGCAGCAGTTTGCGCAGGCCCTCGGCCTGTTCCGGCTTGAGGTGCTGACCGGGATTCCAGTCGGCGGGAATGCCGCTCTCGCCCACCTTGTCGAGTTCGGTTGCGAGCCGGACCGCCGCCTCGCCGAAATCCGGCAGGGCCTGCTCGGCGTCGAGCACGTGCCCGTGCAACAGGGGCACGAGCAGGCCCGCGAGCAGGACGTCCGCGTCGGCCTGCAGCGGCGCCAGCACCGCGAGCAGTTCGACGCTGCGTGCCGTGTGCTCGTCCTGTGGCCGAGCGCTCACCACGTCGAGCGCCGACCGCACGCGCGGCGCAAGCGTTCGCAGGTCGATTTCGGCGGGCTTCACGTCGGCTCGGCGGGTTCCAGGCGGGTGCGGCGAACCTGCTGCGCCCGTGCAAAGACGCTATCATACGGCGACGTGTTCCCCGGCTGCGTGCCAGGTGATTATTTGCCGAGACTCAACCGTGGCGGACGGCGCTGGACGCTCGCATCGGGCGGTCCCGGGAGGGCCGGCGAAACGGTTCGCATCCTCGGCATCGACCCGGGGTCCCAGGCGACCGGTTTCGGCGTGATCGACTGGTGCGACGGCGACGCCCGCTATGTCGTCAGCGGCGCGATCCGCACCACGGGCGGGGATTTCCCGCCGCGCCTGCGCCAGATCTTCGACGGCGTGCTCGGACTGGTCCGCGAGTACCGTCCGGGCGAGGTGGCGATCGAACGCGTGTTCATGCATCGCAACGCCGACAGCGCGCTCAAGCTGGGCCAGGCCCGCGGCGCCGCGATCTGCGCCGTGTTCTCGGCGTCTTCCGTGCTGTACGAGTACGCGCCGCGCGAAGTGAAACTCGCGATCGTGGGCCAGGGCGGCGCGCAGAAGGACCAGGTACAGCTGATGGTGCGCAACCTGCTGCACCTGCAGGGCGAACTCGGCCCGGACGCGGCGGACGCCATCGGCCTCGCGTTGTGCCACGCCTATTCGCGCAACGCGCGCCGGGCGGTGGACGCAGCCGGCTTCGTGCTGGAGGGAGCACAGCCTTGATCGGCTTCCTGCGCGGCAAGCTCGCCGCCAAGCACCCGCCCGCGCTGCTGCTCGACGTCAATGGCGTCGGCTACGAAGTCGAGGCGCCGATGTCGACGTTCTACGGACTGCCCGGCGTCGGCGCGGAGGTGGGCCTGCACACGCACCTCGTCGTGCGCGAGGATGCGCACGTACTGTTCGGCTTCGGCACCGAGCGCGAGCGGAGCCTGTTCCGCGAGCTGATCAAGGTCTCGGGCGTGGGCCCGCGGATCGCGCTGGGCATCCTCTCCGGCGCTACGGTCGACGAGTTCCACCGCTGCGTCGAAACGCAGGACACCGCCGCGCTGACGCGAATCCCGGGCATCGGCCGCAAGACCGCCGAGCGCCTGATCGTCGAGATGCGGGACCGGCTCAAGGCGCTGGGCTCCGGCACGCCGTTCGAGGTCAAGGGCCCGATCGGCGGTGGGGCGCAGGCGGCGCCCAATCCGCACGCGGAGGCCTTCAGCGCGCTCGTCGCACTCGGCTACAAGCCGCCCGAGGTCACTCGGCTGCTGCAGAAGGTCGACGCCTCGGTGACCACGACCGAGGAACTGATCCGCCACGCGCTGCGCGCGGCGAGCGC
>DASUMQ010000342.1:0-5722 GCA_036277615.1 Steroidobacteraceae bacterium
TCGGCGCGGTGCCGTAGGGGCTGCGATAGAGGAGCCCCGCGTCCACCATCGCGTTGAGCCGCGCGGTCAGCGTCCCGCGCGAGGCGCCCGTGCGGCGTCGCAGGTCCTCGAAGCGGCGCACGCCGAGAAAGGCGTCGCGCATGATCAGGTGCGACCAGCGGTCGCCCACTTCCTGCAGCGCGCGCGCGACTTCGCCGTTGCGCAGCAGCAGTCGAATCGTCTCGATCCGGTCGTCGGGCGTGGCGCGTTTCGCAGGGCGGGTGATGGGCATGCCGTGTGGGTCGCGGAAAAAAACACTCGATTCTAGCAGCAAGGCCGCGGCGTTCGACCGTGGTCAGGGACGTCCGGAGCAGTCATGAACCTGCAGCAACTCAAGAAGATCGTCGCGTTCTACAGCCGCTTCACCGCGAGTTTCACGCAGGTGGGCTACCGCTGGCGCAGCCTCGGCTGGGAACGATTCACACCCGACTATCGTGGACAGCGCTGGCTCGTCACCGGCGGCTCCGGCGGGATCGGCCGGCACATCGTGCTGGCGGCCGCCGGTGCGGGCGCCGAAGTTGTGGCCGTCGCACGGAGTGCCGGCAAGCTCGACCAGCTGCGCACGGCCGCGTCGACGGCAGGCATTGCCGGCGTGACCACGGAAACGTGCGACTTCACGCTGCAGTCGGACACGGAACGCCTGCTGCAACGGCTCGAGGCGGGCGGCCGCGCGTTCGACGTGCTCGTCAACAACGTCGGCGTGCTGCTCGACGACCTCGACGTGACTCGTGAAGGCCGCGAGGCCTCGTTCGTGACCAACCTGCTGAGTCACTACCAGCTGACCGAAGGACTGGTCCGGCGCGGCCTGTTGCGTGCGCCGGGCGGGTGTGTCGTCAACATGACCTCGGGCGGCGGCTACAACATGCCCCTGATGGTCGGGATGCTGAACGTGACCGACCCGAGGACCTACAACGGCGTGTTCGCGTACGGCTTTCACAAGCGGGCGCAGATGGTGCTCAACCAGTACTGGCGCGACAAGTACGGGCCGCGCGGCATCCAGTTCTACGTGATGCACCCCGGCTGGGCCGACACGGACGGCGTGAAGCGTTCATTGCCGCGCTTCCGGAAGATCCTGCGCCCGATCCTGCGCAACGAGGCTTCGGGCGCCGATACCGCGCTGTGGCTCGCGGCGCGCCGACCCCCGCAGCCCGAGCACGAGTGCGTCTGGTTCGACCGGGCCGTGCGCACGGCGCACGTCTACGAGCGCACGCGGGCCACGAAGGACACGCCGGAGTCGCTCGTGGCGTACCTCGACCGCGAGCTCGAGCGTCAGGCCGCGAGCGCCTGAGGCCAGAGCTTGTCGCCGGTGACCCAGGTCGCATGGAAGCCGGCGGGCACGCGCGCAGGCAAACGCACGCGCGCGATCGGACCGTCGCCGACACGCTTCGCGTGGTACACCCAGGCTTCCGACGTGTAGTCGGAACCGTTGGTCGCGATCGTGACGGCATAACCGTCGTCTTCGTCGCGCGCGCGAGTGCTCGGCGCGAACGACGCCTCGCTCGGGTACCAGCCACGCGGGTAGTGATGGATGTCGTGCGAGCCGGTCTCGTGGTCGAACTTCACCAGCGCCTCGAACGCCGAGGTCTGCAGGTCGGTCGGGATCAACTGGTGGTACGAGTAGCGCGTCTTGGAGCCGTAGCGGTCGATGTCGGGCAGGCAGAACTCGGTGTTGAGGTCCGACAGCTGCTGTTCGCTCTTCTCGCCCGTCTTCAGGTTCATGCGCCACCGACGCAGGCCGCCCTTGAAGCGCAGGTAGGCGAGCATCGATCCGAGCGGGCCTTCCTGCGGGTCGCGACGGATCGTGGGGTCGGGCTGGAAGCAGCCGTCCATGACGATCCAGTCGCCTTCCTCCCAGGCGTTGACCATGTGCAGCACGTAGCCGGGCTCGAACTCGAACCACTTGACCTGTTCCTGCGTGCCGTAACGCGGCATGACGCCGAAACGCGTCGGGACGTCGCGGTGGAACTGCACGACGCGGTGACCGGTGCGCTTCAGCACGTCGACGTCGTGGTACAGCGGGAAGTCGTGCAGGATCGTGTAGCTCGGCGTGATCGTCGTGTCGTGCGGCAGGCGTGGCCCCGGCGTCTCCACCCGCGCGCTGTGACGGACCTTGCCGTCCGGGCCGATCACGTAATAGGTCAGCCAGGGCTGCAGGTCGGCGTACCCGTAGTTGATGAACTCGCCGGTGCGCGGGTCGGTCTTGCCGTGTGCGTTCATCGCGGTCTGCAGTCCGCCGGCGAAGTCCTCTTCGCCTTCGGTCTCGAGCGTGAGCGGGTCGAGCCGGTAGACGCGGCCGGCGTTGTACCAGGCGGACAGCAACTTGCCGTTGTGGAAGTTCAGCGTCGTGTTCGACGTGTCCTTGCAGTAGTCCGCGTTCATGTGCACGTCTTCACGCCCCGCAACGCGCTTGACGTCGAACTTGTCCATCATGCCGGACCAGGTGGCCTGGCCCTTGGCGAAATCGTCGCGCAGCGCGCGTGTCTGGACCCACTTGCGCACGTAGCTCGCGCGACCGTCACGGAAGTAGACGCCGTGCACCATGCCGTCGCCGTCGAACCAGTGATAGACGCCCGGCGGCTTGAACACGGGGTTCGGGCCCTGGCGCAGGTAGGCGCCGTAGAGGTCCGCAGGCAGTTCGCCGGCCGTGACCTCGAGATCGACGGCCATCACCTCGGTCACCACCGGCGTGTAAGGGCCGTGCAGGTACGGGTTGTCGACGCTGTCCACCCACGTCGGACGGTCGGGTGGATCGTTCGGGTTGATGTCGGTGTACTTGCGCATGGGGCGGTATTTCTCCACGTCGAAGAGGCCGTCCGGGACCATAGTACTATAATGCAAGTCATATGGGAGACGGCAAGTGACGTTCGACCGCAAGCGGCTCATCGGCGCCTGGCAGCTCGTGCGCTGGTTCATCACCTACGAGGACGGATCGGTCACCGAGCCGCTCGGTCACGGCGCGGAGGGGCTGCTCGTGTACACGGCTGACGGGTGGATGAGCGCGAGCATGATGGCCGGTGGCCGGACACGGCTGTCGCGCAGCAATCCGCGTGCGGCGCCGGTCGAGGAGCGGGCCGCGGCGTTCGACTCGTTCTTCGCCTACAGCTGTCGCTGGCGCATCGTCGACCGGTCGGTCGAACACACCGTGACGCTGTCGCACAACCCCGCGCTGGTCGGGACGGTGCAGACCCGCCGTATCCAGATGCGCGGCCGACAGCTCACACTGTCGGCCCACGAAGCAGTACCGGGCGGCGTGCGGGTTCACCGGCTGCAGTGGCGGGCCGCCGGCCGCGCGTGGCCGACGCAGACGCGCCGAGTCGCGCCAAAACCGCAGGCCGCATCCAGGAGGCACGCATGAACCGAGGCGAGCGACTGGGCCGCGACCTGTTCGAGCGACACTCCGGCGCGCTCACGCAAGCAGTCGCCGCGTGCCACGAGCGCGGCTACTTCACGTTGTTCCCGGAGACGCCGGACCGGCACCGCGGTGGCGACGCGGCGGCCCAGGCAGGACTCGCGGCGTTCCAGGCCCAGCTCGGCCAGCGGTTCGAACTCGAGCAGCCCGGCACCGTGGCACGGATCGGCCACGAAGTGTCGCCGTACACGCAGGACCCGCTCGGCATCGACTATCCGTGCGCCGACGTCGACGCGCTGTTCACGGCGGCGAGCGACGCGATCGGCGCGTGGGCCACGGCGTCGCCGCACGCACGGCTCGGCGTCTGCATGGAAATCGTCGATCGCCTGTACGACCGGACCTTCGAGATCGCGCAGGCCGTGATGCACACGGCGGGGCAGAGCGGGCCGATGAGTTATGCCGGCAGCGGCACCAACGCGCTCGACCGCGGCGTCGAGGCGCTTGCGTATGCGCACGAGGCGATGCTCGACATACCGCCCGAGGCACTCTGGGAGCGCCGCTTCGGCTCGACCGTGATCCGGCTGCGCAAGCGCTATCGGCTCGTGCCGCGCGGGGTCACGGTGTGCTTCGCCTGCGCGACGTTCCCGACCTGGAACGCGTACCCGGCGATGCTCGCGAGCCTGGCGACCGGCAACGCCGTGATCGTGAAGCCGCACCCGACCGCGATCCTGCCGATGGCCCTCGCCGTCCGGACGTTTCGCGAGGTCATCGCCGCGGCGGGATTCGACGCCAACCTCGTCACGCTGTGTCCCGATACGCTCGACGAGCCGATCGGCAAGCGGCTCGTGCGCCACCCGCGCACGGCGATCGTCGACTTCACGGGCAGCGCGCGCTTCGGTGCGTGGGTCGAGGCCAATGCGCATCCCGCGCTCTGCTTCACCGAAACCTCCGGCGTGAACACCGTCGTCGTCGAGTCGGTGGACGCGCTCGAACCGGTCCTGAAAAGCCTCGCGACCACGATGAGCCTGTTTTCGGCACAGATGTGCACCTCGCCACAGAACGTCTACGTGCCGGGCGACGGCGTGCGCCATGCCGGCGTTCGCGTGACGCCGGAGGAGTTCGGCGAGAGGCTCGCGGGCGCCATCGCGGCGATCGGCAACGAGCCGAAACGTGCGGCCCCGATCATGGCGGCGCTGCAGTCGCCGTCCACCGCGGCGCTGCTCGACGAGTTCGCGGGCCACGGGTCGCGGCGCGGACGTGTGCTGCTCGAATCGGCGCCGTATGCACATCCCGACTTCCCCCGGGCCCGGACGCGAACGCCGCTGCTGCTCGGCGTCGAGGCGGGAGCGCACGACCTCTACGGCGAAGAGCGTTTCGGCCCGGTCGGGTTCGTGATCCGGGCGCGCGACCGTGACGATGCGCTCGCGCAGGCGGCGACGGATGCGAAGCGTGGCGGCGGTATCACGGCCTTCGTGTACTCCACCGACGGGGCGTATCTCGAGCGCGCCGTCGATGCGTACTCCGCGTCCGGTGCGCAGCTCACGTGCAACCTGACCGGGCCCATGCCACTCAATTTTGCGGCTGCGTACAGCGACTATCACGTGACTGGCATGAATCCCGCCGGCAATGCGACGCTGACCGACCTCGCGTTCGTGGCCTCGCGCTTCCGGATCACGCAATCGCGCGAGCCCGCCTGAGCGCGCGGCGAACGAACACGCTACGAGGAGGTCGGCATGCGCAGGTATCGGGTCGTGCAGTGGGCCACGGGTGGAATGGGCAAGAACGTGCTGCGCGCGCTCATCGACCACCCGGCCATGGAGCTCGCCGGCGTCTATGTGTACGGGCGCGACAAGGCCGGCCGCGACGCCGGCGAGATTGCGCGCCGGCCCGCGACCGGCGTGATCGCGACCGACGATCGAGCGCAGATCCTCGCGCTCGACGCGGACGTCGTGGTGCATGCCGGTCGGATCGTACCGCCTTATGGCTCGCACGATGCGGACCTCGTGGCATTGCTCGAATCGGGCAAGAACGTCATCAGCATCAACGGCTACAGCCATCCGCAGCACTGGGGCGGTGCACGTCTCGAGGCGCTCGAGGCCGCGTGTCGTCGCGGCGGCACGAGCCTGCTCGGCGCCGGGCTCAATCCCGGTTTCGCGGCGGAACAGCTGGCGGTGGTTGCGACCGGTGTCTGCACCCTGCTCGACCACGTCGAGGTGGTGGAGAGCGTCTCGTGTGCACCCGTCCGCAACCCGACCTACGTCTTCGATGCGCTGGGCTTCGGCGCCGACCCGGCGACGATCGACCCGAACCGGGGGGACTATGGTCCGGCCGCGT
>DASUMQ010000343.1:0-2732 GCA_036277615.1 Steroidobacteraceae bacterium
TAGCGTCGTCGTCCGACGCACGAGTCGGAGCCGTCCGACACGGTTCACGGGCAACTCAGCCGCCGGGGTGGTGGGCCGTGTCGGCCGTGGAGAACATTATGGAATATGCCCGGAAGAGCCCGGGCCGCCCTGAGAGCCCGCTGGTGGCCTCGTTTCGCAGCGGGCGGGGACGCTCAGGGCGTAAGCAGCTCTTCTAGGTCCTCGATGGCGAACGCGACGGGCTGACGTTTGGCGAGGCGCGCAATGTCTGGGCTCGGTGCAGCCGTGACGCGCGTCGCGAATGCGCACGCGGTATTGCGTGTTATGTCGGCTCACGCACGCGGCGCCATTTCATCTCCGTAACGTCCGCCCCATCGAATTCGAACTGAATCGATAAGGGCACACCCGGCGCGAGCCGGGGCCGCAAAGCCGACGGGTCTCCAGCGATGGACGACGGCCGGGTTACCGAACGCAGGGCGACGGTACTCGACCTCTTTTGCCACTGGAGATCTCGATGCGCTTCAACCGACTGCTTGCCCTTTCCGCGCTGCTCACCGTGTCGCTCACTGCCACCGCCGAGGTGACCTACGACGCCAACGGCGTCGGGTCCGTCGGCAAGGGCGACGTCCAGGAACTGTTCGGGTGGAACAACGCGACGCTCAACGCGAACGCCGCGAGCCTGCAGTTCCAGCTGCTCACGACGGGCGGCGCGACCTGGCAATGTCTCGGCTATAACCCCCAGAACAAGCCGGTCCTCACCACGCACGGCCTCGAGAGCAGCACGGTCGAGTCGGCCGTCGCGGTCGAAGTGCGCAGGAACAGGCAGGATAACGTGACGGGGTTCGTGCTCAACGGCGCCAACGTCGCCACCGTGACGTACACCGAGGTTGGCAAGTGCCCGTCGCCCTCGCTCTCGGCGAAGTGGGTGCAGCAGCCCGCGCTGGTCGAAGGCAGCCTCGTCTACTCGAACGGCGGCGACCCGATGCTGCAGGTGACGAGCGACGGCCTCATCTGGCACGACCTGCCCGTCACCCCCGACACCCTCTGATGTTCGGTCGTCCCTCTCCCGCGAGCACGGCGGGGGAGGGACGCTTCAGCCGGTGTTGCGCAATCCCGCCGCAATGCCGTTGATCGTGAGGTGAATGCCGCGACGACTGCGCTCATCGCGGTCCCCGGCGCGGAATCGCCGCAGCAGTTCCACCTGGATGTGGTTGAGCGGATCGAGGTACGGGAAGCGGTACTTGATCGAGCGGGCGAGCTGCGGGTTGTGCGCGAGCATTTCGGTGGTGCCCATGATGCGGAGCAGCGCGGCGACGGTCGATTCGAGTTCGCCGCGGATGCGGCCGAAACTCGCGACGCGCAGCGCCTCGTCGCCGACGAGTCCGGCGTAGCGTGACGCCACGGCAAGGTCGGCTTTCGCCAGCACCATCTCCATGTTGGACAGCACCGAGGCGAAGAACGGCCACTCGCGGTGCATCTCGCGCAGCAACGCGAGGCCCGCGTCGCCACGCTCGGCGAGCCAGGCGTCCACCGCCGCACCGAAGCCGTACCAGCCCGGCAGCATCAGCCGGCACTGCGCCCACGAGAACACCCACGGGATCGCCCGCAGCGTCTCGATCGAGCGCGACGGTTTGCGCGAGGCCGGCCGGCTGCCGATGTTGAGTTCGGCGATCTCGGTGATCACGGTCGATTCCCAGAAATAGTCCTCGAACCCCGGCGTCTCGTAGACCAGGTGGCGGTAGGCCGCGAACGCCTTCGCGGACAGCGACTCGAGCACCTCCAGGTACTCTGGCTTCGGTGCGGGCCCGGCGCCCCCGAGCAGGGTCGCCTCGAGCGTCGCGGCGGCCAGGATCTCGAGGTTGTGCCGGCCGACCTCGGCGTTGGAATACTTCACGCCGATCACCTCGCCCTGCTCGGTGATGCGGATCTGCCCCTGCACGGTGCCGCCCGGCTGCGCGAGGATCGCCTCGTACGTCGGTCCGCCGCCGCGGCCGACCGAACCGCCACGGCCGTGGAACAGCCGGAGCCGCACGCCGTGGCGCTGGAACGTTTCGACGAGCGCCACCTGTGCCTTGAAGAGTTCCCAGCGCGACGTGAGGTAGCCGCCGTCCTTGTTGCTGTCGGAATATCCGAGCATCACCTCCTGGGCCATGCCACGCGAGGCGAGCACGCGCGCGTATACCGGGATCGACAGCAGCGCCTCCATCGTTCGCGCCGCATTGCGCAGGTCGCCGATCGTCTCGAACAGCGGCACGACGTGGCAGGCGCAGTGCGCATCGACGGCACGGAACAAGCCCACTTCGCGCAGCAGCAGCACGACCTCGAGCACGTCGGAGGCGCCGTCGCACTTCGAAATCACGTAGTTCTCGATGCACTCGACGCCGTAGCGGGCGTGCATGTCCGCGGCCGTACGCAGGATCTCGAGTTCGTCCCGGGTCTCGCTCGAGTACTCGACGTACGGCGAACTGAGCAGGCGCGGCGTCGCAAGTTCCTCGGTGAGTGCACGCACGCGTGCCGCTTCATCGAGCTTTGTGTACGGCACGTCCGGGCGGGCCACCGAGAACAGCTCGGCGACGACGCGCTCGTGCACCTCGGAGTTCTGCCGCAGGTCGACGGCCGCCAGGTGGAAGCCGAACACGGCGACGGCGCGTCGCAGCCGTCGCAACCGTCCGCGCGCGATCAGGGCCGAGCCGTGGGTGACCAGCGACTCGTGGATCGCCTGCAGGTCCGCGGCAAACTCGGCTGCGCGCACG
>DASUMQ010000344.1:0-6051 GCA_036277615.1 Steroidobacteraceae bacterium
TCGGGCTCGAGTCGTTCGGCACGACGGGACTGCTGCGCTCGCTGGTGGTGAGTGAAGACGCGCGCGGTCGCGGCCTCGGCGGGGTGCTCGTGGCCTCCCTGGAACGGTTTGCCCGCGCGGCAGGGCTCGCCGAGCTCGTACTGCTGACGCAGACCGCGGAGGCATTCTTTGCCGGTCGGGGCTACGCCGCGATCGCGCGCGCGAACGCACCGGCCGCGGTCCTCGAGTCGTCGGAATTCAGGTCGCTGTGCCCGGCATCCGCCGTGTGCATGTCGAAACGCCTGGCGTGAGCCTCGTGAACGTCCTGTTCCTGTGCACGGGCAACTCCTGCCGCTCGATCCTGGGCGAGGCCACGTTCAATCACCTCGCGCCGGCCGGCTGGGTCGCGATGAGTGCGGGCAGCCACCCCACGGGAACGGTGCATCCTCGCTCGCTCGCACTGCTGCGGCGGGAGGGAATTCAGACCGACGGCTGTCACAGCAAGTCCTGGGACGCACTGCCCGCGGTGCCCGACATCGTGATCACCGTGTGCTCGAGCGCCGCCGGCGAGAGCTGCCCGGCGTACCTTGGACCCGCGCTGCGCAGCCACTGGGGCGTGGACGACCCGGCGCACGCGACTGGCACCGACGACGAAATCGACGCGGCCTTCGAGAAGGCCTATCGGATCCTGCGACGCCGCATCGAAGCGTTCCTGGCTCTTCCTCTCGACCGTCTGGTCAAGGATCGGGCAAGGCTCAAGGCCGAGATGGATCGTATCGGCGACATCGTGGAGTAGGTCATGTCGACCCAGTGTGAGATCACCGTGAAACCTGCCACGCGCGCGCCGATGAGCGTGTTCGAGCGGTATCTCACGGTCTGGGTGTTCGTCTGCATCATCGTCGGTGTCCTGCTCGGTCGAGTCTTCCCCGCTCAGTTCCAGGCCATCGGCCGCATGGAGTTCGCCCGGGTCAACCTGCCGGTGGGACTGCTGATCTGGGTGATGATCGTGCCGATGCTCGTGAAGGTGGACTTCGCCGCGCTGCACGAGGTGCGGCGGCACGTCCGGGGCATCGGTGTCACCCTGCTGGTGAACTGGCTCGTCAAGCCGTTCTCGATGGCGTTGCTCGCCTGGATCTTCATCCGGCACCTGTTCGCGCCCTGGCTGCCGGCCGATCAGCTCGACAGCTACGTTGCGGGCCTGATCCTGCTCGCGGCCGCGCCGTGCACGGCGATGGTGTTCGTCTGGTCGCGTCTCTCGAACGGGGACCCGACGTTCACGCTGACGCAGGTTGCGTTGAACGACTCGATCATGGTGTTCGCGTTCGCCCCGATCGTCGGCCTGCTGCTGGGGATGGCCGCGATCACCGTTCCGTGGGACACGCTGATCACCTCCGTCGTCCTCTACATCGTGATCCCCGTGGTCCTGGCCCAGGCCTGGCGGCGATCGCTGCTCAAGCATGGCCGCCCGGCATTCGATGCCGCAATGGCGCGGATCGGGCCGTGGTCGACCGCGGCGCTGCTGCTGACGCTGGTGCTGCTGTTCGGGTTCCAGGGCGAGGCGATCATCGACCAGCCGCTCGTGATCGCCCTTCTCGCCGTGCCGATCCTGATCCAGGTGTTCCTGAACTCGTCGCTCGCGTACTGGCTCAATCGCGCGGTGGGTGAATCGCACGCGATCGCCTGTCCGTCTGCGCTGATCGGCGCGTCGAACTTTTTCGAACTCGCGGTCGCTGCGGCGATCAGCCTGTTCGGGTTCGAGTCGGGCGCCGCGCTCGCCACCGTCGTCGGCGTGCTGATCGAGGTGCCGGTGATGCTGCTCGTGGTCCGCGTCGTGAACTCGACCAAGCCCTGGTACGAGCGGCGGGCGGCGTGATGGCGACGCCGCTCGCCGTGCCGTTGGCCTCTCGCCTCAACGAGGCGTGCCAGTGCATCCGGGTGGATCGCGCCAAACTCGCGGCGCAAGTGCGCGAGCGACTCGGCGCGACGGAATTTCCGTCCAGCCTCGTGTCGGGCAGCGTCGTGTTCGTCGATCCACGCCAGGCCGTGGCCATGCAGCGCACGATCCGGCTGATCGGTCGTGTCG
Organism: Steroidobacteraceae bacterium; assembly: GCA_036277615.1. Classification (GTDB taxonomy): domain Bacteria; phylum Pseudomonadota; class Gammaproteobacteria; order Steroidobacterales; family Steroidobacteraceae; genus RPQJ01. Next base: position 2,063 of record DASUMQ010000344.1, read on the forward strand.
TGGCAAGCCCGGTCTTCGAGCGGAGAATCGTCGCGAGCGCCCCGGAGATCGCGCGGACGCCGCAGCCGACGTCGGCCGGCGTGCTGGGCTTCGATTTTCATCTCGGCACTGAACAGCCGCAGCTGATCGAGGTGAACACCAACCCCGGCGGCTTGCTCGTGAACCTCGAGATCGCCCGCGCGGCCGAGGCGTGCTGTGACTGCCTGACCGCGCCGCTGGCGGCCAGGGTGGCAGGGGCCGTGCCCATTGCGGGCGTGGCGAGCCGCGTCGTCGACAGCTTCGTCGCGGACTTCGCGCGCGCCCGCCCCGGCCGGACGCTGCGCACCGTCGCGATCGTCGACGACGACCCGGAAGGCCAGTACCTGTATCCGGAGTTCCGGCTGTACCAGCGGCTGCTGGAGCACGCAGGATTCAAAGTCGTGATTGCCGATGCGGCCTCGGTGTCGGTCGAAGGCGCGGCGCTGGTGGCGCAGGGCGAGATCGTCGATCTCGTCTACAACCGTTGCACCGATTTCTATTTCGCCGAAACGCGTCACGCGGCGCTGCGCGAGGCGTACGAGCGCGACCTCGCCCTCATCACGCCGCACCCCGCCGACCACGCGCGCTGGGCCGACAAGCGACTGCTGGCGTGGCTCCGCGACGCCGCACTGCTGACTGAGGCTGGGCTCGAATCCGGCGACCAGGACCACCTGCGGGCCACGATTCCGGCCACGGAGGTCGTCGATCCGGCGCGCGCGACGGACCTGTGGGCGCGTCGCAAGGGGCTCTTCTTCAAGCCTGTCGACGGCTTCGGCGGCAAGGCAGCATACCGCGGCGACAAGCTCACGCGCGGCGCGTTCGAACACGTCCTGTCGAATCGCTACGTGGCGCAATCGATCGCACCCACCTCGTCGAGACGGGTGCCCACGGACGACGGCAACGACGTCGACCTCCGCGTGGACGTCCGCAACTACGCTGTGCAAGGTGAGACGTGGCTGCGGGCCGCGCGGCTCTACCGGGGCCAGACCACGAATTTCCGCACCGCCGGCGGCGGCTTCGCACCGGTCATCGTGACGCCGCTCTGACAACCGCGTCGCGCGCCCCTGGAGCCCCGTCGAGCGCTGCTCCAGGCAACGTCACAGCATTCCCGCGGCCCTCGCCAGGCGCAGCTCGGCAAGCTCGGCGTCGAGCGCCGCGTCGTATCGGTTGCGAACTGCCTGCACGCGGAAGGTTTCAGCCTCGAGAAGCTGCGTCTGCGTGCCGAGACCGCCCGAGTAGCGTTCCTGCGCGATGCGAAGGCTCTCGTCTGCCTGCTCCGCCGCGTGCGCCGCGACGTCGACGCGCTGCCGGGCCTCCTGCAACCCCAGCCATGCCTGCCGCACCTGCAGCGCAACCAGGGACTCGGCTTCAGCGCGCTGCTGCTCGGTCGCACGCCGCGTGCGGTCGAGCGCCGCGGCCCGCTTGCGTGACTGGCCGCCGTCGAAAAGGGCCCATTGCACGCCGACGCCGGCCATGCCGACGGTCTCGTCGTCGAGGAACTGGTTGGCCAGGTAACGGTAGCTTCCGCTCAGCATGAGCTGCGGCAGCACCCGCGAGCGCTCCGTCCGCGCCATCTGCCCGTATGCCTCCGCCTGCGCGTCGAGCGCAGCCAATTCGGTTCGTCGCTCGAGCGCCTGCTCAGTCAACGCCTCCAGGCTCTGCGAGGCGCCTGCCGGCGCTTCGATGAATTCGTCGAGGTCCACCGGGCGGTCCATCGACGCGCCGAGCCGGCGGTTGTAGGCCGCCAGCGCCACCTCCGCGCCGTTCGCGGCCCGTAGCTCATGCTGTCTCGCATCGGCGAGGGCGACTTGCGCGGTGAGGAGGTCATTCTTCGGCACCAGTTCGCGCTCGAACAGGCTTTCCGTGTCGCGCGCGAGCGCCTCGAACGTCCGCACGCTGCTCTGCGCGACCGCGAGCGCCTTGCGCGCTCGTAGCACGCCGACGTAGGCCTCGGCCACCGCAAGCTTGACGTCGCTGGTCGTGGCGACCAGCTGTGCGTCGGCGCCGCGCGCCCGCGCATCGGCCGCTGCGATGCTCGACGAAATCCGGCCGCTGGTAAACAGCGGCACGGTGATTGTCGCCGAACCCGTGGCGAACGCATCGTCCTGGAACAGTTCAGGAGGCTTGATCGGCAAACCCGTCCACGAAAAATCGAACGCGGGCGAGTCGTCGAGTTGTGTGTAGCCACCGTTCACGGTGACCAGCGGCCACCGCTGGCCTTGCGCAGCCTGGGCGTCCAGGGACGCGGACTCGGCCTGGCTGCGCGCCGCCGCGAGCGCGTGATCCTGCTGCAGCGCAAGCGCCCATGCGTCCGTAAGCGACTCCGCGCAGGCCGCGCCCGACGCCGGGCCGAACGCAGCCACGGCGAGCGTGACCGCAACGCGTCGTGCGAACGACGTCCTCATTGCTTCAGGGCCTCGATACCCAGCGCGCTCAACACGTACTTCTCGTAGATCGGCGTGATCGAGCCGGTCTTCACCTTGCGGAGGAAATACTTCTCGAACGCGACCTTTGCGAGATGCACCCACCTTCCCTCTCGCGCCCAGGTGACATTGCGAGGCGGAATCTGCGGCAGCGCAACGAACGCCGCGCCTGTATCGCCGAAATCCGCGAGGCAGATGGCGTTCCAGGTTCCTCGCGCCTCCGCTGGCCGCCCCGCAATGTCCGCCGCGACGTTCAGGCAGATCGCATGAACCATCGACTCGATCATGAACCCGGTCTTCGGCGCGCCCGTAGGCACGGTGGTCGTCTCGACCGGAGGGATCGCGACGCACACGCCCGCGGAGTAGATATTCCGATACTTCCTGCTGCGCTGATGCTCGTCGATCAGCACGAAGCCGCGTGGGTTGCAGAGCTCCGGCACGGAGGCGACCGCGTCCACACCCTTGAACGCCGGCAGGATCATCGACCACTTGAACGGAAGCCTGTGCTCCTTGCGAACGGCGCCGTCCTCTGTGTATTCCGTCGCGTTGACGACGCCGGCCTCGACCGACGTCACCCTGGCATTCGTGACCCACTGGATGTGCCGCTGGCGCAGCGTGGACTCCATCAGCCCCTTGCTGTCGCCGACGCCACCCAGTCCCATGTGCCCGATGTACGGTTCGGCCGTGACGAATGTGATCGGCACGCGATCGCGAATCTTGCGACGTCGCAGGTCGGCGTCGACGATCATCGCCATCTCGTACGCTGGGCCGTAGCAGCTCGCGCCTGCGGCGGCGCCGATCACGATCGGGCCAGGGCTCCTCACGAAATCCTGGTAGTTCGCCCACGCGGCGAGCGAGTGCGCCTGGGTACAGACCGACGACGTATGACCGTCGGGCCCGAGTCCCGGCACCTCGTCGAACGCGAGCTTTGGCCCGGTCGTGATTACGAGGAAGTCATAAGAGTCTACGGTGCCGTCCTGCAGCGTGACTCGCGAGTTCGGTGCGTCGATCGACGCGACGAGCTTCGGCAACCACCGGATGCCCTTGGCGGCCAGTGGCGCCGCGAGGTCCACACGGGTCTGTTCGGGCGCCCGCCAGCCGACTGCGACCCAGGGGTTGGACGGGGTGAATTCGAAATACGGCGAGCTGCCGATCAGCGTCACTTCGTGCGCCGGCCCAAGCATCTTCTTCATCTCGTACGCGCAAGCGACACCACCGAGTCCGGCGCCGAGGATTGCCACCTTAGCCATGATCTATTACCCCCTGGGTCGTGCGTTCTAGGTACGGACGGCCTTCGCGGCCGCGCGGTTGCGGTAGCTGAAGTAGAGGATCGGGATCAGGACGAGCGTGAGCGCAGTCGAGACCAGGATCCCGAAGATCAGCGAGACGGCAAGACCGTTGAAGATCGGGTCGTCGAGGATGAAGAACGCGCCGATCATCGCGGCCACCGCCGTCAGCGCAATCGGCCGCGCGCGCACGGCCGCGGCGCGGATCACGGCGTCGGCGAGCGGGCGCCCTGCCGTCACCTCGAGGTTCACGAAGTCCACC
>DASUMQ010000345.1:0-2830 GCA_036277615.1 Steroidobacteraceae bacterium
GGAAACTTTTCGATCGAGGCGCCCCAGGTGATGCCCGCGTTGTTGACGAGCACGTGCAGCCGGTCCTCGCCGGCGAGCGCCTCACGGATCGCCTCGATGCCCGCCGGCGTGGCCACGTCCCCTTGCACGGCGCGCACGTCACCGTGCGCCGCCAGGCCGGCTCGTGCCGCTTCGAGCTGCTCGGCCTTGCGCCCGGTGATGTACACCCGTGCGCCGCATTCGAGGTACGCCTGGGCCATGGCCAGCCCAAGCCCCGACGAACCACCCGTCACGAGCGCGGTCTTGCCGGCGACGGAATAGAGGTCCAGGAAGCGGTTCTGCGGCATGATCGGGTCTCCAATTGACCGATGGATTTAAAAATAAAACGGCTAGTAGATTTTTTATACCGTTAGTATACTGATTGCTACGGAGAGTGACGACCATGCAGAGCCAGGACAAGCGGGCACCGGTGTACCGAAGCGCTTCGGGCATCGAACTCAAGGCGAGCTATGGTGCCGGCGACGTGCCGGCCGATCACTCGCGGCATCTCGACGCGCTCCCCGGCCAGCCGCCCTACCATCGCGGCGGGTTCGCGCAGGGCTACCGTACCAAGCCGTGGCGAATCTTCCAGCTCAGCGGTTTCGGCAAGCCCGAGGACGAGAACGAGCGGATCAAGTTCCTGCTCCGCAACGGCGAGACCGGATTCCTGATGGAGCACGACCGCAACACGGCCGACCACCTCTACAACGTCGACCATCCGGAAGTCGTCGCGCGCAAGGAGGACGTCGGGTTGACGGGCGCGGTCATGCAGAGCGTGCGGGAGACGGCGCTCTGTCTCGACGGCATCGCGATCGAAAGCACCTACGGCCATGCGGGCGGCGGCGTCGTCCAGCACGGCCCGTTCGCGGCCGCGGCCTACTGGACGGTTGCCAGGCGTCGAGGCATCCCGCTCGCGCAGCTCGCCGGCACGGGGCAGAGCGATTTCTTCCTGACCTACCTCGGGTGCGTGACCAAGCAGCAGGTGCCCACGCAGGCCGGGCTGCGGTTGAACGCCGACCTGATCGAGTTCTGCGGCGAGCACATGCCGAAGTGGGTGCCGGTGTCGATCGCCGGGTACAACGGCGGCGATACCGGCCTCAACGCGTGGCAGGAACTCGGTGCGGTCATTGCGAACGCGATCGAGTACCTCGACGAAGTCAAGCGCCGCGGTCGCATGGACATGACGCAGGCCGCGCAGCGCGTCGGCGGCGTCAACTTCCGCACGACCATGGAGATCTTCGAGGACGCGTCGAAGCTGCGCGCGGCCCGCAAGATGTGGCATCGCCTGCTGACGGAACGGTACGGCGTCACGGAGGAGCGGGCGCTGCGCATGCGCATCCACATCGTGACGTCGGGCGCATACATGCAGTACCAGCAGCCGTTCAACAACATCGTCCGTGGCACGCTGATGGCGCTCACGGCGGTCCTGGGCGGCACGCAGTCGCTCGGCGTGTCGGGCTACGACGAGGCGATCTCGATTCCGAGCGAGCACGCGCACCAGATGGCGTTGCGCATCCAGCAGATCCTCGAACACGAGACCAACATCCCCGCGGTCACGGATCCGCTCGGCGGGTCGTATTACGTCGAATTCCTGACGGCCGAGCTCGAGCGCCGCGCCTGGGAATTCGTCGAGCAGATCCTCGCGCAGGGCGGTTTCCTCGCCGCCCTCGACTCGGGCTGGCTGCACGCGCGCGCGCGTGAGAACCAGCACGAGCAGGCGCTGGCCGAGGCGCGCGGCGAGCGCAAGGTCGTCGGCGTCAATTGCTTCCAGGACGACGTCGCGCCCTGGGAGGTGGACGGCTTTCCGCCGGTCACCGACGCGTATCCAGTGGCGCTCGAGCGACTGCACGCGGTGCGCCGCGAAAGGCACGAGACGGCCGCGTCCGAGGCGATGCGCAACCTCGAGGCCACGTGCCGCGCGCCGGAACGCAACCTGATGCCGGCGATGCTGCAGGCGCTCGACGCCGAGGTCACGCTCGGCGAGATCGGCGACATTTACCGCCAGACGTGGGGCGACTGGCAAACGCCCGAACTCGTCTGAGCGGCGTTCGCCACGGAGACAGACCATGCCTGAAGCCCGTCAAGAAGAAACCTCGTCGTCATCGTCCACCGGCGCCACGCACGTCGAAGGCGTTCGCCGCATACTGCTGGCGAAGACGGCGCTGGACGGTCACTGGCGCGGCATCTCGGTCGTCGCGCGTGCGCTCCGCGACGGCGGCTTCCAGGTGATCCTCGGCGGCATGAGCACGGGCGCGGAGATCGTGCGCGCGGCGGTCGATGAGGACGTCGACCTGGTCGGGCTCAACGTCGGCGGCCACGTCGAGGTGGCGGAGCGCATCGTCGCGGAGTTGCGCGCGGCGCGTCCGGAGCTGCCGGTGTTCGCCGGCGGCATCATCGCCCCGTGGGCCGCGAAGCGATTGCGCGCGCTCGGCGTCGAGGTGTTTCCGCCCGGCTCGCCGCTCGACGCGATCGTCGCGTGCGCGCGGAAGCTGACGGGTGAGGCGCCCGGCTGACCGGCGGTCGGCGAGCGGAACGGATCGCAGCGTCACCGGGACGGCCGGGCGTCCGATCCGGGATCTTGGGCCCGGCTCCGAAAACCGACATGTCGCCGGCCCAAGACCCGGATCGAACGCCAGAACGGCGTCCCCACAGTGGTGTTCTACAAGGACAGAACCCGACGCAACAGAGATGCGCCCGCCTGCGCGAGGTCGGTCTTGCCGGATTGAACGTCGCCCAGCAGCGCCGTGAACTCGGCGCTGCGCATCGTCGATGCGATGCGCGAGTCGAGCTGCGCCGAGAGCACGCCCTGCAG
>DASUMQ010000346.1:0-8552 GCA_036277615.1 Steroidobacteraceae bacterium
TGCCGGCCTCCGGCACGGCAAGCTTCGACATCGTCGGAACCTCGTGGGCCGGGCGACCGTTCGACGGGCGCGCGGACCGCGGCGAGTGCGTCCGGATCATGACCGGCGCGACCGTGCCGGAGACGGCCGACACCGTCGTCATGCAGGAGCACGTCCGCGTCGTCGCCGGGAAGGCCGTGGTGGAGCCCGGTCACCGCGTCGGTCAGAACGTGCGGCCCGCCGGTGAAGACATTCGCCGCGGCGACGTCGCGCTCAGCGCCGGCACGACCCTCACGCCGGCGCGGCTCGGCGTGCTCGCGTCCATCGGCGTCGGCGAAGTCGAAGTGCGGCGTCGCCCGCGCGTCGCGGTGTTCTCGACCGGGGACGAACTCGCGGCGGTCGGCGAACCGCTCGCGCCGGGCCAGATCTACGACAGCAATCGCTATTCGCTGCACGGCATGCTGGTGCGGCTCGGGGCCGAGGTCCTCGACCTGGGCGTCATCCCGGACACGCGCGAGGACACGCTGCGCGCGTTCGAATCGGCGGCCACGCAGGCCGACATGATCGTCACGTCCGGCGGCGTTTCGGTGGGCGAGGCCGACTACGTGACCGAGACGCTCGAGCGTCACGGCCGCATCGGCTTCTGGAAGGTCGCGATGAAGCCCGGCAAGCCGATCGCGTTCGGGCACTTCGGGCCGGCGCTGTTCTTCGGCCTGCCCGGAAATCCGGTGTCGGTGATGGTCACGTTCTATCACGTGGTGCGGCCGGCGTTGCAGGCGCTGATGGGCGCGACCGAGCCCGACACGCCGATCCTGCTGCGCGCGACCTGCGCCACGCGGCTGCGCAAGAAGCCCGGCCGCCAGGAGTTTCAGCGCGGTGTGTTCGAGCGTGATGCCGCGGGCAAGTACGTCGTGCGCATCACCGGGCACCAGGGCGCGGGCGTGCTGCGCTCGATGAGCGAGGCGAATTGCTTCATCGTGCTGCCGCTCGAGCAGGGCGACGTCGAACCCGGCACCGAGGTCGACGTGCAGCCTTTCGCGGGCCTGATCTGAACTTCCAGCACACGGAGATCGAACGGCATGAGTTCCGAACACGGCGGCGGCCGGGCACGCGAGTTCCTTCCGGTGGCGATCGCGGTGCTCACCGTGTCCGACTCCCGTGACGAGCAGAGCGACAAGTCCGGCCGGTTGCTGGTCGAGCGCCTGACGCGCGCGGGTCACCGGCTCGCGGAGAAGGCGATCGTGCCGGACGACGTCTACCAGATCCGTGCGATCGTCTCGCGCTGGATTGCCGACGCGGGCGTCAACGCCGTGATCACGACCGGAGGCACGGGCGTCACGGGCCGCGACGGGACGCCCGAAGCCGTGCGCCCGCTGCTCGACAAGGTGCTCGACGGGTTCGGCGAGATGTTCCGGTCGATTTCGTATGCGGACATCAAGACGTCCACGCTGCAGTCGCGCGCGCTCGCGGGGGTCGCCAACGCGACCTATGTGTTCTGCGTGCCGGGCTCGTCCGGCGCCTGCGCGACGGCCTGGGACACGCTGATCGAGGCGCAGCTCGACCTGCGCACGCGCCCGTGCAACCTGGTCGAGCTGATGCCGCGACTGCTGGAGAAGTGACCGAAGTGACCGCGGCCGACGACGGCGTGCTGTTCGTCGGCACGGACAAGGGCCTGTTCCGGCTGTCGGCCCGCGACGTCGCGTCGCCCGCGGGACCGTACCTCGCCGGTCACCGCGTACTCCACGTCGTGGCGAGGCCGGGACGACAACGCGAACTCTACGCAGCCGTCGATCACCCGGTCTGGGGCTCGCATGTCCACGTCAGCACCGACGGCGGCGAGCGCTGGACCAGCCTCGCGGCCGTGCCTCACCACCCGGCCGGACGCCACGCGAGCACGGTCGACTCGATCTGGCACCTGGCGTGGTCGGCGGACGGACGCACGCTCTATGCCGGCATCGACCCGGCCGGCCTCTTCGTCAGCGACGACGAGGGGTCGAGCTGGCGCGACGTGGTCTCACTGAATGAACACGCAACGCGCTCGGCCTGGGAACCGTCGCGCGGACTGTTCGCGCTGCATTCGATCTGCGTCGACCGCGGCGACCCGGCGCACCTCGTCGTCGGCGTCTCGGCCGGCGGCGTCTACCGCAGCGTCGACGGCGGCGCGAGCTGGGATGCCGCCAACGTGGGCGTGCGCGCCGAACACGTGCCCGAGCGGTATCCGCTCGCCGGCCACAACGTGCACCGCGTCGTGATGCACCCGCGGAACGGCCGCAGGCTCTACCGCCAGTGCTACAACGGCACGTATCGCAGCGACGATGGCGCGGCCACGTGGACGGAGATCACGGCCGGCTTGCCGAGCGATTTCGGTTACGCGATCGCCTGCGACCCCGAGGATCCAGACGGGGTGCTGCAGATCCCGGAGTCGAGTTCGCACATGCGCACCACGGTGGACGGGCGGCTGCGCGTGTTCCGCAGCGACGACGCCGGTCGCAGCTGGCGTTCCGCCTCGACCGGTCTGCCGCAGCAGCACGTGTACGTCACGGTGCTGCGCGACGCGATGGAAGCGGATCCGTCGACCCGCGGACGCGTGGCGTTCGGCACGTCGTCCGGACACGTCTTCCTGACGCGCGACCACGGCGAGCACTGGACGCTGATCGCCGAGTACCTGCCGCGTGTGCTCTGCCTGCGCTTCTGCGACGGGGACGGCGACCGTGGCTGACGCCGCATCGCTGCTCGACCTGCTCGAGGCGCGCACGGGCGTGGTCTGCGCGGTCGGTGCGGGCGGCAAGAAGAGCCTGCTGCGACACCTCGCGACGACGCACCCCGGGCGCGTGGCGATCACGGCGACGGCGTTCACGACGTACTTCCAGGAACACCTGGGCTTCGCGGTCGCCGTCGACGACGACGAGGGGCTGCCGGCCGCCGTGGCCGCGCTCGATCCAGGCGCGAGCGTGGCGTACGCGTGTCCCGGCAGCAAACCGGGTCGCCGTGCCGGCGTGCGTCCCGCGACGATCGAGCGGATCCATCGCGAAGGCCGCTTCGACGCGACCTACGTCAAGGCCGACGGCGCGCGCATGCGGTTGGTCAAGGCGCCGGCCGAGGACGAACCCGCGATTCCCCCGTCGGCAACGACCGTCCTGCCCGTGCTGTCGGCGCACGCGATCGGCGAGCCGCTCAGTGCGAAGGTCGCCCACCGCGTCGAGCAGATCGCACGTGTGGCAGGCATGAACGAAGGCGAGATCCTCACGCCGGCCCACCTCGGTCGGTTGTTCGGCAGTCCCGCAGGGCTGCTCAAGTCGACGGAGGGCCGGCGGGTCGTGCCCGTGATCAACATGGTCGACGACGCGCGGCTCGAGGCGCAGGCGCGTGAGGCCGCCGCCGTGGCGCTCGGGCTCACAGACCGGTTCGATCGCGTCGTGCTGCTGAGCCTGGCGCGGTCGAGCGACCCGCTCGTCGCCGTCGTGCGGCGTTGAAGCCCTGCGATCGCTGACGGCGCGGCCGCCGACGGACGACTACAATCGACGCATGCCCGACGTCCTCGTCCGCGTGCCTGCCGTGTTGCGCCCCTTCGCCGGTGACGCGTCCGAACTGCGCGTGGCGGCCGGCAGCCTGGCGCAGGTGCTCGAACGTGTGGCTGCACGCCACCCGCATCTGGTGCCGCGCGTGCTGACGCCGGACGGCCAGCTGCGGCCGTTCGTGAACCTGTTCGTGGATCGGACGAACGCGCGTGCACTGCAAGGGCTCGCGACCGAGGTGCCGGCGGGAGCGGTCGTCAGCATCCTGCCGGCCGTGGCGGGCGGATGAGCGCGTCCGCACCCGCGCCCGCAACGCCGGTCGAGCTCGCCCCGGCCGCAGCCTGCGACCTGGTCGGTCGCGGCGTCGTGCTGCTCGACGTGCGCGATGCGCCGGAGCTCGCGGTCGGCATGGCGGAAGGCGCGCGTCACGTGCCGCTCTGTGAACTCGAGCGTCGCGCCCCCGAGCTCGAGCCCGACCGGTCGCGAGTCATCCTCCTGATCTGCGCGAGCGGGCGGCGGTCGCGACAGGGCGCCGAGCGCCTGCGCGCGCTCGGGTACGAGCGTGCGATGTCGGTGATGGGCGGCCTCGAGCGCTGGCGTGCGGACGGTCTGCCCGTCGCGCGATCGCCCGGCGTCGTGACCGACGTCGACGTGGAACGGTACGCGCGACAGCTCACGCTGCCGGAGGTCGGTCTCGATGGGCAGCGTCGACTGCGCGACGCCCGCGTGCTGCTGGTCGGCGCCGGCGGCCTCGGTTCACCGGCCGCGTTGTATCTTGCGGCGGCAGGCGTGGGCCACCTCACGCTCGTCGACGACGACCGCGTCGAGCGCAGCAACCTGCACCGACAGGTGCTGCACGGCGACGCCGACACCGGTCGCCTGAAGATCGATTCAGGCGCGGCGACGTTGCAGGCGCTGAACCCCACGGTGGAGGTGCTGCGGGTCGAGCGGCGGCTGACGGCCGCAAACGCGCGCACGCTGCTCGAGGGCGCGCACGTCGTGATCGACGGCGCAGACAACTTCGCGACGCGGTATGCCGTCAACGACGCGTGTATCGCACTCGCCATTCCCGACGTGCAGGGTTCGGTGTTCCGTTTCGAAGGACAGGTCACGGTCCTGTGGCCCGCCGCACCCGGCGGGGGACCTTGCTATCGCTGTCTCTACCCGGAAGCGCCACCGCCGGAACTGGCGCCGTCGTGCGGCGAGGCCGGCGTGCTCGGCGTCGTGCCCGGCGTGATCGGGCTGCTGCAGGCCGCGGAAACGCTGAAGCTGCTGCTCGGCGTCGGATCGCCACTGGTCGGGCGCATGCTGCAGTACGACGCGTTGCGCGGCAGCTTCGACGAGTTCGACGTCGCGCGGGCGCCGGCCTGCCAGGCCTGCGCCCGCTGATCGCTGCCGCGCCCGTCCGTAACGCCCACGGGCCGCGGACGAAAACACGTAGTGCGTGGCCGACGCTCGATCTACACGATAGGCGCCTTTGATCCAAGGGTCGCATCCCGGGCGATGGCCGCCACGGGTGCGGTCGCTGCCGCGTGTCCGTCCAGGCTTCCTACGAACGCAAACTGACGTCCGCCGCCGACGCCGTGCACCTCGTGCGCGACGGCGAACAGATCATCGTCCCGACCGGCGCCGGTGAGCCGCCCGCGCTGCTCGCGGCACTGTCCGAGTGTCGTCGGGATTTTCGCGGCGTGACGGTCGCGCAGCTGCTGCCGCTGCGCCATCAGGATTATTTCGACGCGGATACCGTCGATCACGTGCGGCACCTCTCGCTGTTCTACGGCGGCCCGTCGCGCCCGGGCGGGCAGCAGGGCTGGATCGATTTCGTGCCGAACAGCTTCTCGGACGTGCCGCTGCTGGTCGAACGCGGCTACCTCGCCGCCGACGTCGTATTTGCGCTGGCATCGCCGATGGACCCCGACGGCAACTTCGCCCTGAGCCTCGCGACCGACTACACGCTGGCCGCGGTCGCCCGCGCGCGCTGCGTCGTGCTCGAGGTCAATGCGAACGTGCCCTACACCTTCGGCAACTGCCACGTGCACGTCTCACGGGTCACGGCAGTGGTCGAGAGCCACCTGCCGGTCATCGAAGTCGCGTTGCCGAAAATCGGCGCGGTGCAGGAAGCGATCGGTCGCCACGTCGCGGAGCGGGTCGAGGACGGCTCGACGCTGCAGATCGGCTACGGCAGCATTCCCGACGCCGTGGTCATGCAGCTCGCGGACAAGCGCGACCTCGGCATCCACACCGAGATGCTGGGGGACGGCATCCTGCGACTGGTGGAGGCTGGGGCCGTCACCAACCGGCGCAAGAACTACCTGCCCGGCCGGATGATCGCGACGTTCGCGCTCGGCTCGTCGCGGCTTTATCGTTTCATGGACCGTCACCCGGAGCTCGAGATGCATCCGGCGGACTTCACGAACGATCCCGCGGTTGCGGGCCGCAACGACCACCTCGTGTCGATCAACGGCACGCTGCAGGTCGACCTGCTCGGTCAATGCGGCTCCGAGAGCCTGGGCCCGCTGCCGTACTCGGGCACGGGCGGTCAGGCGGACTTCGTGCGCGCCGCCAATCGATCGCGCGGCGGCAAGTCGTTCATCGTGCTGCCGTCGACGGCGAAGAACGGCAGCGTGTCGCGCATCGTTGCGACGCTGGCCCACGGCACGCACGTCTCGACCAGCAAGAACGACGTCAACTTCGTCGTGACCGAATACGGTGTGGCACAGCTGCGAGGCAAGTCCGCGCGGCAACGCGCGCAGGCCCTGGTCGCGATCGCGCACCCGGATTTTCGCGAGGAACTCGCGCGCCAGGCGCGCGACCTGCACCTGACGTAGGAACCTGCTTTCGCGCTCAACGCGCGAGCTCGCGCAGCATGGCCTCCCAGATGTCGATCTGGTCGTGGAAGGCCTTCACGCCGATCCGCTCGTTCAGCCCGTGCGCGCCGAGCGGCTCGCCCATGTAACCCCACAGGCCGCCGACGCCATACGTGGGGATGCCGGCGGAGCGAATGTAGATCGCGTCGGTGGCCCCAGCCGACATGCTCGGCACGACCGGCGCGTCAGGGAATTTTCCGGCGACCGCATTGCGATAGGCGGTCATGACGTCCTCGCGCACCGGGCTTGGTTCGGCCCATTGACCGCCGTCGACGAGTTCGACCTCGACCTCCTTGCCCGCGATCGACCGCAGTTCCTCGAGCACTTCCTCGGTCTTCACGCCGGGGAAGATCCGGCAATTGACGTTCGCTTCCGCGCGTTGCGGCAGCGCATTCGCCGCGTGGCCGCCCGTGACCTGGGTCGCGACACAGCGAGTACGCGTGTAGCCGGGTTCGTTGAGTTCGACGAGGTCGGCTTTCTCGAGGTTGGTCGGGTCGTCGAGCCAGGCCTTGACGGTCTCGCCCCACGCGCCCTGGTCCTTGGACGCGACGGACTCGAAGTAGGCGCGGCTCGCGTCGTTGAGCATCGGCGTAAAACGGTACTCCTCGAGCGCCTTGAGCGCGGCCGCGAGCTGGTAGATCGCGTTGTCGGTCCGCGGTGCCGAGCTGTGACCACCGCGGTTGGTCGTCATCAGGCGAAAGTCCGCGTAGGTCTTCTCGGCGACCTGCACGTAAAAGCCTTCGACGCGGCCGTCCTTGTAGACGCTGCCGCCGCCGGAGTCGGAGTTCAGCGCGTATTCGGCGTCGATGAGCGACCGCCATTCGGTCGCCGCGAGCCGGGCCGCGTCCTGTTGCGTCTCCTCGTCGCCGGTGAACAGCACCACGATGTCACGTCCCGGTTCGAAACCGGACGCGCGCAGACGCGCGAGGCTCGACACGATGGCAACGACGCCCGCCTTGTTGTCGCTCGCGCCGCGCGCCCAGTAGTAGCCGTCGGCCTCGCGGAACGTGAACGGGTCGCGGACCCAGTCGGAGCGTCGCGCCTCGACGACGTCCATGTGTGCGAGCAGCAGGATCGGCTTGCGGCCGGACGGTCGTTTCGCCGGCCATCGCACGATCATCGATTGCGTGTCGCCGTGCGTCTTGACGGTGATGTCCTTGATGCCGGCCTTGCGGAACTCGGCCGACAGCAACTGCACGAGTCGCGGCATCTCGCCGCGCCCGGCCACCGTGGGGATCTCCACGACCTTGCGGAACAACTCGCGTTCCGCCTCGCCACGTCGCCGCGACTCGGGGTCTCCCGGTTGTGCCGCAGCCTGCAGCGAGCACAAAACGACTCCGAGCACGAGGGCCGTACGCAGCATGTGAGATTCCCGCAGAAGAAATGTCGGCGAAGGGTAGGGGGCCGGCGCCGGGATCCGCAACTGCTTCTTCCGGGGCAGTCGGCGCAACAAAAAAAAGCCCATCGCCCGCGAGGGAGCGATGGGCGTTGCGACGAGCGGGTTTACTGGCCCGCGGTGTCGGGAGGCGTGGTGGCGGGTTCTTCGCTCGTGGCCGGCGCCGTCGCCGGCGCAGCCGCCGGTGCGGTCGGCGCCGCTGGCTCGGCGGTCGGGGTCGGTGCCGTCGACGGCGTGCCTGCGCCCTGGTCGGCGTCCATGCGGGCCTTCTGCGACTCGTGCCAGGTCCGGATCTCGTCGCGCGACAGTTTCTTGTCACGGTCGACGTCGATCTCCTCGAAGCGGTTCGCCAGCGTCGGCGAAGCCTTCTCGAACTCGGACTTCGACAGCGACTCGTCGCCGTCGGAGTCGGCGTTCATCCACGGCTCCGTCGTGGTCGCGGTCGTCTGATCGCCCTCGCCGGGCCCGGTGGTCGGCGTGGAGGTCGACGTCGACGTCGGCTTCGCTGGATCGTCACCCACGGTTCCGGACGAATACGGGTAATACGAGCCGCTCGAGGATTTCTCGTCGATGTTGCTGCGGACGTCTCCGACGCTATCGTTGCCACCGCTGGTGGCAGTGCCGGTGTTGGCGGCCTCGGGCGTCTGCGCGGGCGCCTGGGAGGTGGGCTGCGGCTCCGGGGCCTGCGACGGGTTGGCGTGCGCCGCGGCGGCGCCCAATAGAACGGATGAAATGACGGCGGCGAGTGTGGTCTTCCGCATGGCGATACCCTCCTTGGTGGGGCGTGTCCTGTTG
>DASUMQ010000347.1:0-5338 GCA_036277615.1 Steroidobacteraceae bacterium
GTGGCCGTCTTCGTCGTGCCCTGCGGCGTCCTCGTGGCCCTGCTGGTCATGCACCTGGCGGGGATCAACGCCAACATCATGTCGCTCGGCGGCATCGCCATCGCGATCGGCACGCTCGTCGACGCGGCGATCGTGATGATCGAGAACGTGCACAAGAAACTGGAGCACGAGCCGGACGAATCGCGGCGCATGGAGGCGATCTACGAGGGTTGTCGCGAAGTCGGGCCTTCGCTGTTCTTTTCGCTGATGATCGTCGCGCTCTCGTTCCTGCCCGTGTTCACGCTCGAGGCGCAGGAAGGCCGGATGTTCGCGCCTCTCGCCTACACCAAGACCTACGCGATGGTGGCGGCGTCGCTCCTCTCGATCACGCTGGTGCCGGTGCTGATCTGGTACCTCGTGCGTGGCCGGATCCGACCGGAGAGTGCGAACCCGGTCAACCGCGCGGCGGCGGCGGCATACCGCCCGGCGCTGATGCTGGCGCTGGGTCGGCCGTGGCTCGTGGTCGCGCTCACCACCCTCCTGATGTTCGCGACGCTCTGGCCCGCCTCGCAGCTCGGCACCGAGTTCATGCCCGAGCTCGACGAAGGCGACCTGCTGTACATGCCCACGACACTTCCCGGGCTCTCGACGGACGCGGCCCGTGCGCTGCTGCAGCAGACCGATCGGCTGATCAAGACCGTGCCCGAAGTCGAGCGCGTCTTTGGCAAGGCGGGGCGCGCGGAGAGCGCCACCGACCCGGCGCCGATCGAGATGTTCGAGACGACGGTCATGCTCAAGCCGCGCGACCAGTGGCGGCCCGGCATGACGCCCGAGAAGCTCAAGGCCGAACTCGATGCGCTCGTGAAGTTTCCGGGCATGTCGAACGCGTGGGCCTACCCGATCAAGACGCGCATCGACATGCTGGCGACGGGCATCCGTACGCCGGTCGGCATCAAGATCATGGGCCCGGACCTGCAGACCATCCAGGACCTCGGCCTGAAGATCGAGGCGATCGTGCGACAGGTGCCCGGCACGACGTCGGTGTACGCGGAGCGCACGGCCACGGGTCGCTACGTCGACATCGACATCGACCGTGTCGCCGCTGCGCGGTACGGGCTCAACATCAAGGACGTGCAGGACATCGTCGGCAGCGCCGTGGGCGGCATGACGGTGAGTTACACCGTCGAAGGCCTCGAGCGGTACCCGATCAACCTGCGGTACCCGCAGGACTTCCGCGACTCGCTCGAGAAACTGCGGCAGCTGCCGATCGTCGCGCCGACGGGTGCGAACGTGACGCTGCAGGACGTGGCCCGTGTCGACATTGCCGACGGGCCCGGCATGATCCGCAGCGAGAACGCGCGGCCGTCGGGCTGGGTGTTCGTCGACCTGCAAGGGCGCGATCTCGGTGGGTTCGTTGCCGAGGCGAAATCGAAGATTGCCGACCAGCTCGAACTGCCGGCGGGTTACAGCCTGAGCTGGTCGGGCCAGTACGAGTACCTCGAGCGCGCGGTCGAACGGCTCAAGATCGTCGTGCCCGCGACGCTCGCGATCATCGTCCTGCTGCTGTACCTCAACTTCCGCAACGGCCGCGACGTCGCACTGATCCTGTTCGCGCTGCCGTTCGCGCTGGTGGGCGGCATCTGGCTGCTCTACCTGCTCGATTACGACCTGTCGATCGCCGCGGCCGTCGGTTTCATCGCCCTCGCCGGTGTCGCGGCCGAGACCGGGGTGGTGATGGTCATGTACCTCGAGCACGCCTGGGCCGAGCGGCGCACGCGGGCCGCGGCCGAATCGCGCCTCCCGACCCGGCAGGAACTGCGCGAGGCCATCATCGAGGGCGCGCTGCTGCGGCTGCGCCCGAAGCTCATGACCGTGATCACGATCATCGTCGGCCTGCTGCCGATCATGTGGGGCCAGGGCACGGGCTCGGGCGTGATGCGGCGCATCGCGGCCCCGATGGTGGGCGGCATGGTGTCGGCCACGATCCTGACACTCGTGATCATCCCGTCGCTGTACCTGATCGTGAACGGCTGGCGGTTGCGCGGCGGGGAGGAGGCCTGATCGACCGGCAACGCTCAGCTTTTTTCAGATGATTTCATGACTTTGCGACCCTCGTCGGCGCACATTACCGTCCAGGCGGGCCGAGACCCGCGCGTAACAACGACGCCGACGCAGGGGGCACCGCCATGGCGGATCAGCTTTCGGGGGTCAAGTCACCCCTGGTGCGACTGGTGGGTTTAGCACCTCGAACCCCGGTGGACGACCGCCGCGCAAAAGAGGGGTTGCCGTGCAGTCGGGTCCTTGCCGCCTCGGTCGCGGCAATCGCTGCCGCTGGAATGGCCGGGGATGAAGCTCGGGGCGCGGCCGGGGACCTCGACCCGGCCTTCGGCGACCTCGGTCGAGTATCGGATTTCGGCGGGTACACGCTCTGGTCGGCGGAGGTCGGCGACGACGAATCCGTCCTGTTCGGCGGCGGTGACTATTATTGCGGCTACTTCGTCTGCGACTTTCTGGACATCGTCGGCGTGCTGAAGCCCGACGGGACGCCCGATGCCACGTTCGCGGACCCAGCGCTGGCCAGCACGATGTTCTACGACACGGCCCGACAGTCGGACGGCAAGATCGTGGCGGTCGGACGCTCCAGGCTCGATGGCGCCCACCGGCTCAAGGTCGTCCGGTTGCTGCCGAACGGATCGCTCGACACGAGCTTTGCGACGGGTGGGGAGTTCACGTTTCCCGACAGCTCAGTGGCCAGTGAATCGGGGACGTCGATTTTGGTGGAGCCCGACGACCGCATCGTGGTGGCGGGACGTCGCGGCATGGGGGTGGTGGTCGCGCGACTCGAGCCGGACGGCGCGCTCGATGACTCCTTCGGCACCGGCGGAATGTTCTCGCAGGGCCTCGGTGCACCTTCGCACCCGAAAATAGAACGCACCGCGACCGGCGCCTATCGCGTCGTGGCCAACGCCTCGCCGACGCTCGAAGCCGGTCCGCGGCCCACCTGTGCCGTGCTGGCCCTGACCGAAACCGGGCTGACCGATGATGCATTCGGCGGCGACGGCATCGAGTTCGTGTTCGGTGCCGCCGCGGCGGCGACGTGCGACGTGCTCGCGTTGCAGGGCGACGGCAAGCTGCTGGTCGGCGGCTCGGCCGGGCGTCTCGTGCGCTTGCTGCCCGACGGCGGGACCGACCCGACGTTCCGGACCGACGTCGTGGCCGAGGTTCTCGATTCGATCTCCGCGCTGGCGGTCGGCTCATCCGGCAAGATCTTCGTCGCAGGACATCACCGGGAAGGTCTCGCCGGTCCGACGATCCTGCGGTTGCTCGCCGATGGCACCCTGGATCCGGCGTTTGGCACCGACGGGTCCACACGTTTCAACCTGCGCAGCTTTCGACCGGTCGACCCCGTGGTCCACGACATGAGCGTGGGGTCGAACGATGCATTGGTACTCGCGGGTGGCATGTGGCCTTTCAGCGCTGGCTTTGTCGCGCGACTGCTCGGGGAGGGCCCCGGCGCAGCGCCCGGGATCATTGGCATCGACCAGGCGAGCGCGTTCGGCACCGAGCAGTCGGGCGAGGCGCTCGTGACGGTGCGCCGGATGGGCGGCAGCTCCGGCGCGGTCGCTGTGTCGTATGTCACCCGCTCCCCGGAAGGTTTCGCGGCCATGCCAGGGGCAGATTACACAGCCGTGACGGGACGCTTCGATTGGGCCGACGGCGACTCGAGCGAGCGCCAGATTGTCGTCCCGATACTCCCGGACAGCCTGGACGAGAGTCCTGAGTTCTTCGAACTCGTGCTCGAGTCGGCCGAAGGCGGCGCGGGCCTCGGCGTGCACGGCTTGGAGGTTGCGATTGCGGGCACATCGTATCCGGCGGGCGAATTTCGCTTCGTGCAGACGGGCGAGACCATCAGCGAAGGCTCGACCTACGAACTCTGGGTGACCCGCGACTTCTATGCGTCGGGCGAAGTGTCCGTAACCGTCAGATTGGCCGGCGGCAGTGCCCGCCCAGGCAGGGACTTCGACGTGTCGACCGCAGGCAACGGCTGGTCGGACGTCACGTTGAGCTGGGACGACGGCGACAGTGGCCCGAAGAGCATTTTCATCATTGCGAAGAGCGACGGGAATCGGGAGAACGATGAGAGCATCACGTTCGAACTCGTTGCGCCGACCGGCGGGGCATTGATCGCCTCTCCGTCCCAGTCGTCACTCGAGATCGAAAACGTTAGCAACGACAGTGGCGGCGGGCACGTCGGCGGACCGGGCGCGCTGCTGCTCGGCCTGCTCGCGTGGCTGCGGCGTCGAACGACCGGTCGACAGTGCGGGAGCCACGCGTCCGGTATCGGCACAGGATGACGACGAGTGTAAGCAGGGAGAATCGACATGGACGTCAACGCC
The DNA here is from genome assembly GCA_036277615.1 of Steroidobacteraceae bacterium. Classification (GTDB taxonomy): domain Bacteria; phylum Pseudomonadota; class Gammaproteobacteria; order Steroidobacterales; family Steroidobacteraceae; genus RPQJ01. The sequence goes on from DASUMQ010000347.1 coordinate 4,377, forward strand.
CCGCTCGCGAGCACGCCCTTGGTGAGACTGGTGGGTCTCGGACCGCGACCACGAGCCGCGCGCGCAGCGAGCCGGACGCCGGGCAGCGCGGTCCTCGCAGTCTCGGTTGCAGCCGTCACCGTGGGTGGCGTCGCCCTCGACGAGGCCTGGAGCGCGCCGGGCGACCTCGACCCGACGTTCGCCGACGTCGGACGCAAGTCCGATTTCGGCTACTCGAGCGCTTTGCAGTCGCTCGACGTGCGCAACGACGAGTCGATCCTGTTCGCGGGTGGCGCGGATTACGACACCTACTACTGCTACTACTACGGCACCTGCGAATTGGTGGACACGTTCGGGATGTTGTCGGCGCTGGGCGTGCCGGAGCCGGCATTCGTTCCCCCGGACCTCGACGACACGGTCATTTACGACGCCGCGCTGCAATCGGACGGGCGGATGGTCGCAACGGGCCGGGCACGGCAGCCCGACGGCCGGCAGAAACCGGTCGTGTTGCGGCTGATGCCCGACGGCGCCCTCGACCCCGGTTTTGGAGGCGGTGGCCAGGTCGTCATTTCGGATGGGACGGACAGTTTCGAAAGCGGCAACTCGATACTCGTGCAGGCGGATGCTCGCATCGTCGTGGCGGGGTCCAGCAACAGCCGCGTGATGGCTGCAAGGTTGCTCGCGAATGGCACGCTCGACGAAACGTTCGGAACGGGGGGCGTATTCCGGTCGAACGCTGCGTTGACGACCGCCACCCCCGTCCGAATCGGCACGGTCGCGGGGGGCGGTTACCGCCTGACCGCCTACGGCGCCACGAGCGCAAGTTGCAGCATCCTCGCGCTCACGTCGAACGGGACCGTCGACGGAGGCTTCGGCGGCGACGGCGTGCAGCCGGCCCCCGCGACTGAGGGCGACACGATCGCCTGCAATTCGCTGGTCGTGCTTACCGACGGGCGACTGTTGCTGGGCGGCACCCGCAACTT
>DASUMQ010000348.1:0-7250 GCA_036277615.1 Steroidobacteraceae bacterium
CGTGCGCAGGTGATCCGCGACGTCAAGCAGGCCTACTACCGCTGGCTCGCCGCCGAGCAGGCCGTCACGGTGCTCGACGCGACGCTCGATTCGGCGCGTGCGAACCTCGCGGCGAACGAAAGCCTCTATCGCAACGGACGCGTCACGCGCGACCTGGTCTACCGCGCGGAAGCCGACGTGCTCGAGATCGAGCAGGAGCGGCTCGCGACTGCGAGCCGCGTGCGCATCGCGGCGAGCTACGTCAATCTGCTGCGCAATGCCCCGCTCGCCCGCCCGCTGCCCGCGACGACGCTCGACGAAGCGACGATCGACCGCTTTCGCGCGGTCTTGCTGAAGACGCTCGCGGGCCGGCGTCTGGACGTCGAGCGACTGCAACAACTGGCCGACGAGCGACGGCAGGAACTGAAGAGCCTCGACTCGGCGATTCTGGTGGGCGAGGCCCAGAAGGCGATCGCGCGGGCCGCGTTCAAGCCGACGCTTGCGCTGGGCGCCGAGGCCGGCATCCAGGGCACCGAGTACGGCTTCGCCGACGAGGACCGTTACGTGCTCGCCTCGCTGGTGCTGCGCTGGAATGCGTTCCGCGGCGGCGCGGACCGCGCGGCACTCGACGAGGCCCGTGCGTTCACCGAGCAGCTGCGCACGACGCGGGAGCTGGCCGGCCAGCAGGTCCGGCTCGAGGTGCAAGAGGCCCTCGAGCGTTTCGAGGTCGCGGAGGCGTCGCTCGGCACGGCCGTGAAGCGCGCGCAAGCCGCCTCCGGCGCGTTCGAGATCACGAGTCGCAAGCGCGACCTCGGCCAGATCAACCAGGCCGAGTTCATCGATGCGCGTCGCGCAAACACCGACGCGCAACTCAACGTCACCCTCGTGCGGGCCGAGTACCTCGCCCGCCTGGCCGAACTCGAATATGCGATCGGCGAGCCACGCCGACTCGAGCAGGAGCGTCTGCGATGAAGCGGGTATGGACGGGCATCGTCGCCACGGCTGCGCTGGTCGTCGGCTGCACCCCGACCGAGCGGCAGGCAGCACCACCGGAAGCGACCTCGCCACCGGCCTCCGTGCGCACGGAACCCGTCGCGAGCGCCACGATCGCGCACCAGACCCGCGCGGTCGGCGTGCTCGCGCCCCGCGACGAGGTCCGCCTCGCGTTCAAGGTGGGCGGCATCGTCGAACGCGTGCACGTCGACGCCGGCGACACCGTGCGGGCGGGCCAGCTGCTGGCGGAGATCAAAGGTGCGGAGGTCGACGCCGCCGTCGCGCAGGCGTACGAGGGCGCCGAGAAGGCGCGCCGCGACCTCGAGCGCGGCCAGCGACTGCGCATCGACGAAGTCGCGACGGAGGAGCAGGTCGAGAACCTCACCACCGCGTACAACGTCGCACGCGCCAACCTGCGGACCGCACGCTTCAATGCGCAATTCGCGCGCATCGAGGCGCCGGCGGACGGAATCGTGTTCGAGCGACTGGTCGAAGGCGGCGAACTGGTGCAGCCCGGCCAACCGGTCGTGGTGTTCGGCGCGACGGGCCCGGGCTGGGTCGTCCGCGTCGGGCTCGCCGACCGCGACGCCGTGCGCATCGAGCCGGGTACGAACGCCGATGTCACGTTCGACGCCTATCCGGGGCGCGTCTTTCCGGGCAAGGTCACGCGTGTCGGCGCCGCCGCGGATCGCCTGACCGGCACCTTCGAGATCGAAGTCGAGGTACTCCCCGACGGCGCGCGTTTCGTGCGCGGACTCGTGGCCAAGGTGGCGATGCCGCTCGCGCAGCTGCCCGACGTGGCGGACGACGCGACGGTCGTCCCGGTCTCGGCGCTGGTCGAGGCCGACGGACCGCGTGCGATCGTCTACGTGATGGACCGCCAGCAAAACGTCGCGCGCCGCAAGGCCGTCACGCTCGGCCCGATCCTGGGCGAGCAGGTCGTCGTCACCGCCGGTCTCGTCGTCGGCGAAGCGGTGATCACCGACGGCGCGGCGTGGCTCACCGACGGCCGCGCGGTGCGCGAGGTCGCCGCCGGCGATGGCGACGCCGACCGGGGCTGAGGCGTGCGAATCTGGGCATTCGCAGTCCGGCGCTGGCAGTTCACGCTGCTGCTGTTCGCGCTGCTGATCGCCGTCGGCATCAGCACGCTGTACAACATCCCGCGCGCGGAGGATCCCGAGTTCCACGCGCCGGTACCGATCATCGTCGTCGCGTATCCCGGCGCAGACCCCGCGGACATCGAGCGCCTGATCGTCGACCCGATCGAGGACGCAATCAGCGAGCTCGACGACATCAAGCGCATGGACAGCCGCTCGCTCGACGGCGTCGGCATCATCCAGGTCGAGTTCCAGTGGGACCAGGACCCGGACGAGAAATACGACGAGGTCGTCCGCGAGGTGAACCGCATCCGCCCTGACCTGCCGGCGGACATCGCGGACCTCGAAGTGCGGCGCACGGGATCTGGCCTGGTCAACATCATGCAGGTGGCGCTCGTCAGCGAGGACGCGAGCTACCGCGAGCTCGACGAGCTCGGCCGCACGCTGCGCGACGACGTCGAGACCGTCCCGGGCGTGCGTCGCGCCGAGGTCTTCGCGCTGCCGAAGCCCGAGGTCCGTGTCGCCGTCGACCTCGAACGCATGGGTCGTGCGGGCGTCACGCTCGGCCAGGTCGAGGCGGCGATCCGTGGCGAGAACGCGGCCATTCCCGGCGGGGCGGTCGACGTCGGCCTGCGCAAGTTCAACGTCAAGACTTCCGGCAGCTACGACTCGCTCGACGAAATTGCGGATACGATCGTCGGCAGCCGCAACGGCCGCATCGTGCGCCTGCGCGACGTAGCCGAGGTGACCTGGGAAACCGCGGAACAACTGTACATCGGCCGCTTCGAGGGCCGGCGCGCCGTTTTCCTCGCGGCGAGCGCGAAGGACCGCGTCGACGTGTTCGACGTGCGCGACGGCATCCAGGCCAGGCTCGACGCGTTCGAGCAGCGCCTGCCGCCCAACGTGACGCTCGAGCGCGGCTTCGACCAGACACGCAACGTGGGCCACCGGTTGAAGCGCCTCGGGCTCGACTTCTCGATCGCGATCACGCTCGTGCTGCTCACGCTGATCCCGCTCGGCCTGCGTGCGGCGACCGTCGTCATGATCTCGATCCCGCTGTCGCTGTCGATCGGCCTCGCGGCGCTCTACTTCAGCGGCTTTTCACTGAACCAGCTGTCGATCGCGGGATTCGTACTTGCGCTCGGCCTGCTCGTCGACGACTCGATCGTCGTCGTCGAGAACATCGCGCGTTACCTGCGTGCCGGCTACTCGCGCGTCGAGGCGGCCATCGCCGCGACCGACCAGATCGCGCTTGCGGTGCTCGGTTGCACGGCGACGCTGCTGTTCGCATTCCTGCCGCTGCTGTTCCTGCCGGAAGGCTCGGGACTGTTCATCCGCTCGCTGCCCGCCTCCGTGCTGTATACGGTGGCCGCGTCGCTGTTCGTCGCGTTGACCGTCATTCCGTTCCTCGCGTCGCGGATGCTCAAGGTCGAACGCGGCGATGGCAGCCACGACCAGGGCAACCGCGCGCTGCGGGCGATCATGCGTTTCATCCACGGCATCTACGCGCCGGCGCTGCGCGTGGCGCTCGCTTCGCCGCGTCGCACGCTGCTGGCCGCGCTCGGGTTCGTGCTGGTGTCGTTCGGCGTCGCCGCGGCGCTCGGCTTCAGCCTCTTCCCGAACGCCGACATCCCCCAGTTCCGCATCGAGATCGAGACGCCGACCGGCGCGAGCGTCGCCGACACCGACCGGGCCGTACGCTTCATCGAGGACGAGCTCGCGCGGCACGAGGAAATCCGCCACTGGTTCGCCAACGTGGGCCATGGCAATCCGCGCGTCTACTACAACATCTTCCCCGAGGAGACCAAGGCCAACACGGGCGAGGTGTTCGTCGAGCTCGAGCGCTTCGACCCCCGGCACACGCCCGCACTGCTCGAGCAACTGCGGGCGAAGTTCGACGCCTACCCGGGCGCCCGGATCATCGTCGAGGCGTACCGTAACGGCCCGCCGATCAACGCGCCGATCGAGATCGCGATCGTGGGCCCGGACCTCGACGAGCTGCAGCGCTACGCCAACGAGGCGGAGGCGATCATCGCCGCCACGCCCGGCGCGCGCGACGTCGACAACCCGGCGCGCCGGCTGCGCACGGACCTCGACCTCAACGTCGACACGGACAAGGCCGCGCTGCTCGGCGTGGCGCCGGTCGAGGTCGACCGGACGGTGCGTGCGGCAGTGGCCGGGCTCACGGTGGGCAAGTTTCGCGAGACCGACGGCGACGAGTACGACATCACGGTGCGGCTGCCGATGCAGCGCCGCCAGGAGTTGAGCGCGCTCGATTACATCCAGGTGTCCTCGGCGACGGGACAACCCGTGCCGCTGCGGCAGCTCACGAACCCCGAGTTCTCGACGGCGCCCAGCTCGATCCGTCGCCACGACCGGTTGCGCGAGATCATCGTCACGGCCTACACGAGCGCCGACGCCAACATCGCCGCCGTGACGCAGGACGTGCTGCAGCGGCTCGAACAGCGGCTCGAACTGCCTCCGGGTTACTCGATCCGGGCGGGCGGCGAACTCGAGGCGCAGCAGGAAACGTTCGGCGGCATCGGCACGGCGGTGCTGGTCGCGATCTTCGGCATCCTCGCGGTGCTCGTGCTCGAGTTCGGCAGCTTCCGCTCGATGCTGATCGTCGCGGGGGTGATTCCGCTCGGCATGGCGGGCGGTTTCCTCGCCCTGCTCGTGACGGGCTACGACCTCTCGTTCACGGCGACGATCGGCCTGGTCGCGCTGATCGGCATCGAAATCAAGAACTCGATCCTGCTGGTGGACTTCACCAACCAGCTGCGCGAACAGGGCGTGCCGCTCGACGAGGCGGTCACGCAGGCGGGCGAAATACGTTTCCTGCCGATCATCCTGACCTCCGCGACCGCGATCGGCGGGCTGCTGCCGCTCGCCGTGCAGGGCTCGGGACTCTATTCGCCGCTCGCGATCGTGATCATCGGCGGACTGTTGTCGTCGACGCTGATCGGTCGGCTCGTGACGCCGGTGATGTACAAGATGCTGCCGCCGCGCGTGGAGGCCAAGGCGGACGCGGCGGTGGATGCGTCGCGAGCGAAGCCCGCGGCCGCGTAGGCCCTACTTCTTCAGCAGCTCCCCGACGTCCAGCCCGAGCCGCTCGATCGTCGAGCGGACGCGCGGCCACTCCTGCGCGAGGAACCGCTGGCGCTCATCGCGCATCAACTCGGTGCGGGCGCCCGGGGTGACGAACATGCCGCGTCCGCGGCGTTTTTCGACCAGGCCCTCGTCGACGAGCTGCTGATAGCCCTTCAGCACCGTGAGCGGGTTCAGCGTGTGTTCGGCGGCGACGCTGCGGACGGACGGCAGGGCGTCGCCCTCGGCCAAGGTTCCCTCGAGGATCATCGCCACGACCTTGTCGCGCAGCTGGCGATAGATCGGCTGGTTGTCGTTCCAGTGGGAGTCCATTCTGAAGCTGCGGGTCTCGGGGGCGGCCGCGGTGGTGCGCTGCTTTACTGTAGCAGAACACCGACGGCCGACCGCTCAGGGACGGCCGATCGCCAACCCGACAGCCGCGGTCGCATCGAAAGCCGACGTCGTGATGGCCTTGGGCGACGCCGACCTCGATGCGACCGCGTAACCAGCGAACAGCCAGACGATGACGGCAAGGGTGATGGCCAGGTACCTGTCCGACGCTCGCATGACCGGATCCTCTCTCTACGTCCGTGATATATCTCTGTGGTGTTGTAGTTAACTACAACACTAAACACTTTGCAAGACCCCTACAGGCCGACTGCGGGCACTGCCGTCTGCGGGCTACCCCGCCGCCTCTTGCAGCGCGGTAAAATCAGCGATCAACCCTCGAAGTCCAGGGCGTCCATCGCGGCCTCGACTCGTACGAACGAACAACCAGCAGAGAGAACCTCCATGAAGACTCCCGTCAACGTCGCCATCACCGGCGCCGCGGGCCAGATCGGCTACGCACTCGCCTTCCGCGTCGCCTCGGGCCAGATGCTCGGACCGGACCAGCCGGTCAACCTGCACCTGCTGGAAATCACGCCGGCCCTCGGCGCGTTGCAGGGCGTCGTCATGGAACTGAACGACTGTGCCTTCCCGACCCTGAGCCGCATCGTCGCCACGGACGATGCGAAGGTCGCCTTCAAGGACTGCCACGTCGCGTTGCTCGTCGGCGCGCGGCCGCGCGGCCCGGGAATGGAGCGCAAGGACCTGCTGCTGGCGAATGCGCAGATCTTCTCGGCGCAGGGCAAGGCGCTCGATGCGGTCGCCGATCGCAAGGTGCGCGTGCTCGTGGTCGGCAACCCGGCCAACACCAACGCCCTGATCGCGATGAAGAACGCGCCCAGCCTCGACCCCAAGCGCTTCACCGCGATGGTGCGCCTCGACCATAACCGCGCGTTGTCGCAACTCGCCGAAAAGACGGGCAGCCACGTCAGCGACCTGCGCAAGGTCGTCATCTGGGGCAACCACTCGGCGACCCAGTACCCCGACCTGCACCACGCGACGGTCGACGGCAAGCCGGCGCTCTCGCTCGTGGACCAGGCGTGGTACGCGGACAGGTTCATCCCTGTCGTGCAGCAGCGCGGCGCTGCGATCATCAAGGCGCGGGGTGCATCGTCGGCAGCTTCGGCGGGGTCGGCGGCGATCGATCACATCCGCGACTGGGCGCTGGGCACGCCGAACGGCGACTGGGTATCGATGGCCGTGCCGTCCGACGGCAGCTATGGCATCCCCGAAGGCGTGATCTACGGCTATCCCGTGACCTGCAGCGGCGGCAAGTACGAGATCGTGCAGGGCCTCGCGGTCAACGAATTCAGCCGTGCGCGCATGAGCGCCACGCACAAGGAACTGCTCGAAGAACGCGACGGCGTGAAGGACCTGCTATAGAAAGTGTCTAGCGGATAGCAGGACGGCCATTCGGCCGCGGACTTCCGAGCCGGGATCCGACGTTTAGGATGGGGCGCCGTTCAGCCGGCGCAAGATCCCGGCTGCCGGGCACGCGCGGTAGAGGGTCCCGCCGCCGCTTACGACTCCGCGGCCTTGGGCAGGTTGACCACGTTGCTGGGAGGTGCCGTCCTCGACTCGGCCTTCTCGGCCGCCGTGCACACCATGGTGCCTTCCACGCGCGCACCGCACGTCATCTGCAGCGTGCGATACCGGATGGCGCCGGTGATGCGCGCGTTGGCCTGCAGCTCGATGAAGTTCTCCACC
>DASUMQ010000349.1:0-10533 GCA_036277615.1 Steroidobacteraceae bacterium
GTTTCGTAGACGTCGCAGAACTGCGAGACCACGACGATGTCCGGTCGGAAACCGTTCACGGACCGTCGTACCAGCCCGCACCGGAGCAGCAGTGAGCCGAGCGTCGCGGCCTCCTGCTCGTGCTCGAGCGTCCGGCGAAAGAACGACATCTGTCGCGGCGACTTGCCTCGGTGACGCCGCACGGTGTTCGCGGCATTCGCGCCGAAATAATCGCGGTACATTCGTCGTATGCGGTCGTCCGATAATTGCGTGGCCTCGCGGATGGTGCGGGTGCGCGCCTCGAGGCCGATCAGCCGATAGGCGAGCGCAAGCCGGAGCCGGTCCCGGTCGTAACGGCTGTCCGTGATCCTCATGACACCCCCTGACCCGTTGAATCTCCCCGTTTGGGTCATATATGGTCTAAAAGGACCATATAAGACAGTCTATAACCTTATATGGTCGTTTAAGACCATATATGCGCAGGGGGATCTCATGAGCTATCGAATCGGGGACGCGCCCGACGCCGGGCTGTACCAGGGCAACCTGCTCAATCCGGCCGTGCGGCGTGAGATTGCCGGCCTGAACCGCTTGTTCCTCGAGCGGGCGCTGCACCCGCATCATCGGACGGACGCGTGGTTCGGCCTGCCGGCGCCGGCCGTCGCCCGGCTGGCCGTCGCGCCACAGGAAGCCCGGGAGCGGGCCGCTGCGTGCCCGATCGCGCTGTTCGAGATCCGGTTGCCGGACGCCGCCGGGCCACCGTCCGTCGCCGTGGACGATGACACATCGTCGAGCCCCGACTTTGGACCTGAAGCCCGCCGGGCATTCGGCGTGACCGCACTCGGCGTTGCCCGGAGCCTGGTGGAAGGCGTGCCACTCGCGACGCGCATTGCCTTCGGACTCGACGCCCGCGTCGAAGCGCAACTGTCCGCGATGACGCTGTCGGACTCGTACCGCGTGGCGGCGTGGCCCGGGCTGATCCGCCCACGCTGGCCCGGTCACGACCGGTACTGGTCGCTGTTCGCGGACGCCGTCACGCGTGGCGACGGCGTGCACTGGGTCTACACGGCGGGGCTGTGCCTGCTCGCGCAGTGCGAACGGCAACCGCCCACGGTCGTCCACGGTTCGCGCACGCGAGACCGCCCGGCGCATCGGCGTCCACCCGCGGGCAGCGCCGAGGTTCCTTGCTGAGGCGGGGGTCCCACATTACGCTTTGCGCCCCCCACCACCGGTCGCAATCCATCCATGAAGGCACTGTCGCTGCGCCAGCTGTCCAAGACGTACCGCAACGGCGTGCAGGCCCTGAAGCAGATCGATCTCGACGTCGAGGACGGCGACTTCTTCGCGCTGCTCGGGCCCAACGGCGCCGGCAAGTCCACGACGATCGGCATCGTCTCGTCGCTGGTCAACAAGACCGGCGGCACGGTCAGCGTGTTCGGCCACGACCTCGACCGCGACCTCGAGGCTGCGAAATCCTGCCTCGGCGTCGTGCCGCAGGAGATCAATTTCAACCAGTTCGAGAAGGTGTCGACGATCCTGCTGAACCAGGCTGGCTTCTACGGCATCCCGCGCGCCGTGGCGCGTGGCCGGGTCGAGCACTGGCTCAGGCAACTGCAGTTGTGGGACAAGCGTGACGCCGTCTCGCGCACGCTGTCGGGCGGCATGAAACGCCGCCTGATGATCGCGCGCGCGCTCGTGCACGAGCCGCAACTGCTGATCCTCGACGAGCCGACCGCGGGCGTCGACATCGAGGTCCGGCGGTCGATGTGGGAATTCCTGCGCCGGATCAACGAGCAGGGCACGACGATCATCCTCACCACGCACTACCTCGAGGAGGCCGAAAGCCTCTGCCGGCACATTGCGATCATCGATGAGGGACGGATCATCGAGAACGACCGGATGTCCACCGTGCTGCGCAAGCTGCATACGGAAATTTTCGTGCTGAACCTGCGCGAGCCGCTGCAGCAGCTGCCTTCGCTGCCGGGCTACCGGGTGGTCCAGGTCGACGAGACGACGCTCGAGATCGAAGTGAACAAGGAGCAGAACCTGAACGGCATCTTCGCGGCACTGTCGGCGGCGGGCGTCGAGGTGCTCAGCATGCGCAACAAGGCCAACCGGCTCGAGGAACTGTTCCTGCGCCTCGTCGAAGGACGGGACGTGGGCAGTGGCCAGGCCCGCCCCGCACCGGGGGCGGCCGGATGACGAACGAGTCGCCGCATTCCACCGCCACGCCGGGCGTCGCTGCGGGCGGGCACGCCGCCGTGACGACCCGCAGCCGGATGCAGCGTGCGCGCCGGATCGGCTTCACGACGATCGTCCTGCGTGAGTTCAGCCGGATCATCCGGATCTGGGGCCAGACGATCGTGCCGCCCGTCATCACGGCCACGCTGTACTTCATCATCTTCGGCAGCCTGATCGGCCAGCGCATCGGTCAGATGGGCGGCTTCACGTACATGCAGTACATCGCGCCGGGGCTGATCATGATGTCCGTGATCACCAACAGCTACGGCAATGTCGTGTCGTCGTTCTTCGGCGCGAAGTTCGGGCGGCACATCGAGGAACTGCTCGTCTCACCGCTGCCGAACTGGCTGATCGTGCTCGGCTACGTCGTGGGTGGCGTCTTGCGCGGTCTGCTCGTCGGGCTGGTCGTGACGGTGATCGCGCTGTTCTTCACGCACCTGCACGTCGAACACCTGCTCACGGTGCTCGCCGCCGTGCTGCTGACCTCGCTCGTGTTCGCGCTCGGCGGGTTCATCAACGCCGTGTTCGCGAAGAATTTCGACCAGATCTCCTTCGTGCCCACGTTCATCCTCACGCCGATGACTTACCTCGGCGGCGTCTTCTACTCGATCTCGATGCTGCCCGACTGGGCACAGCACGTTTCGAAGGCGAACCCGATCCTGTACATGGTCAACGCGTTCCGCTACGGCTTCCTCGGCCAGTCGGATGTCGATGTCGGCTTCTCGTTCGCGATCATGATCGCCGCGACGCTCATCCTGTTCGCCGTCTGTGTCTGGCTGATGAACAAGGGCACGGGAACGAGAGAGTGACTAGTGGCTAGTGTCTAGTGTCTGGTAGGAGCCGGCACTGCCGGCATGGCGGCGCCGCCGCCTCTTGCCAACCACTAGCCACGAGCCACTAGCCACTAGCCACTTTTCCCATGTGCGGTCGATTCGCCTTCTACTCCACCCACGAAGCCGTGGTCCGGCTGTTCGGGCTGCCCGACGACACGCCCGAACTCGAGCCCCTCTACAACATCGCGCCCACGACCTACGTGCCGGTGGTGCGCGAGCGGCACGACGTCGCGGCGACGCGCCGGCTCGCGATGCTGTACTGGGGCCTGGTCCCGTGGTGGGCCAAGGAAAAATCGATCGGCGCGCGCATGATCAACGCGCGGGCCGAAACGCTGAAGATCAAGCCTGCATTCCGCGATGCGTACCGGGACCGTCGCGGGCTCGTTCCCGCGGACGGCTATTTCGAGTGGATGAAGACCGGCGCGCGTGACAAGCAACCGTACTTCATCCAGCCCGCCTCGGGCGCGCCGTTTGCCCTCGCGGCGCTCTGGGAACACTGGCGCGATCCGGCCACCGGTGAACCGCTAGAGTCGGTCGCGCTGATCACGACCGACGCCGGCCGCTCCGTCGCCCACGTGCACGACCGCATGCCGGTCGTGATTCCGTCGGCCGCATTCGCCGAATGGCTCGATCCGGAGAACCGGGACGTCGACAGGCTCGACCGGTTGCTCGATCCGGGCGCCATCGGTGACATGGTCGCGACGCCCGTCAGCCGTTACGTCAGCAATGCGCGCAACCAGGGGCCCGGATGCATCGAACCGCTGGCCACGGCACCGGCCGGCCTGCCGTTCGATGCGCCGCTCCCGGATGAGCACTAGACCTCGACGACGAGGCAACGGCGTGCACTGCGCAACCTCGCGCCCGGTCGCAGCCGAGCGCAAAATCACGGCCCATGAGCGTGACTCCGTACGCCGGCAAGATCTTCTGCGTCGGCTTCTACAAGACGGGCACCACCACGCTGTTCGAGGCGCTCAAGCTGCTCGGCTACCGCACGATCAACGGCGACAAGCCGGGCAGCTACCCCGGCGCCGACGACGGCGAGACCCTGCTCAGGCAGATCGACGCCGGCAATTACCGGTTGCCGACGTTCGAACGCTTTGACGCATTTACCGACAACCCCTACTTCCACCTGTGGCGCGAGATCCACGCGCAGTTCCCCGACGCGAAATACATCCTGACCGTGCGCGACGAGCATCGCTGGATCGAAAGCTGCGTCCGGTTCTACGCCAACCGGCGGATCCGTCCGATGCGGGTCTGGATGTTCGGTCCGCACGCAGACCCTTCGCGCAGCCAGGCCAGCAGGCAGGCGTGGATCGACGCCTACCGGGCCCACAACGCCGCCGTGCGAGCGCACTTCGCGACTGCGCCGCCGGGGCAGTACCTCGAACTGGACCTCGTGCGACGTCCGCGGTGGGACGAGCTCTGTGCGTTCCTCGGCCAACCCGTGCCGTCGGTCCCGTTGCCTCACGCGAACCCGACCCGGCCCGACGCTCCGTGGCGTCGCGCCTGGCGTGCCGTGCGTCGAAGCCTGGGGCTCGAGCACTCGCTGCCGGAGGACTGAGCGTGGCGACGACGGGTCGCGCACCGCTCTTGCAGCATCCGCCGCTCGCGCTGCGACTGCGCAAGCGCTTCGACGCGCTCGCCCCGGTCGCCGTCGTCCGCAACGTCAAGCGCCGCCGCGAGGCGGATGCATTCCTGCTGTCGTTTCCCAAGACCGGCCGCACGTGGCTGCGGGTCATGCTCGCCGAGTTGCTCGCAACGCATTACGGTCGTCCCGAGGTCGCGGCGCGCGCGACGGATCCGCGAATCGATGCAGGACCGGACGCGCCTCGCGTCGTCGTCCGGCACGACGGCAACCCGCACAAGTGCACACCGCAGGAAATCGCCGGGCACCGGCTCGAGTACGCGGGCTGTCGCGTGATGCTGCTGGTGCGCGACCCGCGGGACGCGATCGTCTCCAACTACTTCCAGGTCACGCGTCGCGACCACTGGTTCGAAGGCGACCTCTCGACGTACCTGCGCTGGCCGCGCGGCTCGCTCGATTCGATGCTGCGCTATTACGACGTCTGGGCTCGACAGCGAGACGTCCCCGCCGGGTTCCTGTTGCTGCGGTACGAGGACCTCCGCCGGGACACCCCGGCGGCGCTGCAGCTTATCGCGGAGTTTCTCGGGCTGCGGGACGTGGCCACGGCGACGATCGAGTCGGCCATCACGCGCTCGAGCTTCGATGCCATGCGGGGGCGGGAACTCGCACGCACGGCCGATGGATCGCCGCTCGCGCCAGGCACGGCCGGCGATCCGGAATCGTTCAAGACCCGCAAGGGCAAGGTGGGCGGTTACCGCGAGTACCTGTGCGACGCCGACGTCGACTGGGTGAACGCGCGCATCGACGCGTGTCTCGATCCGCTCTACGGCTACGGGTCGACCGCGGAAATTTCACCATGAAGGACTCGGCCCGCACCGCGCGCGTCGCAGGCGGGCCGTTGGGCGCTACTCGGCCTCCTCGTGCGGCTTGAAGGCCGCGATGAGTTCCTGCTGCTTGCGCGGTGGCACCGGGTCGTAGTGGCTCAGGTCCATCGTGTAGGTGCCCTCGCCACCGGTCAGCGCCTTCAGCCGTGACAGGTAGTCCTGCAGTTCCGCGAGCGGCACGAGCGCCGTGATCTCGGCGCGACCGCCGGCGAGCGAGTCCTGGCCATTGATCCGCGCGCGACGGGTCGCCAGGTCGCTGGTGACGTCACCTATCGCGGCGGCCGGCGTGCTGATCGCCACCCGCACGATCGGCTCGAGCACGATCGGGCCCGCGCTCCGGATCGCCTCGACGAAGGCCTTGCGACCCGCCGAGACGAACGCGACTTCCTTCGAGTCCACGGCGTGGTGCTTGCCGTCGTAGACGCTGACGCGAACGTCCTGGAGTTCGAAGCCCGCGATGGCGCCCTCGGTCAGCACCTGCCGCACGCCTTTTTCCACGGCCGGGATGAACTGCCCCGGGATCGCACCACCGACCACGTCGTCGACGAACTCGAAGCCCGCGCCGCGCGCGAGCGGCTCGATGCGCAGGTACACCTCGCCGAACTGGCCGGCGCCGCCCGTCTGTTTCTTGTGACGGCAGTGGCCCTCGGCAGGCCGCGTGATCGTCTCGCGGTACGGCACGCTCGGCGGGCTGGTCTTCACCGCAACGCCGAAGCGCTCGGTCAATTTCTGCAGCATCACGCGCAGGTGCAGGTCGCCGAGCCCGTACAGCACGGTCTCGTTCTGCGCGACGTGATGCTCGACGCGCACGCACGGGTCTTCGGCCGTCAATCGATGCAGGCCTTCCGAGAGCTTCTGTTCGTCGCCGCGCTTTTCGCTGCGGATCGCGAGGCCGAGCATGGCGGGCGGGAAGGTCACCGACTTCAGGTGGTAGTGATCCTCGTCGTGCGAATCGTGCAGCACGGCGTCGAAGAAGATCTCGTCGATCTTGGGCACCGCGCAGATGTCGCCGGGCACGCCCTGCTGGATCTCGACGTGGTCTTTGCCCTGCAGCTGGTAGATGTGTGCGAGCTTCACGGGCTTGCGGGCGTCGCCGACCAGCAACTGCGCGCCGGCCTTCACCGTGCCCTGGTGCACCCGGAAGATTCCCAGCTTGCCGACGAACGGATCGATCGTGACCTTGAAGACGTGCGCAATCACGTGCTTCGACGGGTCCGGGCTCACCTGGACGCGCTCGGCCGACTCACCTTCGCCCTTCAGGAACGGCGGCGGGTTGCCCTCGGCCGGGTTCGGCGCGAGCCGCGCGAGCACTTCGAGCAACTCGGGAATGCCGGCCCCTGTTTCGGCGGAGCAGAAGCAGATCGGCACGAGGTGGTCCTCGCGCAGCGCCTTCTCGAACGGGTCGTGCAACTGGTCGGGGCTGAGTTCCTCGCCTTGCTCGAGGTACACCGCCATCAGTTCCTCGTCGACTTCGACGACCTGGTCGATGATCTGCGTGTGCGCTTCGCTGCACGACGAGAAATCGGTGGGCCGGCCGTCGGGCCGGAAGAAACAGTCGACGACCTCGGCGCCGCCGTCGGCCGGCAGGTTGAGTGGCAGGCACGCCCGGCCGAAATTCTCGCGAATCTCGGCGAGCACTTCCCGCGTGCGCGCCTCGCGGCTGTCGATCTTGTTGACCACGATCAGCCGGCAGAGCCCGCGCTGCTTCGCGAAGTCCATCATGCGCTCGGTCATCGTCTCGACGCCGTTCACGGCGCTCACGACGATCACCGCCGTCTCGACCGCCTCGAGCGCGCTCAAGGTGCGTCCCATGAAATCCGGATACCCAGGCGTGTCGATGACGTTGACGCGCTTGCCCTGGGTCTCGAAGCCGCAGATCGCCGCGTCCAGCGAGTGCAGCAGGGCTTTCTCCTGCGGATCGAAATCACAGACCGTCGTGCCGCGGGCGAGCGAACCCTTGGAGCGGATCGCTCCGGACTGCGCGAGCAAGGCTTCGGCCAGAAGCGTCTTGCCCGCGCCCGCCTGGCCCACGAGGGCGAGGTTCCTGATGTCCTGGGTTGAGTAGGGCATGGAAATGTTCCTTGGTCCTGGTCTTTCCTGATGGGCAAAGCATACCCCCGGCTTCCGCGTGGGCGACTTCCAATAGCCGGGATTGGCTTCCACCGGCTTTCAAGGTAGAAAGCCGGTACACATGGCGCCCGTTGCAGCGTCTCCAACAGGGATTCCGGGAATGACCACGGGCAAGCGCGCCCTGATCGTCGACGACTCGCGTTCGGCCAGGGTCATCCTGAGCCGGATGCTCGAGCAGCACGGCCTGACGGTGGACACGGCGGAGTCGGCCGAGCAAGCCCTCGAATACCTGCAGCGCATCCGGCCCGACGTGATCTTCATGGACCACCTGATGCCCGGCATGGACGGGTTCCAGGCAGTGCAGGCGATCAAGGCGGACGCTCTCACCGCCACGATTCCGCTCATGATGTACACCTCGCAGGAAGGCGAGCTGTACGTGAGCCAGGCCCGCGCGCTGGGCGCCGTGGGCGTGCTGCCAAAGACGGTCCGGCCGGTCGACGTCTCGCGGATCCTCTATCAACTGCACCTGCTGCCGGACCGGCGTACGCAGCGCAGCGCGCTGTTTCCGGGCCCCGCCGCTGCCGCCGCCTACGCGGCCGAGAACGGCAACGGGCACGAAGCGTCGATCGCCGCGGCCCTCGCGGCCGGACAGGGGGAGGCGGCCGATCCCGCGGCGACCGGCACGCGTCCGCCCGTGGCGCCCCTCGGCCTGCCCGCGCCGGGCGAGGCGGCGGCCATGTCATTCACGCCGGCGGTCGCGCAGGAGCTGCAGGCCGGACTGCGGCAGTCGATGCAGCAACTGGTGAAGGACCAGCTGGGCGAGCAGCGACGTTTCATGCTCGCGACGTTCGAAGCCTTCGCCCGACGCATGGGCGGCGAGCTGCGCGACGGCATCGCGAAGATTCCACCCCCGCCTTCGCCAGAATCGTTGATCGCACCTCCGCCGCCACGGCAGTGGTGGCCGGTCGTCATGACGGCGCTGCTCGCGGTCGTGCCGACCGTCGTGCTCGGCTACATGATGTGGCAGACCGCCATGACCAACGAGCGGCTCGCGCGCGAACTGGTCGAGACCCGCGCGGTGGCCGAACGGGCAAAGGCCGACGCCATCGCGGCCACGGCCCGCGCCAGTGCCACCGTCGCGAGCACCGAGCCAATGAGCGGTGGTGCGGCCGACGGCAGCGACGCCGCCGTAGCCATCGAATACGTGCCGTACGGCGAGACGCCGTTCTCCGGCAGCCGCCTCGAGCGCCTACGTGCCCTGGCGACTGCGCTCGAAGACAAGCAGTTCAAAGGCAGCATTCGCGTCGAATCGTACGTCGGCGATTTCTGCCTGGCCGAATTGTCGGGTGAGGGCTTCGCGATCGCCCCGGGCGATACGCCGGTCGCCAAGTGTGACCTCGTCGGCAATCCGTTCGACGACTCGCTCTCGACCGCGCAGCGCCAGTCGCTCGATTTCGCGAATTACGCCGCGATGCTGCGCAAGCGCACCGGTGGTTCGATCCGGATCGAGGTCGTCAACGCGGGGCGGCGCCAGCCGATCGAGTACCCCGAGCAGGGCGACAAGACCACGGCGAGCGCCTGGAACGTCGTCGCCGCACAGAACAACCGGGTGGAGTTCCACCTCACGCCCGGGGCATGACGGCGCGGCACCGACCGAGGCGCGAGGCCGCGTCCAGTCCCGGCACCGAGGCGAGCCGCACGACATGATCGAAGCGAGCGTCCTGCCCACGGGTGCGAACCTCGAGTTCGTGCCGCCGCGGCGACTGCGACATCACCACCTGCAGTCGATCTACCCGAGCCTGCCGACGAGACGACGCGCGGTCGTGCGGCGGTGTGCGGCATTGCTCGGTGCAGCGAGCGACGTGCTCGTCGACGCCGGGGACGGCGTCCGGTTGCTCGCGCACGTCAGCACGCAGACGCAGCTGGGTCGGGCGCCGTCCGATCGACTCGCGGTGTTGTTGCACGGCTGGGAAGGCAGCGGCCAGTCGCTCTACCTCTTGTCGCTCGGTCAGGCGCTGCTCGAAGCGGGCTACGACGTCGCGCGGCTCAATTTCCGGGATCACGGCGACAGCCACCACCTCAACGAGGAAATCTTCCACTCGTGCCGGATCGCCGAAGTGGTCGGCGCGGTGCGGAGCCTACAGCGGATGCATCCGCGACAGCGGTTGTGCATCGCCGGGTTCTCGCTCGGCGGCAATTTCAGCCTGCGCGTCGGCGCGCGTGCAGCGGCCGCCGGCATCGACGTCTCGCGGATCGTCGCTGTGTGCCCGGTACTCGACCCCGAGCACACGCTCGCGCGTCTCGAATCGGGCTGGGCGCTCTATCGTGAGTACTTCGTCTGGAAATGGCGGCGCTCGCTGCGGCGGAAGCGGCAGGCGTGGCCCGGGGTCTATGCGTCGCTCGACGACATCCTGAAGCTCGGCAACCTCACCGACATGACCGACCAGCTCGCGTGCCGCTACGGCGGCTTTCCGTCGCTGCAGGAGTACCTGCGCGGTTACGCGATCGTCGGTCCCGCGCTCGAGCCGCTGGCCGAATTGCCGAACGCACGCTTCAGGCTCATCGCCGCCGCCGACGACCCGATCTGCCCGGCGAGCGATCTCGAACGCGTCGCGCGGCCGCCTAACCTCGAGTTCACCGTGACCCGCTTCGGCGGGCACTGCGGGTTCTACGACGGGAGCCCCGGCCCGTCGTGGATCGAGCGGGAAGTGCTGAAGAGCTTTGAAAGTGTCTAGTTCTCAGTGTTTAGTGTCTCGTAGAGCCGGCAGCTACGCCGCCAGCCGACAGAGTCGGCCTCCTACTAAACACTAAACACTAGACACCGGACACGGCCACCAGCCACTACTTCGCTCCGCGCTTCGCCATGGCCTCGCGCCAGCGCTCGAAGCGGCTGAGCACGCGCGCGCTCCCGCCCGGCGCAAACGCGCGTTCCAGTGCTGCCGCC